>JBEVJT010000214.1:0-11496 GCA_040510075.1 Xanthobacteraceae bacterium | reverse complement strand
GCCCCACGCGGTGAATTGGCGGATGCCGGCTTCCAGCATCTGATAGGCGTGGAAGCCCGCATCTTCGCGCAGCACCGCACGCGCGAGGGTGACAATCAGGGCCCGCGGCGGATGCCCGAGCGTGAGATGCCGTGCAACAAGCCTCGCCGCGAGATCGACCTGTTGCTGGCGGTCGAAGGCATCGAGCAATGCAGTACGGATCGTGTCGACATCGTCAGGCAGGTCGTCGAGCTCGCCACCGTTCTCATCCGGGATGCGGGCCGGAGGCACATTGAGATAGCGAGCAAGATAGAGCGCCATCGCTCCATGCAGTACGCCGCGCACCGCCGTGACTTGAGCCTCGGTGTTCGCGCTCACGCTCCGCTCGAGTATCTGGTGGACCGCGTTCGCGTAAGTGAAGACGTGGTGCGCCGTTTCCCAGTCGGCATGCTCGTTCGCATTGCCAAACTGCGCAACCCTGAGCGCGGCCGCGTAAGCAAGCGATCGTGCAAGGGCGGCAGGAGCAGCGCCTGCGCGGAGCGCCTGCTTCAGCGCGCCAACGATCGTTTGCGGATCGTCGCCGAGCAGCTCTCGTGCGAGCGCCGCATGGTCTGACCAGCCATGCAGGGGGCGCCTGGCTGTTAACAATTCTGGCAGTTCGCCCGTTACTTGTTGGCACAGCGCAATGAGATCAACGGGCTGGCGCCAAGCCGTGGATTCGTCGGCGCCTCGCGCCGCGACCATCTGGCCGACCACGGTCGGCAGCACCGCCGCAGCGTGTTCCCAGCCGATCAGGTCGAGACACTCGAACGCCTTGTTGATGAAATCGAGCGAGTGGCCGTCGTCAGCGAAAGCCCGCTCGGTCTCGGCCGCAAGCAGGATATCCGCCAACAGCGCGGGCGACAGACCGCAAGCAATCGCGGTGAGCAGAGTACGCTCGGCCGCCTCACGATGCCGCACCTTTGTCCAACGCCGCATCCATTCCTTGAGGACTGCCGGATCCGGCCGGCTTGCGAGCGGCGTACGTTGGCGATGCGGCGGCTCGCCAGCGCAGTCTGCCGCGACGCGACGTGCGCCATGGAACAGGGCCAGATAGGTTTCTTCCTCGGGCATTAAGGGCAGGATATTCGCGAGGGCCGCGAGGATGGTGAGACCCACGCCCCAGCCGTCGCGAGCATGCACCCCGAACAGCGCCGCTTGGCGCACGATGTCGGCCGGCGACACATCGGCTGCGAGCTGGCCGTGCACCGCCTTGCCGATAACAAGTCCCAAATCATGTGTGAGGCCATCCGCAAGGCGTCGTTGCCAATGAACAGCGGGATTTGCATGGCCGAACGTGGTCTTTACCCAGACGTTTCCATTGCGCACTTCGACGGGGCAGATCGGCACGTCGTCAGCCCAGAGGTCGAAGGTGCAGCCGCTTTCAAGATCGAAGCGGGCATGGTGCCAATGGCAAGTCAGGATACCGGCCTCGACGCTGCCGCGATCGAGCGGGAAGCCCATGTGCGGACAACGATTGTCGAGGGCAAAAACTCGCCCGCGATCGTAGACGACGAGTATGGGACGATGGCTCCCGTGCACGACGAGCCGGCCCTTCGCCTTCAGCTCTTCGAGGGCTCCCGCGAGCGCGAATTCCTTCGTCGGCGCGTCCATTGCATACTTCCGAATCTCGTTCGGCCGGCTACCCCCGCCGCAGTCATGCTCCTGCTCATAGTTATCATAGTTATATGTGAAACGCCCACTGGCTGGAAAAGATCAGCAACGAGAAGTATTGCGAGCGCTTGCGCTTTCATTGCGAAAGAGTGCCGACTGCCAACAGTTGCATCAGCTGATCGTTTGACTAAATTGCCACTGCCGGGTTTCGCAAATTCGATCCGAACTACGTCGGGCGCATGAACACCGACGGAAACGTTTTGGTGACCGGGGCAACGGGCTTCATCGGCTCCGCCGTCGCAAAAGCGCTCTGCGAGGCGGGCTTTACGGTGCGTACCATCGCCCGGCCGGGAAGTCCGCGTCATCATCTCGCAGCGCTTGATCTGCAGTTCTTTGAGGGTGATCTGCGCGACCGAGCCGCGGTTCGACGAGCCGTGGCGGGCGTACAGTACATCTTTCAACTCGCGGCCGACTACCGGCTGTGGGCTCGTAACCCTTCGACAATCCTGCAAAACAACATTCTGATAACGCGCAACGTCATGGAAGAGGCCTTGCGTGCGGGGGCAGAGCGAATCGTGTACACTAGCAGCGTTGCTACGCTGGCAGTTGATGCGGATGGCGGCGTGGCCGATGAGTCGATGCCGCTCGCCGAGAAGGTGGGGATCGGGGCCTACAAGCGCAGCAAGATCGCAGCGGAAAGGCTGGTCGAGCGCCTTGTGTCCCAGGAGGGGCTGCCCGCGATTATCGTGAATCCATCCACACCCATCGGTCCGCGCGACGTACGGCCAACGCCAACCGGCAGAATCATCGTGCAAGGAGCGACCGGGCGGATCCCCGGCTTCGTCGACACCGGGCTCAATCTGGTCCATGTGGATGACGTGGCGGCCGGACAGCTGTCGGCTTTGCGCAACGGCAAAGTTGGCGAGCGCTACATCCTCGGCGGTCAAAACGTGCCGTTTGCGCAGATGGTGAAGGACATTTCCCGCTTGGTTGCCCGCCGTCCGCCGCGCCTGCGCATACCGCGCGCGATCGCGATGCCCATTGCGTACGCGGCCGAGAGCGTTGCGTATGTGACCGGCCGCGAGCCATTCGCGACGCTGGACGGCGTGCGCATGGCGAAGCACTGCATGTATTACAGCTCGCAAAAGGCGGAGCGCGAACTTGGCTTCCGGGCTCGCCCTTACATGGAGGGCCTCGCCGACGCGATCCGCTGGTTTCGGGATGCAGGCTACCTGCGCTGAGCTCGCGCGCTCCCACGAGCTTCAGTGCTTCTTGCCCGACCTCAAGCGGGTACACGCTGAGGCGCCAGCTCGATAGTGGGGCTATCATCGCGGAAACGCGGAAAAGCAAGCCCTGTACCCAGCATGCGACGCCCCCGGCGCAGCGCGGTACGAGCGACCCGCGCATCGAGCGCGGTACGTACGAGCGCCGGTAGTTGGCTTGGCTGTTCTATGACGGACCGCAACACTGCAAGCACATCGGCTGTGCCGTCGGGACGGAGGCCTACCAGCGCAGCCGGCGGCAGTGGCCTATCGGCCGCGTCGATGATGGCGCGGCAAGCAACAAACGGAACCTGATGGGCGGCAGCGACTCTCGCCGCGATGTGCGATTCCATATCGACCGCCGCTGCGCCGGTCTGCGCATGCAGTATTTGTTTTTCCAGTGGATCAGTTATCGGCTTGTCTGTTCCGAGAATGTCGGCATGCACAGCTTGGGGAAGCATCTCCAGGACGGACCGCGTCCATGCCTGGTCCGTCGGAAAAAACTCTTCGCCGGTGCGCACAGCGGCGGCGACAACCCAATCACCCGCGACAAGGGGGGGCGACAACCCTCCTGCCACGCCAAAGCTAATGATGCCCGAGGCACCGTGCTTAAGCGCCGATTCGAGAGCAGCGGCAAGGCGCGGGCCCTGACTGCAGATAACGGACACACAAGGCCCGAGGGCGATACGAGCCTCTAAAGCAAGCGACGTAACGGCGACAATGCCCCCGGCCATTCCAACTGTGTCCTTGAACTGGCAATTTGTCTCGCACCCGACACATAAAGTCAACCGCTGCTTGATTTTCCAATGGCTTTTGTCCGGAACCGTTCTATTGCCAACACCCCCCAAACAGCTGATAAACGCGCATGGAACTCTCTCCTGATTCAGAGGATGCATGGCGTGCGATGGAGTGAATGTCTGTCGTTGTTTTCATCCTGGTCGACGTGACAAGGGAATGCGGCAGGACATACCGAGAAGTCGTGTGCAGCCGACTACGCGCTGTCGGCGCTGACTGAATTTTCCTGAGGGGCGCGGCAAATCGCTCGCGACGCCGCCAACGTGAGGGGTGCAATGTCTGCCAGAGACCGCATCAAAGTAGCCATTGCCGGGGTCGGAAATTGCGCCAGCGCCTTGGTGCAGGGAGTCGAATATTACCGCGCTCGCCAGGGCACCGCACTCGAAGGCGTGATGCGCTCCTCGATCGGCGGCTACAGCTGTGGCGATATTGAATTTGTCGCCGCCTTGGACATAGATCGGCGCAAGGTCGGCCGCCCGCTGGAGGAGGCCATATTCGCAAAACCGAACTGCACACGCGTGTTCCAAAGCGCGCTGCCGGTGTCGAACGTCATTGTTCAAATGGGCCCGGTACTCGACGGCGTCGCGCCGCATATGGCCGATTATCCGGACGATGCCGCCTTCCGTCCCGTCGATCTCGAACCGACGGACGTGGCGGCCGCCCTGCGCACGTCAGGCGCCGAGATTTTGCTGTGCTACCTGCCCGTGGGATCGGAACAGGCGGTCAAGCACTACGCTCGCGCGTGCCTGCATGCGCGCGTAGCCATGATCAACTGCGTTCCCGTCTTTCTCGCCTCAGATCCGCACTGGGCGCAGCAATTTCGGGAGGCTGGGGTGCCTATTGTCGGCGACGACATCAAGAGCCAGGTCGGCGCAACCATTGTGCATCGGGCGCTGGTGCGGCTCTTCTCCGACCGGGGCGTCGGCATCGATCGGACATATCAGCTCAATACCGGAGGCAACACCGACTTCCTCAACATGCTGGAGCGGACTCGCCTGAAGGGCAAGAAAATCTCCAAGACGGAATCCGTGCAATCCCAGCTCGACGAGCCCCTCGACCCGAGGGACATCCACATCGGACCATCTGACTATGTTCCATGGCAGAAAGACAACAAGGTGTGCTTCATCCGTGTCGAGGGCCGCGGCTTCGGGGGCGGGCCGATCGACCTGGAGATGCGCCTCTCGGTTGAGGATTCGTCAAACAGCGCCGGCGTCGTGATCGATGCCATCCGCTGCGCCAAGCTGGCCCTGGAGCGGGGCGAGACCGGCCCGTTACTGGGGCCATCGGCGTATTACATGAAAACCCCACCGCAGCAATTGCGCGACAGCATAGCGCTCGAGGCCTGCAACGCCTTCATCGACGGTCGCAGCTTTGCTCTTCCCACAGATGCTCCACTTCAGATGCCTTCTGTCAGGTCTGTGGCATCCGATCGCTGATCTTCTCCACCCATCAGTCTGGACGCACAGCCGATGAACGCGCCGATCGAAACTCTGCTTTTCGATTTCGGCGGTACCCTGGATGCCAACGGCGTGGCGTGGAAGGAACGCTTTCACGCCTATTACCGAGCCGAGGGATTGGACTTGCCAGCGGCTGCCTTCCAGCCCAATTTTTTTGCCGCTGATTCTTCCCTCGTCGGAAGATTGCCGCACCACACCGACCTCGCCGGAACGGTGCATGCGCTGGTTTGCAATCTCGATTTTGAGCTCGCGAGCAGTGCAGTGAAAACTGTGAAATCCCGCCCGGTCAATGGGTGCAGCCCGCGCGGCGCACGGGTGGCCGCTCGATTTCTGTCCGACGCCTCCGCCGCTTTCGTGCGCAACCGGCCCGTATTGGAGGAATTACGGAAACGCTATCAGCTCGGCATCGTGTCGAATTTTTATGGCAACCTCGAAGCAGTCTGTCATGGCGCCAATCTGGCATCGCTTTTTTCAGTCATGGTGGACAGCCAGCGGGTCGGCGCCGAGAAGCCCGATCCGGCGATCTTTCACGCCGCGCTCAACGCACTTCGTGCTTCTCCCGAGACGACGGTATTGGTGGGCGATTCACTACGCCGCGACGGCGAGGGCGCTCGACGCACGGGGATGCGCTTCATCTGGATGATGCCGCAAGTCAACCCGGACGCCTCGGCGCAGCCGCCGCTTGAACAGGGCGTCACCGAACTGAGTGAGCTTTTGAGAATTTTGCAATGACCGATAAATCAGCTTGTTCGATCCAGGGGGGAATCATCGCCGCAGGACACGGCACGCGCTTGCGAGCCGATGGATATCGGATCAGCAAGCCCATGGTGCCGCTGGCAGGGCGCCCCCTGATCGAGCTCGCCTTTGATCGCTTCCGGGCTGCGGGGATTCGCCGATTGACCGTCATCCTCAACGAAACGAACCAGGATTGCCGGGAATGGCTCCGCACCCACGCGGTGGATTTTGAACTTGAACTCATCGTGCGTACGACGCCATCATCCTATGCGAGCTTCCAAGTAGTCGCGAGCCGACTCGCGCCCGGCCCGGCGGCTATCACAACCGTCGACGCCGTTTTGCCGATCAGCGATTTTCGGTTTTTTGTACAATCGGCGATGGGTTTTGCGCGGTGTTCGGTCGCCCTCGGTCTGACTAATCATGTCGATGACGAAGACCCTCTGTGGGCCACGTTCGACGCCGGCGACGGCCAAATTCGGCAGCTTGGCGGAAAGGCTGGCACCCATGTCACCGCGGGCATTTATTGGCTTCCGGCGAAGCGCCCACCGATGCCTGCTACGGGTTTCGCCCGGCTGCGCGAGTATCTCGGCTGGCTCGTGGCCGAGCATCAGCCAGTATGCGGCATCGTTTTGCCGCAGGTATTCGATATCGACAGGCGTCGCGACATTGCAGCCGCCGAGGCGGCGGGCATCTGCTCGTAAGGGGCCGCTGTGACCAGGACCTGCTGGGGCATTTACCGCGAGGTGGCGCACTCTCCTGGGCGCATCCAGGACGACCGCGCAATTCTGGAACTTGTCGCCGAAGCCTTGCAGGCGCGTGGTTTCAGCGTTGAGCTCGTCGCGGCCGACGCCGCGTTCGACACTCACTTCGCCAACATCTTCGCCATGTGCGAGCGGGGCGCGGTGCTTGATCGGCTGACATGCGCGCAAAAGACAGGTTCGATCATCATCAATTCGCCGGAGGCCATAGGGAATACCTACCGGCACCGCATGATCGAGCTTTTCGCGCGTCACCGGGTTTCGACGCCCGCCAGCCAGGTCATCGCCACCAGCGCATCCTCTCCGCAGCCGCCCAGCGCAGTGTGGGTGAAGCGCTACGATTTCCACGCGACCCAACCTTCCGACGTCATGTATGCTGCATCGGAGCAAGGCTGGCAGGACGCACTGCGGAGATTTGCCGCGCGTGGAATCCCGTTCGTCATCGCTCAGGAACACGTGCCGGGCGATCTGGTCAAATTCTATGGCGTGAGAAATGCGGTCTCGAGCGAAAGCACCTGGTTCGAGTGGTTCTATCATCGCCACCAAGGCATGCTGGGTCACTCGTTCGACGCTTCGCGCCTGCGCGAGCAGGCACTGTCGGCTGCCGCTGCACTTGGACTCGAGATTTTCGGTGGCGATGCCATCATTCAGGCCAACGGCGAACCGGTTATCATCGACCTCAATGCCTGGCCAAGCTATGCCCTTTATCGCGAGCGCGCTGCCCAGTTCATTGCGGACCATCTGGCCGAGCGCTTCCAGCGCCACCCGCGTCTGGTCGCCGCGGAATGAGTTGATTACTTGAACGACGTCGGTTCCTCCAAGAGCGCACAGAAATCACGCGGCGCGGGTGAGCGCCGCAGCGTACCTGGCCCCAAATCCAAGACGATCTTCGACCAAGAGGCCGAGGCCATGGCGCCCGGCCTGCAATCGATTGCGCTCTATTCCCAAATCGTCGTGGATCGCGCCAGCGGCTGCACCATCACCGACGTGGATGGAAACGAGTATCTGGATTTCGTTGCCGGGGTGGCGATCGGCAGCATCGGCCACTGTCATCCTCATTACATCAAACGGCTGAGCGAGCAGCTCGGGCGCTTTACCTTCGGCAGCTTCACGACCGAGGCTCGTGCACGTTTTCTCAAGCTGGTCAGCGATCTGCTGCCCGAAGGCCTGACCCACCTGCAACTTTTTTCGGGTGGCGCCGAGGCCGTCGAAGCCGCCTTACGGCTCGCCAAATCCGTGACGAAAAAATTCGAATTTGTCGGCTTCTGGGGCGCCTACCACGGCAAGACCGCGGGCGTGATCGGGCTGCTTGGCGGCAGCTACCGCAATCACCAGGGTCCTTTTCCGCCGGGAATTCATCTTTCTCCTTACGCCAACTGCTATCGCTGCCCCTGGAACCTTCAGTATCCCTCCTGCGGCCTCGCGTGCGCGGAGCACCTGCGCAATGTGATCAAACACGAGACCCAGGGCGAGGTGGCAGCCATTATCCTCGAGCCGATGCAGGGCACGGCTGGTAACGTTGTCCCGCCCGACGATTTTGTGCATGCGGTGCGGCAAATTGCCGACGAGTGCGGCGCGCTCCTGATTGCGGACGAAATCCTGACCGGCTTCGGCCGGACCGGCACGATGTGGGCGTCCGACCAATTCGATCTCAAACCGGACGTGATGACCATCGGCAAAGGGATCGGCGGCGGCTTTCCTTTGAGTGCCGTCGCTTCATCGTTCGAGCGAATGGCTGCCAAGCCGTTCGGAGAGCCGAGCGGAAGCTCGTCGAGCTACGGCGGCAATCCCCTTGCGGCTGCCGCCGGGCTGGGCGCCGTTGAAGTCATCGTCAACGAGAGGCTCGCCGAAAATTCCGCCCGCGTCGGGAGCGTGATGCTTGCCGCGCTCAAAAAGCTGCAGGAAAAATACCGTTTCATCGGAGATGTGCGCGGGCGCGGCCTGATGATCGGCCTTGAACTGGTCGCCGACCGCACAACAAAGGCGCCGCTCGACGCAACGATCACGCAGGCTCTGTTCCACGAGGCCTTGAACCGCGGCCTCATCACCATGTCCTATTCGCATATCATTCGCATCAACCCGCCCCTTGTGCTCGACGAGGACGAGGCAATGCTCGGCATCGACATTCTTGACCAGTCGTTTGCCGCTATCTCCCACACATTCGGCCTCAACTGAGGCGGGCGTGCTGCGGGGCGCATTTCTCGGGTTCGGCAACGTCGCGGCGAACGGTCACCTGCCCGGCTGGCAGGCGCGCGGTGACGTCACGATGATTGCCGCGACGGATGTGCTTTCGAAGCGGCGTGACGCCTTTTTGCAAGCCTGTCCCGGTGGGCGCTGGTATCAAACCGTAGATGATTTGCTGTCCAACGAAACGCTGGATTTCCTCGACATCTGCACGCCGCCGAGCAGTCACGCCGCGCTGATCACGCGAGCGTTGGACGCCGGTCTCCATGTGCTGTGTGAGAAACCGCTGGCCACGCGGCTCGATGATGCACGCTCATTGGCCGCGACCTCGGCGCGCGCAGGCCGTGTCGTGCACAGCGTCCACAATTGGCTCAAGGCGCCAATCTGCAAAAAAATTACAGCGCTGATCGATGAAGCCGCGATCGGCCGTATCCGATCCATTCGCTGGCAGACCGTGCGCACCGGTCCTGCGGCCGCAATCGGTCCGGAAGGCAGCGCGAACTGGCGCATCGAGCCGGAACTGGCGGGCGGGGGCGTCCTGCTCGATCACGGATGGCATGCGCTCTATTGCGTCATGCGCTGGGCTGGTGCGCCCCGCCGCATAGCCGCCGTGCTCAACAACCGCCGCTTCCACGAATGGCGGCTCGAAGATACGGCAAGCCTCGCTCTCGTTTTGAATTCGGGTACCGCCGACATCTATCTCACGTGGGCTGGCAACGAGCGTTCCAATTGCAACGAGATTGATGGCGAGCATGGTCAAATCACGGTGGCAGACGACCGCGTCACGTTGCGGCTCAATTCGGAAGAGCGCCACTGGAGGTGTCCGCCATCGCTTTCGGAAGGATCGCATCACCCGGATTGGTTCACGGGCGTGGCTGACGATTTCCTGGCCGCGGTGTTGAGCGGGGGCAGAGGCAACCTGGACGAAGCTATCTCGTGCGCCGAGCTCATCGACCTTGCCCAGCGGTCGAGCGCTGCGGGGGGAGTCAGCTTGCCAATCGGCGATCAAGCGGCAAGTGCAGCCCGCCTGCTCGATCCTGCTCGCACTGCTTGAAATACCAGAAAAAGAAGAAATAGCGGCGCCCCCAGGGCGGCCATGACAAGAAGCCAGCTTGACCTGCCGAACAGCGCAAGAACGGGCAACAGATAGATGAAATCACGGCCTGAGGCAGCATCGAGCAGCCGCGCCAGGCGGTCATCACCGCTCGAAACAGACGTAAACAGCGGGCCACTGACACGACGCAAGCGCATCTGTTGCCAATAGACGAAGCTTGCCGAGCCCAGCGTGCCGGCTGCCGCCGCGCCCCCCAGCAACAATGGCCACATCAGGCCTGAAGACAACGTCCAGCCAACGGCTATGAATCCGAAAATGGCGACGTGGACGACGTTGTCTCCCCAGAAGTCGAGCATGCCTCCGTACCGCGACTCCTGAAACTTCAGCCGCGCCAACTCTCCGTCACATCCATCCATGATTGAATGAAAAAGCACCAGCAGAGCTCCCACCGTTTGCCAGTACCACAGCGGGGACAGGAAAAACGCGGTGCCGCAGAGACCAATGGCGATCGAGATCATGGTGATCTGAGTTGGCGTTACGGCACTGTCCGCCAACCGGCGGGAGATCTGCAGCGAAATGCGCCGATCGACGTGCCTTGCCATGAACCCGTCGCTGTCCTTTATGAGCGAACGCAGCAGCCGCCGCTCCGCTAGGGCAATGTCCTTCGCTGTCGTCACAACCATCGGGTCGATTCCGATGGGTACTGAAACTGGCGGACCGAACCGATGTGTCAACCGGTCTTGGACTGACGTCATGTCGTCGGCCCCGCCGTCTGCCTTCAGCGCTACGATTGCATCGGCTACTGCCGCTGACGCAATGACGATCAGACGCAGCGGTATGAGTGCCCAGCCGGAAGGCTCAATCGCTACCTTCGGAATGCTTTGCAGCCAGTCGATTTCCGCGAGGATTGCCGCGGGAGCGATGACCAGGGGCGCGGTTTCAAAGTGCGTGAGCGCATCGGCGATGCTGCCCCAGTTTGGCCGACTCGCGAGCCCCCCGGCATCATCTCGCGCCAACAGGATAGTCTCCCGATATCCGGCCCGGCGCGCAGCCAGAACGGTGCGCTGTACAAGGCCCAGTCCAAGGATTCTCGGCTCGCCACCATCAGATGAGCCCGGCGAACTGACAGATGGAATCAGAATCAGATTGGCAACAGCCGGCGGCGCACTGCCGGATTCCTGAGCATGGTTCGACGCCCACTCGCGAATTGGAGCGGGCGCAGCCGGGTGATAAAGTGACGAATGCCCATCATGGTTCGCCGCAATGGCGCAGCGAGACGTATCCCCGCCTGGCTGATCATCACCGCGCTTTTGGGCTTTTTGCTGCTGGTCTACCTGATCATCGAGAGCGGCGCCGCGGCCGTTGCTTACGTCATGCTGGCGATTGGCTGGTGGCTCGTCCCCGTCACCTCGTTCCATCTTGTGCCTTTGCTTTTCAGCACGCTCTCATGGCGTGCGCTGCTGCCGTCAGCGAGCCGCCCGGGTGAGATCACCCTCATCTGGATACGTTGGATCCGTGAATCCATCAACTCGCTGTTGCCCGTGCCCGGGGCCGCCGAGGTGGCAAGCGTGCGCCTTGCCCAACTGCGTGGGGTGCCGAGCGCGCAAGCGGCGGCGAGC
>JBEVJT010000213.1:0-50045 GCA_040510075.1 Xanthobacteraceae bacterium | reverse complement strand
TCAGGCGCGCACAGGCCGCGGGTGATCCCGACACGGGTGCCACCTATTACCGACACTGGCTCAATGCACTCGAGCGCATCGTGGCGGTCAAAGGCTTATCGGATGCACAGGCGCTGAAGCGCTATCGCCACGCGTGGCAGCACGCCGCCGAACGTACGCCGCACGGAACTCCCATCGCGCTCAAGCCCGAAGATTTCAGTTAGGGTCAAAGCGGGATCGGGATCATGCTCTAAACGCCGATCATCCGTTCGGCGACGAGATACCCGCTCAAGAGCAGCGCGCCGAAGGCGATGATCACTACTGCCGCTGCGGCCTCGATGCCGCGCATGGCGAGCATGCCGTAGCCCGAGCGACTTTCCGAGAGGCGTTTCGCCCAGCCCTTGGCGGCAACGGCAAGGGTTGCAATGAGCGCAACCGTAATTGCCGTGCCCAGGCCCATGATGAGGGTCGACACGACGCCGGCCCAGAACAAGCCCTGCGCGAGCGTAAAGATCAGGATCAGGATCGCGCCTGAGCACGGCCGCAGCCCGACGGCAACAATCGCTGCGAGCCCGCGCCTCCATCCGCCGGGGCCGGCAAGCTCCGCGGGCTCGGGTGCATGGGCGTGGCCCCAGGCGCAAGCTTCCTCGTCATGCGCGTGCGCATGGCCGTGGTGGTGATCACGCTGCGCATGGGAACAGGAATGCGCATGATGAGCAGGATGATCATGATGCGCAAAATGTGCCGCGGGGGTCGCAGCAGCCCCGAGCGGGGCAGGGCGGTGCAAGGTGTGCAGCAACGCGAGAAACGCGCGGCCCTTCACGAACAGCAATCTCACGCCGATCAAAACAATCAGCGAATAGCTGAGCACCTCGATCACGTTCACGACACGCCGCATGCTGGTGGCGGTCGCATTCAACAGCGCGGCCGCGACCCCTACGAGCGCGATGGCGACAAGCGCTTGCAATAGCGCTGATGCAAACGACAGCACAACGCCGCGCCTCCAGGTCTGTTCATTGGCAACGATATAGGAAGAGATCACCGCCTTGCCGTGGCCGGGACCAGCGGCGTGAAATATTCCGTACACAAACGAGAGGCCGAAAAGCCCCCAGGCGGCACTGCCATCCGACTTTGCAGAACGGATCAAGCCCGAGAATTGCCGATAGAACTCGGCCTGCTTGGCGAAGATCCAACCGAGCACGCCGCCAGTGCCCGTCGCCGGCTGCGGCCGAGGGGCGCCGAAGGGACTCATCTGTGCGAGCGCTTGGTCGAGCACCCCCGCAATGAGGAAAACGAGAGCGGCGCAAACAATCAACGCCCATATCATATTTATCTGCACGGGCGCTGTGAGGCGCGGTGCTCTCATGGGCACTTCACCACAGCCCGGTTCGCGTATTGGTCGCCGATAGTGAGCGTCGGGTCGCGCTGGTCGGCCCCGAGTTGGCTCAGGCGCTGCGAAAGATCCGCGTTCATCTGTTCCGGCGCCAACACCTGCAACTTGCATTGCGCGGGGGCGCCGACGAGCTTCACCGGATTCTTTTCGGCAAAGCTGAAGTCCACGAAGAATTCGCGGTCGTAGACCTCAACCGTCAAGTCTTTCATCTTGACCGGCGCTTTGAGCGGCAGCACGAAGTGCAAGGTCAGTACCGTGAGCTTGGGATCATATTCGAGATAGTAACCCTCGGCCGGGTCGTTGAATTCAATCGTTTTCCCGTTTGCCTTGGCATGCGTGAAGAAATCGAACTCTTTAAGCGATGTCACGTTCACCTGCGCAAGCGGCGCCAGTTCCTCCCGGGTGAACTCGCCTTTTTTCTTCGACTCGATGCCTTGCGTGGCAAACACCGAAAACATGTCGTCGAAGGTCCAGGCGTGACGCACGCCGGTGACCGACCCGTCGGGCGCGAACAGAATCTCGCTTTGGGAGGTGACCCAGACATGGGGATGCGCGCGCGCAGACCCGGTTGCAATCCCGAGCCCGGCGCAGCCCGCCAGCAATATCCAGAAGCAGCGAAGAAACATCAGGTTTTCTTTGAGTGCCCGACGACCAGCGCAAGCAGTGCACCTTATCACGGACTGCGGCAGAACGGAGGCGCAGCCTTCCCCCTCAGATACCTGCGGCACCCCCGTCGGCGCGCGGATCATGCGCAGCTTCCATGGCGCCCGCCGGATGGAGCACCACGGCTCCGGCATGGCCCATCAGCTCAGAATACGGTTCCGGCAAGACTTCGATCTCGTGACCCGCCGCCTCGAGCCGCTCGACCAGGCTCGGATCAAATCGGGACTCCACGCGTAGTTTCGTATGCGTGGCACCCCAGGTCCGGCCGAGTAGCCAGCGCGGCGAATCGATTGCACGGTCGAGCGGCTGCCGGAAGTACACATGGCGCGTGAATAGCTCCGCTTGTGTTTGCGGCTGGCCGTCTCCACCCATCGCCCCATACGCCATGACACGCCCGTCGCTCAGGTCCGCAAGTGCCGGATTGAGTGTGTGCAAAGGACGCCGACCCGGCTCGAGTGCGTTGATGGAATCGGCGGCAAGCGAAAAGCTCGCTCCCCGGTTTTGCATGAGCACGCCGGTGCCCGGCAGCACAACGCCCGATCCGAATTCCCAATAGAGCGACTGGATATAGGAAACACACATGCCCGTCGCGTCTGCAGCGCCCATCCATACCGTATCGGCTGGACGTGACGCGTCCGGCCATGGTGCGGCCTTGCGGAGGTCGATGTGCCGGAGCTCCGCTTCCAGAAAGGCGGGTTCGAGGTACTGGTCGACGGAGTGCGGCAGACGGTCTGGATCGGCAATCGCCCGATCGCGCAAACGCAAGGCGCGCTTCGTCGCTTCGACCAATCCATGTACATGATCGAAGCTCTCGCCCGCTTTATTGACTCCAAGGCGGTCGAACAGCGCAAGTATCAGAAGGGAGGCGAGGCCCTGAGTGGGCGGGGGCGTGTTGTACAACGTTGCCTCCCGGAGCTTGACGCAGAGGGGCTCCGCGAGTTGCGCGCGGCAGGCCTCCACATCCGCACGCGTGATCGGGCTGCCAATCCGCTCGAGGTCGGTGGCGATCTCGCGGCCGACATCGCCGCGATAGAAATCCTCGAGCCCGGCATGACCCAGCTGCTCGAGGGTCGCAGCCATGGCCGGCTGCTTGAGCACATCACCCGCCTGTGGTGCCTTGCCGTCGATCAGGAAGGTCTCGGCGAAGCCCGCAACATGTTCGAGCTCTGCGAGCCTTTCTGCCGTGTGCCGCGCTTGGCTGTTGGTGACCGCGCAGCCCTCCCGCGCGTGGCGAACCGCCGGTGCGAGAAGGTCGGCCAACGGCATTCGTCCGCGTGCTCGGGCAGCTTCGTGTGCCACTATCCATCCTGCGACCGCACCGGGCACGGTGAGGGCCGCGAGCGGCCCGCGGGGCGAAATCACTTCGTACTCGCGGTAAAGCTCGCGGGTCGCGCGGGCGCCGGCGCGCCCCACGGCCATGATTGCGCGTACGCGCCCGCCCGGCTCGCGCCAAAGCCAGAAAGCGTCACCGCCCAAATGGCTCATATGCGGATAGACGGCCGCGATCGTCGCCGCCATTGCGAGCATTGCCTCGATGGCATTGCCGCCGTCGCGGAGAATGAGCCGTCCCGCTTCCACCGCCGCACAGTGCGGCGCGCACACGACGCCTCCGCGATGGCCGCCGGAGTGCAGATCAATGCTCAATGCGCTTCACTTCGATGCCTCGGCGTCGTGTTCGGGCCGGCTTGCACGAGGCTCAGCCGGGCATGAACCGTTGCCGGTTGGGAAATTTGTCGAACGTGCTTTCGGGCACGCGGAAATTGGTGGCGAGCAGGAGATGCGGGTTCGCGGCCATCCAGGCGCTTAGCGAAATCGACTCGTACTTGCCGTCATTGAGAACAATGAGGACTTCAAGATCCTCGCTGCCTGCGTTTTCGATGTAGTGGCCGTAACCCTGCGGAGCATATCCCACGTCGCCCGGCCCGAATTCTTCGTGGCGCACCCGCCCGTGGGAGCCGAAGACACTCATGCGCGCCCGACCAGACAGATAGTACTGCCATTCGTCCGCATTCGGGTGCCAGTGCAGCTCGCGCAAGCCGCCGGGCTTGATGCGCATGAGAGATCCCGTCATCGTCTTGACTTGGAGATCGGAAACTCCCGCTCGGAGACGAGCCGCAGCGTGCCGCCGGGAAAGTTTTCCGCCTGCTGCGCAAGCAGGCGATAACGATGGGTAAGCGCTCCGACGTTGATGTGCCGGGCGCCGGATCCAGCGGGAGCTGCGGCGGGACCGGTCCCTGCGCGATGTACACTTCGGACTTTGGAAAGTTCGCAAACGTCTCTGGGGGAACGCCGAAATTCTTGGCAAGCACCTCGGCAGGCGTGTGGCCGATCCAGTCGCTGATGCTGAACGTGCCGAATTCGGAGAAGTAGCCGTTATCGAAGACGAGCAGAAAGAGGCACTCGTCGCGCCCGATACCCTGGATCGAATGGCCGAAGCCGCGGGGAAAATACCAGACGTCTCCGGAGCTGAAATCGGCAATCTGGGAATGGCCTTCGGGATCGATCGTGCTTACCCGGCACTGCCCTTTGATCACATAGGCCCATTCCGCGGCGTTCGCATGCCAGTGCAGCTCGCGCAGAGCGCCGGGGGCAAGCGACATGAGCACGCCCGCGAGTTTTTCCGAGACAGGAAACTCGGCAACCGTCGCTTCCTTGGCCCAGCCTCCCGGCCACCGCTTCGGCGCCACCGCTCCAAGCGCAAACCGAAATGACGGCAGCTCCTTGCCGGCGAGCACGGTGGGCGTCGGCCCGAACGGAGGCTGTCCGTGCCCGAACGTCTCGGTGCCGCTCGCCACAAGCGTCGCCGTTGCTGCAGCACCCAACACGCCTCGCCGGGAGAGATTGGACATGGAAGCCTCCGTTGTTGTGTGCGGGCGATATGCCATCGCTAGATCAATGTTCAATGAAGGTCACTCCGGTGTGACGGCATCGAGCAGCCCCCTGCGGCGCAGGAGGCCATCGGGCGTCGGCAATCGCCCGGGGAATGCCACGTAGAGCTCGGCCGGATCGCGGACTCCGCCGGCTGCATACACGTAATCGTGCAGCTTTTTTGCGGTCGCCTTATCGAAGACGTCGCTACTTCCTCGAAAGCAGCAAACGCATCAGCGTCGAGCACCTCCGACCACATCTAGCTGTAGTATCCGGCGGCATAGCTGCCCCCGGTGAACACGTGCTGAAAGTGGGGCAGGCGGTGACGCATCACGATTTCAGAAGGCATGCCGATGCGCGTAAGCGCGCTTTGCTCGAAATCCCCGGCGTCGAATGTGCCCGGGTCGAAATCGCCGGGCGAACGCCTGAAATGCAATTCGAGATCAAGGAGCGCGGAAGCGACATATTCCACGGTCGCCCAGCCCTGGTTGAAGGTACGCGCGGCCGCAAGCTTGCCGGTATGGGTTCATGGGTGCGGTGGTGGAGCGCAAATCGCCTGAGCACCTCCGGCTGCTCCAACCAATGCTCGAACAGCTGTGAGGGCAGTTCCACCCAGTCCAGCAGGACGTTCGTTCCCGAGAGCGCAGGGTAGGTCACATCCGAGAGAAGCGCGTGCAGAGCGTGCCCGAATTCGTGAAACAACGTTCTTGCATCGTCGAGCGAAAGCAGCGCTGGCTCGCCCTCGCTCGCTTTGGCGAAGTTCATCACGTTGACCACCAGCGGGCGGATATCGCTGGCGAGCTTTTCCTGGTCGCGGAGCGTCGTCATCCAGGCGCCGCTGTGCTTTGACGCACGGGCGAAATAGTCGCCGAAGAAAATTCCGCGAAAACGACCGTCGGCATCGCGTACCTCCCATGCGCGCACGTCCGGATGCCAAACCGGCACGTCGGCGAGGGGCTGAAACGAGAGGCCGAACAGCCGAGCGGCGGTGTAGAACGCAGCCTCGATCATGCGCTCGAGCTGCAGATACGGCTTGATCGCCGCTTCGTCGATGTCGCAGCGTCGCTTACGCAGTTTCTCCGAGTAATAGCGCCAGTCCCACGGCTCGAGCCTGAAATTGCCGCCTTCTTCCTGCGCCAGCGCCTGCAGGGCGTCCCGGTCGGCGAGCGCGTAGCTGCGCGCCCGCACCCATACCTGCTCGAGCAGTCCGCGCACAGCTTCAGGCGATTTAGCCATGGTGTCCGCGAGGCGGTATTGGGCAAAACTCTCATAGCCAAGGAGCCGCGCTCGTTCGGCGCGCAACGCCACCATTTGGGCGATGATCTCTTTGTTGTCGGTCGCGCCCCCGTTATCGCCGCGCGCGATCCACGCCCTGAAGAGTTTTTCGCGCAAGTCGCGTCGGGCGGAGAATTGTAGGAACGGCACCACGCTCGAGCGCGAGAGCGTGATCAGGTGCGTGCCGGCGAGATTTCGATCTTCGCCGGCCGCACGCGCCGCCGCGCGCACGAAAGGCGGGAGGCCTTCGAGGTCATGCTCGTTCGCGAGCGTGAGTGCATAATCCTGTTCGTCGGCGAGCACGTGCTGGCCGAATTCCGTACCCAGCGTGGCAAGCTGCTCGTTGATCGCGGCGAGACGAGCTGTGCACTGCACATCGAGTGCCGCGCCGGCGCGCGTGAGCTTGAGGTGATAGCGCTCGACCAGGCGGGCTTCTTCAGGAACCAGTTTCAGGTCAGCACGACGCTGGTAGAGCGTGTCCACCCTTCCGAACAGCGCCTCGTCCATGAGGATCGCATTCCAGTGGGCGGCCTCGAGCGGCGCAAGCTCACGCTCGATTGCAAGGATCGCATCATCGCTCTGGGTCCCTGCGAGCAGATGAAACAAATCGTGGATCCGGCCCAGCGTGCGGCCCGGGCATTCGAGGGCGGCAATGGTGTTCTCGAAGCTCGGCTCGGCGGGATCCTTCGTAATCGCCGCGACTTCGCGCCTGTGCTCGGCAAACGCGTTTGCAAACGCCGGCAGGAAATGTTCCGGGCGGATGCGAGCAAACGGCGGAACTCCAAATGAATCCCGCCACTCCTGCAGCAAAGGATTGTCGGCATTGGCGCCTGGCACGGCTTGGTTATGCGACATCATGCGGCTAACTAGCTTGAATTTGCGCGATGCTGAAAGCACGTCAATCAATTGCGCGCTTTGATGGAACCCCGCAGCAAGAAGGCTGGCGCGCACCCGCTCTGCCGAATAACATGCCCGAAGCCGAGCGCCGAGGAAGGACGAATTCATGCCCCGTCACACCAACTACGTTCCCCATGGCGTCATTCCCGCGGTGCTGCTGCCGTTCAACGATGACTTGTCCATCGATGAGAAGAGCTTTCGGGCGCACTTACGCCAAGTCGGGGCGACGCCAGGCCTGTCGGCGCTCACCGTTAATGCCCATTCGACCGAAGTGGCCTCCTGCACGTTCGACGAGCAGCGAAGGGTACTCGACATAGCCCAGGAGGAGATCGGGTCCCGACTGCCGGTCGTCAGCGGTGTATGGGCCGATGGCAGCCTTGAGGCGGCGCGGATTGCGCGCATGGCTACGGCCGGCGGAGCATCCGCGCTCCTGGTGTTTCCGCCGGCCCCGTTCACGCTCGGTCAGAGCGCGGAGATGGCCGTCGCTCATTTCAAGCGGATCGCAGACGCGAGCGATCTGCCGATTATCGTTTTCCAATACCCGTTGTCGACAGGCCAGGGCTATCCGCGCGAGACGCTTTTGCGCGTGGCCGAGGAGATACCGACCATGCGGGCGATCAAGGATTGGTGTGGCAACGTGCAGCAGCACGAGATGCACGTTCGCGTGCTGCAGTCTCTTCTCCGGCCCGTCAACGTGCTCAGCACCCATAGCGCCTGGTTGTTGAGCTCGCTCGTGCTCGGCTGCAACGGCCTACTGTCCGGTAGCGGCAGCGTCATCCCCGATCTGCAGGCGGAGCTTTTCCACGCCGTCGCAGCAAAGAACCTCGCCGAGGCGCAGCGGCTGAACAATCGAATTTATCCGCTGGCCTGCGCCTTTTATGCGGAGCCCTGGGCGGATATGCACAATCGCATGAAGGAGGCGCTCGTCCTCCTTGGCCGGCTGCCACGCGCGACAGTGCGGCCGCCGCTGGTAAAGCTTGGCCGCGCCGAACTCGCGCGCATACGGGCGGCACTCGTGGAATCGGACCTGCTCGATACCAAAGCGGCTCGCGATGCAGCGTGACCTGTCGAATTGGAGATGGCCTTATGAACCCGCGTGAAGGGGCCGAGCGCCGCGGCATCGCCTGGCAAAACGTCCTCACCGTCATCAGCGCTGCCATTCTGATTGGCGCCGAGGTTTTCGGCGCCGCCTTCGCCGCCGGTTGGGCGCTAGGTAACCTGTTCGAGCTCGGCCCCTATGGGGTTCACATCATGCAGGGACTGTTCTTCCTCTGCGGCATTGCCATCATGGTCGCGTTCATGCGGAACGCGCAGCGGGTCGAGCCGTTCTTCACGCGTGGCTGAGCTTTTTCCTCCAAATGCATCCTCCGTGTAGGTGGTTCTGACAATCTCTGGTGAATTGCCGCTGCGTATCTCTTGCAGCTGCGAGCAAATTCGCTTATCTGGGACTCGCCCAATTTCGCACGTGCCTGTGGCCGTGTGTCGGTCGGTGGGCATCCGGACAAGAGGCCGGACAGCCGCCTAAGGAAGTGAACTCACTTCCTTGCTCATGCGATCGGCAGCCGGAGGCGAACCGGCGCACCCCGCTCTCCACGGGGGACGCGGCTTAAAGCAACGACGGAGCGGGCTTTTTTGGTACTGCCGGCGAAGAGCCGGATCACCGAAGAGGCTTGTCCTTCTTGCCGGGCGTGCGGAACGGGATCCTCCCTCATCCGGACCAAGGCAGCAATCGAGGTGGTGCTTTTGGCTCGTTCCTTCGGGCCGCAACGCATCACAGGAGGTTCACCAGGCGAGGCATCGCCGTCCGGATAGGGAGCAGCGTCGACATGACCGCACGCATCCGTGAATTCCTGAGGAAGCGCCAGGACGAAGGTCCGTGTCTCGTCGTCGATCTCGACGTCGTACGCGAGAACTATCTCACCTTCTCGAAGGCGCTGCCGGACACCAAGGTGTTCTACGCCGTAAAGGCCAATCCGGCCCCCGAGATCCTGAAGCTTCTCGCGGACCTCGGGTCGAGCTTTGATGTCGCATCCATCAGCGAGACCGAGGCGGTTCTCGCCGCAGGCGCAACGCCGGACCGCATCTCATACGGCAACACCATCAAGAAGCTGAGCGAGATCGCCGTGGTAGCGCGGCTCGGCATCAACTTGTTTGCCGTGGACTGCGAGGCGGAGGTCGACAAGGTCGCCGCGGCGGCTCCCGGCGCGCGCGTGATCTGCCGCATCCATTGCGACGGCACCGGATCCGAATGGCCGCTGTCCCGCAAGTTCGGCTGCGAGCCCGAATATGCCGTCGAGATTCTTGAATACGCGCATCGCCAGGGCCTGATGCCGCACGGGGTGTCATTCCACGTGGGATCGCAGCAGCATAACGTTGAGGCTTGGGACCGAGCGCTTGCCTCCACGGCGGCCATCTTCCGTACCTGCGCGGAGCGCGGCATCACGCTCGCCATGGTCAATCTGGGCGGCGGTTTTCCCGCGCGTTACGTGCGCAAGACGCCGAAGCTCGAAAGCTACGGCAAGGCGATCTTCCGCTCATTGCGCAAGCATTTTGGCAACGCGATTCCAGAGACGATCGTTGAGCCCGGACGCGGGCTCGTTGGCAATGCCGGCATCATCGAGGCCGAGGTCGTGCTGATTGCGAAGCGCTCGCCGGAAGACGAGATGCGCTGGGTCTATCTCGACATCGGTAAGTTTCATGGGCTCGCCGAGACCATCGACGAGTCCATACGTTATCCCATCCGCACCGCCCGTGATCGGGATGAAACGGCACCCTGCATCATCGCAGGACCCACCTGCGATTCGGTTGACGTGCTGTACGAGAGAAATCCGTATCCGCTGCCGGTGTCGCTTACGATCGGCGACAAGGTGCTCATAGAGGCGACAGGCGCGTACACAACGACGTATTCGTCCGTCGGATTCAACGGCTATCCACCACTGCGCCAATACGTGATCTAAACTGGCCCGTGTCCCGGGCGCGGCGCAGCACACGCAGTGATGCGCCGCAGACCCGGGACCTTTCCAGTTTGTGGCGGTCCCGGACCAGCGGTGCACGGCTAAGCACTGCACCGCATCGGGGACACATGCCGGAGTGACAAACCATTAGCTCAGGCTGATGACTTCCAATTCGCCGTCCTCCGTCCCAAAGGCAAGCGTGTCGCCATTTGCGCTCCAGGCGAGGGTGGTGATCGGGGAGGGGGCGGGCGCTTCTGCGAGAATCTCGGCGCCGTCTGCAATGCGCACCAAGAGGACGAGCCCGTCCGTATAGCCCGCCGCGACAATGTCCTGCTTGGGATGGCAGGCAACCACTTCGACACGGTGTTCGCTCGGCGCAAGGAGTCGCGGGGCTTTGCCCATAGGGCCGTCCTTTGCGGCAAACGGCCAGAGCACGAGCCGCGTGGCACCCCGAGGTGGCAAGCCACTTGCCACCCGCACTCCAGGAGGCCGCGCGCACGCGCGACTCATAACCGGACATGCGCATGTCTTTGCCGTCGGAAAGACGCCAACCGTGCAACCCAGGCTCCTGCAAGAGAGTGATGACGAAGCGGGCGTCCGGGCTGAACATCACGCCAAGATGCGAGCCCTTCCAAACCAGCACATCCGGCTTGACCTCGCTATTCGGAAACCAGAGCGTCACGCCGTTGTAATGCGCGAGTGCCAGCCGAAATCCCTTGGGTGCAAAGGCTAACCCTCCAACAGTGGAAGGCGCATCGATTGTGCGCGCGGCCCCATCACGTGCGCGCGCGAATGCCTGCTTGCCTGCCGACCACGCGATGGCGCCATTCGGGCAACGCAATCGATCCAGCGCCCGCGCGGGTCCTCCGCCAGGGTCATGCTCATACCGTCCCTTCGCGTGCTGATGACTTTGCCGTCGTCGCCGCCGGTGACCACTGAGCCGTCATCCACCGCTGACGCCAGGATCGCGCCGGAATGGACTACGGTCCGGCGCAGTTCGCCCTCCATCCATTGCAGCCCTTCTTCTCCGAGCACGAAGACCGGCACCCCCGGCCAAAATGCGCCGCCACGACCGGCGCACTCCTGCGCCTGCCGCGCGCGCCCCGTGATGGATGGAATGCTCGCGCGGGAAATATTCATGTGGTCCAATGTCGGCCGAGCGCGAACGCGTGTCTACTGAGCAGGCTTTATCCCGAGCTCTTTGGCGACGGCATCGATCTTCGCGCGCTGCTCATCGATAGCACGCCCGAATTCCGCAGGTCCGCCGGTGTTCAGGATTTGGCCGGTCGCGAGCAGGCGTTCGCCGACGGCCGCATCTGCCGCGGCCTGCACGTCAAGAGCGATGCGCTCGCGCTGTGCCGGCGGCATTTCTGGCGGCCCGAATAGCCCGATGAGCCCGTCCATGACTAGCTCCCTGAATCCTGCTTCCGCGAGCGTGGGGATGTCCGGCGCGCTGGGGGCGCGCATGCTGTTGTAAACCGCCAATAACCGGATCTTGCCTGCCTCGAGCTGTGGCCGCACGATGGCGAGCGCTGATGCATAGGCCTGCACGCGTCCTTCCCCGAGATCATTCGCCGCTTCGACCGGGTTGCGATAGGGCACTTTGGTCATATTCACGCCGGCGCGCTTGATCAGCGCTGCGAAAATGAAATCGGTCGCACCAGTCGTGCCCGCCCAATTGAGCTTGGCCGGTTGCGCGCGGGCGCGATCGAAAAGCTCCGCAAGCGTACCCGCTTGCAGCGTGAGCGGCACGGCAATGGAAATGATCGTATTCGAGAAGCGTGCGATGGGCGCGAGATCGGAAGGCTTGTATGGCAGATTATCGTGCAGGTAAGGGTGGGCAGTGAAAGAGGAGCTTGGGGAAAAAAGCAGCACGTGGTCGTCGCGCGCCGTTACGAACGCACTGATCGCAACAATTCCATCACCTCCCGGGCGGTTCTCGATCACCACCGGCTGGCCCCAGCGTGGGGCGAGCCGATCTGCAAGCAGGCGCGCGCCAATGTCCGTGCCCGAGGCGGCGCCGAGCGGCAGCACGAACCTGACCGGCCGCTGCGGCCAGTTCTGCGCGAGCGCAGTTGCGCCTCCATGCAGGAGCCCAAAAAGCAAGGCGAGCAGCGCGAGAAGGCGCGCCACGCCGCAGGACTCCCGCAAGATGTTAGTTCCCGCCATTCCTCAGCTAACTCCAGTGCGATAGTGAATGGCGCGCGTTCGCAACGCAAGCCAGGGGACAGAGTGTCGCTTTTGGAAGAGGAGGGTACAAAGTGATCGCCAGTATTCCTCCGAACATTGCGAAGCTCCTGAATGCGGAAGCGGTGCGGGAGCGGTGCGCCCTGGTGCAGGAGTGGGCGGCGGATAACCGGTCGCCCCACTTTGTTCTCGATGCAGCAGGGCTGGAGCGTGCGGCCGATCTCGTCATCGAGGTTACACGGGAGAATTATCCCGATCTGAAAATCCCGCTGCATAGCCGCTGGCGCCATTTCTGCGCCGCTGGAGTGGATCGTTCCCGCGAGCTTCTCGACGCGGCGCCGGATGCCCGCGACCGCGCGCGGATGGGCATCGATCTTGCGACGGTCAGCGTGCTGCTCGATGCCGGAGCGGGGGATGCATGGCGGTATGACGACAAGTCCAGCGGCTGTTCTTTTGCGCGATCGGAGGGACTCGCCATCGCAAGCCTCGAAATGTTTCGTGCAGGCGCTTTCTCCTCCGATCACACCCAGCCCCTGCGGGTCGATGCTACCGCGCTCGCAAGCATCGAGGCCGCCGCGCTGGCGCATTATTTTCAGGTTCGCCCCGACAATCCGCTGGTCGGATTGGAGGCTCGCGGCGAATTGCTGCGGCGCCTCGCCGGCGCGCTTGCAGCCCAACCGCAGGTGTTCAGCGCCGATCCGCCACGCCCCGGTAGGTTGTTCGACTATTTTACAACGATTGCTGCGGAGGGCGCGATCTCGGCAGGTACACTGCTCGCCAGCCTCCTTCAGGCGTTCGCTTCGATCTGGCCATCGGGCTTTGTCCTAAATGGATTTTGCGTGGGCGATGCAGGCCGTCACCCCGCTGTGCGCACCGGGGACGAGACTGACGGGATCGTGCCATTTCATAAGCTCTCCCAGTGGCTCGCATATTCTCTTATCGAACCGCTCATGCTGGGCGGTCTCGGGGTCAAGAACATTGATGAACTCACCGCGCTCCCTGAATATCGCAATGGCGGGCTGCTTATTGACGCGGGCACGATCCGTCCGCGTGCAGCCTTTGTTTCCGGTCGTCCCTGTGCGATTGATTCTGAGTTGGTCGTCGAATGGCGGGCGCTGACGGTCGCGCTGATGGACCGATTGTTAGAATTGGTACGGAGCAAGCTCGGTGCCGGCGCCGAATTCACAATGGGACAGATGCTTCAGGGCGGGACCTGGGCTGCGGGCCGGCGCATCGCGCGCACGCTACGACCTCCGGATGGCCCGCCGCCTATCAGAGTGATCGCGGACGGCACTGTGTTCTAATCTGTCCACTGCACAAAATCTCGGCGAGTGTCCACGTTCACCACCTTGCGGACTTGCGCTAAGCTCCGCCCACCTCCTGCTGGAAATGTGCAACATGATGAGGGGTTTCATGGCGGCCTCACGCTTTCTCGCTGCAAAATGCGCGTTACCTGTTCTGATTGCGGCGCTGTCCATCACGCTCGCTGTTCCCGCCTCCGCCGACGACAAGGTGCTCAAGGTGGGGACGCTCAAGCTCATCCACGGCATCTCCGCCTATTTCTATGAGAAATTCGTTCCGGCCGGTTACACGGTCGAGGTCTATCCATTCGAAAGTCCGACCGACGGTAAGAACGCGGTGCTTACCGGCACGGTGGACACCTGCATTCACGGGATTGCCGCGTTTCTTCTCGGGGCCGCTGCGGGCGAGCCGGTCGTGATCGTCGCCAATGCCAATAACCGCGGCATGGCCGTGATCTCGGGCATCAACACGGACATCAAGACTATCAAGGATTTGAAAGGCAAGCGCGTGGCCATCTGGCCAGGCTCGACCCAGGAAGCGGTGATCCTAGAGCGGCTGCGCATGGAAGGCATGTCGATCAAGGACATCCAGCCCATCCGCCTGCAGTTCAGCGATCATCCCGCGGCCCTCGCGCGCGGCGACATCGACGCCTATGTGGGCGCCGAGCCTGCGCCAGGCATCAGTCTTGCCAATGGCACCGGTCGGCTCGTGGAATATCCATATTCGACGCCGATTGGCTCGCTCAACATGATTCTGTCCGCGAGCGAGAAGGCGGCGAAGGAGAATCCTGACCGCATCCGCATGGTCGTCGACATGCATCGCAAGGCCGTCGACTATGCCATGGCGCATCCCGAGCAGATCGTGGAGATGTCCATGCAAAAACTCGGGCAGCAGAAGAAATCCATCGAGTTTGCGGTGCCAAATGTCGAGCTGGCTTGGAAGATCGATGATGTGTTCATGGACCGTGCCAACGCGTATGCGCGACTGATGTTCGAGAACAAGCAGGTTCGCCAAGTCCCCGATCTCAATCGACACATTACGAAGCAATTCATGTAAGCCGCGGCGCGGCTCCGCCGTGACCGAGCAGGTCACCGCGCTTCCCGACACGAGCCAATCGGCGCACACCGACGCGCCGGTTGCCGTCCGTCAACGCCGGCGCGCAGCAGAGAGGCTGCGCGCGATCGGCCTCGGCGCCGGCTTTCCGCTGCTCCTCATCCTGTTGTGGGACCGTGCCGTGGCAATGACCGGCACGCGCCTCATTCCAAGTCCGCGCGAAGTCGCGGTGATGATGCACGACTTCTCGTTTGGCGGCATCTACGACGACGCATTCAGCGGCACCATTCTGATCCACGTCTGGAAGTCCATGACGCGCGTCTACGGCGGCTTTTTTCTCGCCGCGCTCATCGGCATTCCGCTCGGGCTGATGATTGGCCGTGTGAAATTTTTGCGCCAGCTGCTCGATCCCACCATCAACCTTTTGCGCCCCATCCCGGTGACCGCATGGCTCCCGCTTTCCATGATCTTCTTCGGCCTCGGGCCAAACGCCGCGATCTTTCTGGTCTTCCTCGGCGCGTTCTATCCCATCCTGCTGAACACGATATTCGGGGTGCGGTCGGTCGACGTGCGCCTCTTCGAGGCCGCCTCCATGCTCGGCTGCTCGGGATCGGCGATGTTTCGCCAGGTGGTTCTGCCCGCCTCACTGCCCGCGATCTTCAACGGCCTGCGCATCGCCCACGGCTTTGCCTGGATCCTGATTGTAGTCGGCGAGATGACCGGCGTTCCCACCGGCCTGGGCTCGGTGGTCATGGATGGGCGTACGCTCTCGCGCACCGATCTTGTGATCACCGGCATGATTGTCATTGGCGTGTGCGGCTTCCTCACCGACCGCCTGATCGTGCTCCTGGGAAATAGGCTGCTGCAATGGAGTCCCCAGCACCATGCCTGAGGGCAGCCGCGCGCACGTCGCCATCCGCGGCGTCACCAAGCGCTTCGTCGTCGACGAAGGTGAAGTGGAAGCGCTCGGCCGGATCGATCTGCGCATCCCGCGCGGCCAGTTCGTCTGCCTGATCGGCGCGTCCGGCTGCGGCAAATCAACCATGCTGCGCATCATTGCCGGCTTCGAGGAGCCAACCACCGGCGAAGTGCTGGTCGATGATAAGCCCATCACTGGGCCCGGCAGCGACCGCGGCATGGTATTTCAGGATTACGCGCTGTTTCCGTGGATGACGGTACGCCAGAACATCGGTTTCGGCCCGCGGCAGCGGCGGCTGCCGCGTCGCGAGGTCGAGCAGATTGCCGATGAATTCGTGCACTTGGTCGGACTTGAACGCTCCGCCAACCGATACCCGAGCCAGCTCTCCGGTGGCATGAAGCAGCGTGTCGCGATCGCACGCGTGCTTGCCAATCACGCCAATATTCTGCTCATGGATGAGCCGTTCGGCGCCCTGGATGCGCTCACCCGCGAGCAGCTGCAAGGCGAACTTCTGCAAATCTGGATGCGCACGCGCGTAACCGTCATCTTCGTCACGCATTCGGTCGAAGAGGCGGCGCTGCTCGCCGACCGCGTGCTGGTGATGAGCGCGGGACCGGGCCGGATCGAAGGCGACATCGAGATCGAACTGACGCGGCCGCGCGATGTGTCTTCGCCGGAGTTCAATGCGGTGCGCCGCGACCTGGCGCGCCGTCTCACCAGCCATCTGGCACCGCGCCGCGCGGCACAGACCGAAAGCGCAGTTGTATGACCCAGCCGCTGCACGCGCATGCGGAAAACCCGATCTACCGCGGCATGAACCGTGCGGCGCTCGATGCCGCTTACAACAACACGGCCGCCGTCGCTGACAGCGCGCAATGGCTCGCGCGCTGGAGCGAGGCCAGCGCGAAGCTGCGGCAGAGGCCGGACGCGCGCCTCGATGTTGCGTATGGGAAGCGGCCGCGGGCGTGTCTCGATTATCTGCCATGCGGGGCGGCACGCGCGCCTCTCTTCGTGTTCATCCACGGCGGGTACTGGCAGCGCAATGACAAGCAGATATTCACGTGCATGGCCGAGGGGCCGCTCGCGCGCGGCTTTGATGTCGCCGTGCCAGGCTACACCCTGGCGCCGGAAGCACGCCTGCGCGATATCGTCGGGGAGATCAATGGCGCGCTAAGTTTTCTCGTCGACCGCAGGGCTGCTTTCGGCTTCGATCGAGAAAACCTCTTCGTCGGCGGCTGGTCGGCAGGGGGGCATCTCACGGCCGCCGTGTGCGGCCATCCCGCCTTTGCCGGCGGGCTCCCCATCAGCGGCATTTTCGATCTCGAGCCGATCTCGTTCAATTATCTTAACGAGAAACTTGATCTTGATGCTGCGGAAATCGCGGAGTTGAGCCCGTTGCGGGTGCTGCCCGCGCGTATGCCGCCGTTACGCATGTTCGTCGGAGGCGCGGAGCTTCCCGAGCTGCGGCGCCAATCCGTCGATTATGCGCAGGCCGCGCGGGAGCGCTCGCTGCCGGTCGAATTCAATCTCCTCCCCGGCCATAATCACTATTCCATTCTGGACGAGATCCGCCGGTCCGATGGCGCGGTTACCCGCGCCCTATGCTCCCTCGCGGGAATGAAAGCGTAGTCGTGCTGCGTCACAAGCGTGGGGGTGGGACATCGAGGGCGAGTAGGCGCGGCCTCGCTCGCGCCGTTCACAGCTTCGTTCTCGGTATCTTTCCCTTGCCACAATAGCGGCCATTTGCTTGCGCATTATGCTGGCGAGCCGAATGGGGCGGGGGCCCGCTTGCTCTCATTACGAAACGGCGACCAGCCGCTAATGGTGTGGTTAAAAAAGCGTATGGATTATCGTCACCTTCTCGCCGTCGGAGCGGCGTTCGTCTGTTCATTGGGTTTCACCGGCCAAGCCCGCGCGGCGGAAGAGGGCAAGGGCGCGGCATGTAACCGGAGCGCCTTCAAAGCGGTCATCGATGTGGGGCACACGCCGCAGGTACCCGGCGCCCTGAGCGCCAGGGGAGTGGGCGAATACGAATTCAACCTGCGTCTGGCCACCTTGATCAAGGACAAGCTGGTACAGCGCGGTTTCAGCAATACCGTGCTGCTCGTCACCGAAGGTCGCAAGTATCAGAGCCTGAACCAGCGGGTTGCACGCGCCAACAAACTGGCGCCCGATCTTTTTCTTTCGATTCACCACGACGCCGTTCCCGATTCTTTTCTGCAAAAATGGGAGTTCGGGGGAAAACAGCGCGGGTACAGCGATCGATTCAAGGGACACTCCATTTTTGTGTCGTCAAACAACGGGCATTTCAAAACCAGCCTTAGCTTCGCGAAGCTCTTGGGCCACGAGATGAAGGTGCAAGGCCTGCAGTACACGCCGCATTACACTGAGAAAATCATGGGGCGGTGGAAGCGCGAACTCATCGACTCCGAAACCGGCGTGTATCATCACGACAAGCTCATCGTGCTCAAGGATACGCACATGCCGGCGGTACTGCTCGAGGCCGGCTCCATCATCAATCGCGACGAGGAGTTGCTGATGGCCTCGCCGGAGCGTCGATCGCTGATCAGCGCGGCAGTCGTCGATGCGATGGACGCGTTCTGCGGCGCGCGCCAGCCACACGAACCGGAACTATCCGCGCGCGGCAAGCCGTCAAGCGCGCACAAGAAGCTGCCGTCCGCCGCGAGCATTGCGCCTGCCCGCACGCCGCCGCAGTAATGGGCGGCCGCATCGGGCGGTTGGCTGCACGCACCACCACCTTTTTCGCCCTCGTATTGCTCTTCCTCCCAGCGGCGGCCGCGCAAGGCGCCTTGCCCGCAGGCTTCGTTTATCTGCGCGACATCGACCGCTCCATCGCGCAGGACATGCGTTACGCAGGATACGACAATTTCGTGGGCCGGCCCCTTTCCGGCTACGAGGTGCCTGAGTGTGTTTTGCAACGGGATATCGCGCTCGCGCTCAAGCGCGTGCAAGCGGCTCTCTCAGGCTCCGGGCTCTCGCTCAAGGTCTATGACTGCTATCGGCCCGCACGCGCGGTGCGCGCGATGGCCGCCTGGGCCACTGACGGCCGCGGCGACGGGCCGACGAAGCGCTTCTTTCCCAAGCTCCACAAAAGCTCGCTGTTTGCGCTCGGCTACATCGCCTCGCACTCGCAGCACTCGGGGGGCATTGCGGTTGATCTGACGCTGGTGCAGGCGTCTGCTCCTCCTGCGCCTGCATTCGATCCGCGTGCTGCGTATGGAGCATGCACGGCACCCGCCGCCGAGCGCAGTCCGGATAATGGCCTTGACATGGGCACCGGCTACGACTGCTTCGACGTGGCAAGCCACACATACAGCACGGCGATTTCCACCGAGCAGAGCAGGTGGCGCAAGATGCTACTCTCCGCCATGGCCGCGCAGGGCTTTCGCAATTACCACCGCGAATGGTGGCACTACACGTATGGCGGTGGCCGAGGTACGTACGACTTCCCCATCCGCTGACAAGAGGAGCATTGCGAAATGCTGACGCTGTATTACGCCCCCGGTGCCTGCTCGATGGCCGCGCATATCGTGCTGGAAGAGAGCGGCGAGAAATACGAGCCGCACAGAATGGATCTCACCAAGGGCGAGCAGTGCACGGAGCAATACCTCAAGATCAACCCTCAGGGCCGTGTACCCGCGCTCGCACTGGGCAACGGCGAGGCGCTTTCGGAGAACACTGCCATTCTGCCCTTCCTCGGCAAGCGTTTTGATCTGTGGCCGAAGGACCCCATGGCGGAAGCCAAGGCGCTCTCGCTCATCGGCTTCTTTGCCGCGAGCGTTCATCCCGCACACGCCCACATTGGACGGCCCGAGCGCTACGCCTCTGATCCCGCCCTCTTTCACAACATCCAGGAGATGGGCCGCAAGACGTTCCACGGTTATCTCAAGCAGATCGACGGCATGCTGGCGCAGCGGGAATGGTTCTCGGACAAATACAGCGTTGTCGATCCCTATGGATTGATCTTCTACGTCTGGGGCGTTCGCCGCGAACTCCCCGTGAGGGAGCTCAAGAACTACACCGGATTCAAGGATCGAATGATCGAGCGGCCGGCGGTGCGCCGGGTACTTGAAGACGAGAGAATAAAGATCTGAGCGGCTGCCCCTCGCCTCGTGCCCCGCTCCGAGCCTGCGCGTCCGCTGCTTGTTATAGACGGCGATTCCTTTGCGCACCGTGCTTATCACGCACTGCCCAAGACGATCCGGCGCAAGGGCGGAAAAGGTGCAGGCGCCATTCTCGGCTTTGCCAATTACCTCCTGCGCTTTTACCGGGAGGAGCAGCCGCGCGCAGTGCTTGTCGGCTGGGACACGCTCGATCAGGAAACCTATCGGCACGCGGCTTTCGCCGAGTATCAGGCAGGCCGAGAGTTCGACGACGATTTGGTCGAGCAGCTCGGGCTTCTGCCCTCGTTTGTGAGCGCGTGCGGCTTCGCCAATGCCAAGGCGCCAGGCTTCGAAGCCGACGATTTTTTGGCCGCCGCCGCGAGGAAAGAAGAGCGCCGAGGTGGCAAGGCCATTGTGGCGAGCGGTGACCGCGACGCTTTTCAGCTGGCCTCCGCATTGACCACGATCGTGCAGCCAGTACGGGCCGGCGAGATCGCCCGCATCGGACCTGCGGAGGTGCGCGCGCGTTATGGGGTCGATCCGGTACAAGTGCCCGATTTCATTGCATTGCGGGGCGATCCATCAGACCGGCTGCCGGGTGCAAAGGGCGTAGGGGCGCAGGGAGCAGCGGCGCTCCTCCGCAAATATGGCAGCCTCGAAAAAGCGCTGCGCGCCGGGCGCTTTCCCGCGCAAGTTGAAGAGTTACGGCTTTACCGCCGGCTCGCCACATTGGACGCGCGCGCTCAGCTGCCGCCGCTGCGAAATCAGAAGCCGAAATGGAACGATGCGGCCGAGCTTGCAAGCGCGTGGGGACTCAATCAGCTCGCCCGGCGTCTTGATGCCCTTGCCTCGGCCTGAGCCTGCGCACTGGCCCCTTCTCCAAACGTGCCCTCTACCAGCAAGTGGGATGCCGTCTGCTACTGCGCAGTCCAGCCGCCGTCGATGGGCAAGGCGGCCCCGGTAATCGTTGCCGCTTCCTCGCTGCACAGGAAAACCGCGAGCACCCCGATCTGCTCGGGCGAGGTGTAACGCAGCATCGGCTGCTTCTCACGCACGAGGTCTTCCTTTGCCTTCTCGACTGGAACTCGGGCCTGTGCGGCCCTGCTCTCGATCTGCTTTTGTACGAGCTGCGTGAGCACCCAGCCGGGGCATATGGCGTTGCACGTAATGCCGTTATTCGCGGTTTCGATCGCGACTACCTTCGTCAGCCCGACGAGCCCGTGTTTGGCGGCCACATAGGCGGACTTTTCGGGGCTGGCGACGAGACCATGGGCCGAGGCGATATTGATGATACGCCCCCAGCCGCGCCTTTTCATTGCGGGCAGCGCGTGCTTGACGGCGTGGAATGCAGCCGAGAGATTTACGTCAATGATTGCATCCCACCGTTCATCCGGAAATTCCTCGACCGGCGAGACATGTTGAATACCCGCATTGTTCACGACTATGTCGAGGGAGCCGAACTCGTGCTCGGCCGTGTCGATCAGTCCGGCGATCTCCTTTGGCTTCGACATATCCGCGCCGGAATACGCAACCTTAATTCCGTGCTGTGCGGCAAGCTCCATGCGCAGCTTCTCGATCGCCCCTGGCTCGCCAAAGCCGTTGAGCATGATGTTGACCTTCTGTGCTGCAAGAGCTGTGGCAATGCCCAACCCTATTCCGCTGGTAGAGCCAGTAACGACTGCACCTTTCCCTGCTAACATGAACTTCCCTCCGTCGCGCGCATCCGCGTAATTGCCGTGGAGTGCCTGCTGGCGATTTGATCAGCTTCGATATCTCTGAAATCAGAACCGGCGCGGCGGCGTCGGCGAGAGGCTCAATTAGGCGAGTGCCCCGTCGTCTCAAGATTGCGCGCGATATACCGTGAACATGACGCCCTGTCGACGGAAGGGAACCGCCACCGCCGCTTCGTTGTTGTAACGTGCAGCAAGCGAGGCTGCGATGTATCTATTCGAGGCGCTGAAGAAGAGGTTGGAAAACCTGACCGGTATTGGACGCATTGCTCCCGCGGAGGTAGAGCAATGCGTGCGCGACCGCAAAGCGAACGAATTCTTTTTTCAGGACGATGGGCGCGTTCCCAATAATCCGACGCTGCCTTTCATTTATTATCGCACTCCCATTGACTTGCCGGAGCAAGGCGATCCCGCTGCCGCGTTCGAGCAGGTTTTCGAGGAGAACGGATGGGGAGGGTCCTGGCGCAATGGCATCTATGACTATGTCCATTATCACTCCAGCACCCACGAAGTGCTCGGGGTGGCACGCGGCCACGCCAAGGTGCGCTTTGGCGGGAATAAGGGCAGGGTGATCGAGCTGCGCACAGGCGATGTCGCGATCCTGCCCGCCGGCACTGGACATCAGGCGCTTTCGGCGAGTAACGATCTGCTCGTCATAGGCGCGTACCCGCCGGGCGGAAAATACGACGTATGCACCGGCTCGGAGAAAGAGCACGCTCGTGCCCGAGAAACCATTCCCAAGGCGCCGCTTCCGGCAAAGGATCCGGTGTTCGGTGCAGACGGGCGGATGCTGCGCAGCTGGAGAACGCAGAAGGGGTAATCAACTGGCGCCCAGATAGGCGGCTCGCACTCGTTCGTCGTTCATCAGCTCAGCGGTGCTCGCAGCCGCTGCGATGGTGCCAGTTTCCATAACAAAGCCGCGATCCGAAATGGAGAGCGCAGCCTGAGCATTCTGTTCCACGAGCAGGATGGTCAGGCCTTCGCGGCGTAAGACCTGCAACGCGGTCATGATTTGCTGGACCAGCATGGGCGCGAGTCCCATCGAGGGCTCATCGAGCAGCAGCAGGCGCGGCTTGGCCATGAGCGCGCGCCCAATCGCGAGCATCTGCTGCTGGCCGCCCGACAGGGTTCCCGCAGGCCTGTGGCGCAAGGGCGCGAGCGGTGGAAACAGGTCGTACACAGAATTCAGTGCCGTTCCGATTTTACCGTTGCGGCGTGTCCATGCTCCCAACCGTAAATTGTCTTCGACCGAGAGCGGCGCAAAAAGCTCTCTCCCCTGCGGGACCTGCGCAATGCCCAGCGCCACCCGGTGATGTGCTGGCACGCGATCTAGCGGGCGCCCGTCAAATACTATGTTGCCGCCGGAGATGGGCTGCACCCCGGAAATGGCCTTCAGCAGCGTCGTCTTGCCCGCCCCGTTCGCGCCGAGCAAGGCGACGATCTCCGCCTCTTTTGCGTCGAGCGAAATGCCATGCAGCACTTCGATGCGCCCATACGCACTTCTGAGATTGTCAATGGACAGCATCAGTGCATTTCGGTTCAGCGCAAGCGCCGAGATAGGCCGCGATCACTGCCGGGTTATTGCGAACTTCGGCTGCCGTCCCTTCCGCAAGCGTGCGGCCTTCGGCAAGCACGTGGATGCGGTCGGAAATTTCCATGACCAGCCGCATGTCGTGCTCTACGAGAAGAACGGTGATCCCGTCGCGGGCGAGCCCGCGAATGATTCCCTTGAGTTCGCCGCTCTCTGCCGCGTTGCAGCCCGCCGCCGGCTCGTCGAGCAGCAGAAGATTCGGTCGGGTCGCAAGCGCACGCGCAATCTCCAGCCGCTTGAGCACTCCATAGGGGAGACTGGCTGCCGGGCGTTCTGCCAGGGCAGCCAACCCGACCCGATCGAGCGCATCCAGTGCGGCGCCTCGCGTGCGTTTATTCTGATGCGTACAAGCTGGAAGATGAAAAAGATCGGCAAACAGGCCGCTCCGCTCGTGCCGGTGATGTCCGACCATGACGTTCTCGAGTGCTGTCAGGCGTCGAAACAGCTGCAGGTTCTGAAACGTACGCGACAAGCCGCAGCGCGCGAGTTCCTCCGGATATCGGCCCGTCACATCTTCGCCGGCAAGGCGCACGTGCCCGGCTTGAGGCGCGTAAAGTCCCGAAATGATGTTGAACAACGTCGTCTTGCCGGCGCCGTTCGGGCCGATAATGGAAAACACTGTGCCGGACGCAACATCGAAGCTAACGCGATCGAGTGCGCGCACGCCGCCAAAGGAAATCGAGAGATCCACGACGCAAAGCAAGGTCACGCCGGCCGGACTGTGACGAACCGCGAAAGCGTTGGCACGATGCCGGCGCGCAGAAAGATCATCGCCAGCATCAGCACGAGCCCTAGCACCATGTGCTCGTAATCGTGCAGCACAGCCAGTGTCTGCGGCAGTATCACCAAGAAGGCGGCGCCGACCAGCGAGCCGATAACCGATCCCATCCCGCCAAGCACTACCATCGCGACAAGCTCGATAGAACGGAGAAAGCCCGCGAGATCGGGTGTGATATGGCCGTTGAGCAAGGCGAACAAGGATCCGGCAACAGACGCATATGCCGCCGACATCACGAACACCAAGAGCTTCTTGGCCGCGACATCCACCCCGAGCACGCGTGCGGCGACCTCGCTGTCGTGAATGGCGCGCAGGGCCCGGCCGGTCGGGCTGTCGATCAGATTGAGTGCCACCAAGGCGCCGAGCAGAAAAAATGCTGCGGATATCCAGTACCAGTCGGCGGCAGTGCGTAAGGTGAGCCCAAGGACCACGAGCCGCGGTACGGATATTCCATCGGGACCGCCGGTCAGGCCCGTCTCGTTATTGAGCGCGATGGCCAACAACAAGCCGAACCCCAACGTGACCACCGCGAGGTAATGCCCTTTGAGTCGCAGTATCGGCCTGCCGGCAACCCATGCGATGAGCCCGGAGAGCAGCGCGCCTGCGATGACATAGACGCATGGGGAACCGCCGAGGCGCGCCGGCCCGATTGCCACCGCATAGCCGCCAACGCCGAGGAACGCGGCATGCCCGAGGCTTACCTGTCCGGCAAAGCCCATGAGCAAATTGAGGCCGAGGGCGGCGAGGCCAAAGATGAAGACCAGCGCCGCGACGCGGTAATAGTAAGCCGATGGAAAGCATGCCGGCAGCACGATGACGATCGCAACGACGGGGAGTAGGGGAAACAGGCGGTGCGCGAGGATGGTTCGCATTCACACCCGCTCGGGCGACGGCCTGCCGAGTAATCCGTGCGGGCACGCGAATAGCACGGCCAGAAGAAGAACCAAGGCAACCGCATCCTTGTACTGTGACGAAAAGTAGCCTGCGGAGAATGCCTCGGAGAGACCTAGCACGATGCCGCCGACCACCGCGCCCACTGGATGGCCGATGCCGCCGAGCATGGCCGCCGCGAAACCCTTCAGCGCCAGTAGCGTGCCAATGTCATAGCTGGTGAACATAATGGGGGTGATGACAATTCCAGCCGCTGAGCCGATTGCGGCGGAGATAGCAAAGGAAAGGCCGACCATCAGTCGGGTATTTATCCCGGCGAGGCTTGCTGCGAGCTGATTGGAGGCGGTCGCCACGATGGCCTTGCCGAGCAGCGTGCGGTCGATGAGTGCCCACAGCAGAACGACAATGACGACCGCAACCCCGAGCACCGCCAGACTCTGCGGCAGAATGGCCGCGCCCCCGACCACGATCGGGTTATCGCCGAACCAGGACGGCAGGGTGTGAAAGCGCTTGTCGAACAGCACTTGCGCAGCGCCGCGCAGGAATATGGACGCTCCGATGGTGATGACAATTAGCGCTACCGTGGTCGCGTCGCGCGCCCGGTCGATGGCAAAGACATGAATTCCAAATCCGACAAGGACAACGGCGACGATTGCAAGGCAGGCGGCGAGCGGAAGCGGCAGACCTGCCAGGCTCAGGAAGACGGTAATCATGCCGCCGAGCATGACGAATTCGCCTTGCGCGAAGTTGATGACCCCGCACGAGTTGAAGATCAGGGTGAAACCGAGTGCAGCCAGCGCGTAGACGGCGCCTGCGGTCAGGCCCGAGAACGCAAACTGCAGAAACTCAGCCATTCCTCACTGTACCTGCCCCTGAAACGGCGGCGTACGGATGGAGCTGCGGTCACTCGATCAGCGACCAGTCGCCGTTCTTGATTTCAAGCATGCGGAATGCGGTGAGATCGAGACCAAGATGGTCTGCGGGCGACATGTTGACCACCCCACCCGTGCCGATGAAATTCTTGGTGCGCTCGATTTCTTCGCGCAGCTTCGATTTCTGAAAGGTGCCGGCGCGCTTGGCAGCCTCCACCAGAATCATAAGGCCATCATACGCATGGCCGCCGAAGGTAGAAACCGGCTGTCGCGTTTTGTCCTGATAGGTGTGCGCGTACGCAACCACTACCGGTTTTTGCGGGTCGCCGTCGGGCAACTTGTCCGCCACGAGCAGCGCCGAGGCGGGAAGGCGCACGCCGTTGGCAGCTGGCCCCGCAAGCTCGATGAACTGCTTCGAGGCCACCCCATGGCTCTGATAGAACGGCAATTGCATTCCGACCTGACGGTAATTGCGCGTGACGATCGCAGGGCCCTGGCCGAAATCCGCGTTGATCACCGCGGCAATTCCGGCCTTTCCTCTAATATTGGTCAGTTGCGGGGTTATGTCGCTGTCCCGCGGACTGTAGGATTCCTCGTGCGCGATGGTGATTCCCGAGCGCGACGCCGCGGCCACGCACTGCTCCCGCATGGATTTCCCGAATGCGCCGGTGCCCCAGATGAGCGCAACCGTGGTCAAGCCGCGCTTTTTGGCATCGGCAAAGATTTTTTCGCAAGCCATGCGGTCCGTGTGCGGGGTCTTGAATACCCATTTGCGGACAGGCTCGATGATTTGCACCGCCCCCGCAAGCGAGATGAACGGAATCTCCACCTCCTCGAAGAGCGGCATCATCGCCAGCGTCGTGCCAGTGGTGGTACCCCCCACCATGGCCGCGATCTTATCCTCGTCAAGCGCTCGGGTGGCAAATGTGCGCGCTGCATTGGCATCACCGCCGTCGTCATAGGCGACGAGCTGCAGTTTTTCGCCATTGACCCCACCTTTTGCGTTTATGTCATCGATGTAGATATCGAGTGTCTTCTTCTCCGGATCGCCGAGAAAGGAGGCGGGGCCGGTGATTGACAGAACGGCCCCGATCTTCACATCCGCCCAAACGTCTCTCGGTGCGCTGATGCCGATGAAGCAGATTGCTGCCAGGCTGACGAGTTTGGTCCAGTTCAGCATCTATATTCCTCCCCCAGGTGTTCAGGCCAGCACGATCATGTCATTGCGGTCGAGACCGCAGAGTGAGGGCGCCTGCGGTAATCCTGCAGAATGGCGCGCGCCGCATTGTGCCCGGGGGCTCCCGTCACGCCCCCGCCGGGATGCGCGCCGGACCCGCAGTGGTATAGCCCGGCAACAGCACCGCGGTAATCTGCATAGCCGAGTGCGGGGCGCGCCGAAAACAGTTGGTCGAGCGTGAGCGCGCCGTGGAAGATGTCGCCTCCCACGAGTCCGAACACCCGCTCGAGGTCGAGGGGGCTGAAAGCCTGCCGGCCAATGACGCTTCGCTTGAAGCCGGGCGCGTAGCGCTCGACCGTGTCGATCATCAGATCGGCAACGGTATCCCGACAGTCGGTCCATGAGCTGCCATCGGGCAGATGCGGCGCTACGTGCTGACAAAACAGGCTCGCCACGTACGCGCCGGTCGGTGCAAGGCTGTCATCCAAAGTCGATGGAATGACCATCTCGATCACGGGCGCGCGGCTCCAGCCCAATGCCCGTGCGTCGCAATAAGCGCGGTCCATGTATTCCAGGCTCGGGCCGAGAATGATGCCCGCCGTGTGATGATCCTGCAGGTCGTGACCAGGCCGTGCCGTGAAGCTCGGAAGCTCCGACAGGGCCAAATTCATGCGAAAGCTGCCCGAGCCACAGCGCCAACCGTGCATGCGACGCAGAAATGCGGGATCCAGCGCGCTTGCGGGCAGCATCCTCGTATACAGCAGTTTAAGATTCACATTGGCGCCGACCGCGCCGCTGCGGAATATGGCTCCGCTTTCAAGAACCACTCCGACCACGCGTTTTTTTTCCAAAATCACCTCGCGCACCGGCGCGTCGGTTTCAATCTCCACGCCCGCGCTGCGCGCAGCGCGGGCGATGGCCTCGCTGATCGCGCCCATGCCACCGATTGCATGGCCCCAGCTGCGCCGCTTCCCATTCACCTCGCCGATCGCATGGTGCAAGAGTACATAGGCGCTGCCCGGGGTATATGGACTCGCGTAATTGCCGACGATTGCATCGAAGCCGAGCAAGGCCTTGATCGGATCGCTTTCAAACCAGCGGTCGAGATAGTCGCCCGCCGACTTGGTGAAGAGATCGAACAAGGCATTCAGCGTATCGCCCGAAATTCGGCGCAAACTGTTGGCGAGAGCGCCGAGCTTTAAAAATTCGCGCAATGAGTTCAAGCTTAGCCGGCGCACCAGGTTTGGGGGCGCCCGCAGCATCAGCCCGCGCAAGAACTCGGCGGCCGCATCGATCTCCTGATTGAAGGCGTGCAGTCGCTCGGCGTCGCTGCGGCTGAATTTTGCCAGACTGGCCTGTGTCTGCCCTTCCGCAGCAAAAAGATGATTGCCGTCGGGCAAAGGAAGAAAGTTTTGCGCGCGCCGCTCTACGATTTTCAATCCGTGACTCAACAGATCGAGATCCCGGATTATTCGCGGCTGCAGGAGGCTGACCGTATACGCGGCCGTGGAGTTTCGGAAACCGGGAAAAAATTCCTCCGTCACGGCTGCGCCGCCAACGATGCCACGGCGCTCGAGCACCTTCACCTTCAGCCCGGCCATGCCGAGATAAGCCGCGCACACGAGTCCGTTGTGACCGCCGCCAATGATGATCACGTCATAGGTTTGCATGGGACCCGCGCTGGTAAGAGGAAGCGGCCGGCGAGATCAAAGGAGGTTTTTCATTCTTTAGATTAACTTCCATCGTAGCATCGCTAACAAAGTTATGAATTGAAACCTGGCGCTCGCCATCCCACGCGTAGGATGTAACGCGGGCTGCCAAGTGCGCCTGATCGTTTCCTGCTTGTCGAGCTGCCACACGCAAGCTATCCACCGCGAATATAATGCACATGAGCAATCCATTTCGCACTCTGCGCAATCTTTCATGCGTGAATTGCCGGCACAGGTGGCGGTGATCATACCTACGCTCGACGAGCAGGATTCGATCGTCCAGGTAGTGAAAGCAATCCCGCGCGAACTTGCACAGCGCATTATCGTCGCCGATGGGGGCAGTCGTGACGAGACGGTCCGGCGCGCGAGAAGCGCCGGGGCCGAGGTCATCGAGAGCGGACGAGGCTATGGGCGCGCCTGCTTGAGCGGCTCGCAATTTGCCGCCGGCGCCGAGGTCCTCGTGTTCATGGATGGCGACGGTGCGGACGATGCGGGCGCAATGGACAAGCTTGTCGAGCCGATCCTTTCCGGCGACTATGATTTTGTCATCGGCTCCCGCGCGCGTGGAACGCGCGCGCCGGGCAGCATGGCTTGGCATCAGCTCGCGGCCGGTCGTCTCGCCGGCTTGGGCATGCAGCTTCTGTATGGGATCCGTTATACCGATATGTGCGCTTTTCGCGCGATCCGGCGCGCGACGCTGCTGCGCCTGGGGATGAAGGAACTGACCTATGGCTGGAATCTCGAAATGCAGATGCGAGCGGCGCGATCCGGGCTTCGCATTCTGGAGATTCCCGTCGATTATCGGTGCCGCTCCGCCGGAGAATCGAAGGTCGCCGGGAGCCTGCTCGGCTCGATCCGGGCCGGTGCCCTGCTTGCAAGAGCGTTCGCGCGCGTTGCCGGCGAGTTGCTGTCTTCCCCGCGCTGATTCCCTGTCGCAAGGTGCAGGGCAGCGGGGCGGACGCCCTGCATGCGCCCGGTAAAGAAATCGTTAAGTCGGGGGCGCTACCTTGCAGATATGAACGAGCGGCGCCGAGCAACGCGTCAAAAGAGTTTTTTGCGCGGATGTATTTATTTCAACAACCGGCATTCCGTGGCGGATTGCCTTATTCGGGATATCTCAGAGGGGGGCGCCCGGCTCATCTTTAAGAATGTCGTCAACACCCCCGATGTCGTCGATCTCCATATCCCACACAAGGAACAGACGCTGCGCGCAAATGTGCAATAGCGCCGCGGCGATGAAATGGGTGTGACGTTCGCCAGCGAATTGAGCGATGACGGAGTGCCCTTCGAGCAGGACCTCGCCGCGCGCGTCGACAGGCTTGAGGCGGAGATCGCTGCTTTGCGCAAGATCCTCAAGCGACTGAAAAATGAGCTTACGCCCGGGGCAGAAGACGCCGCCTAATCTGCCGAGCTGCGCTACACTCCTCATCCCCCAGCTAGGAGCGAGCGCACCATGCCTCAGATCACATTCCTCAATCCCGAGCCGATGGGAAAGCCCCTCGGGCAGTATTCACAGATTACCCGCGTCAAGGCGTCCGAGTTTCTTTTCATCGCCGGCCAAGTGGCGACGGACCGAGAAGGCAAGCTCGTCGGTGCCAATGATTTCGACGCTCAATGCGGGCAGGTCTTCACCAATGTGGTGACCGCGCTCCAATCGCAAGGTGCAAGCCTCGCCAACGTTGTTGAGTTCACCACCTATCTCGTTCACTCACAGGACATTCCCGCATTTATGGCATTTCGACTGCGGGAGTTTCCGCGTCTTTTTCCGAGCGGCCACTATCCGCCAAATACGCTCCTGATCATCGATCGTCTGGTGCAGGAGAGCTTTTTGATCGAGGTGCACACCGTCGCCGCGGTGTGAAAGCGGCCTTGCTCCATCTGCCATTTCCCCAGTGGATTGGGAAAGCGGGGACAGCGGGTCAAGCTAATCCGTGCCGATATTAATCACATCCGAAATGTAATTGTCCTTGGGATCCACGATCACGATCTGCTCGACGGTCAGAAAGTACATGTGGCTCTTGACCTGAGGGACCTTTTTGCCGACTTCCGCAGGCATCGGGTGCAGTTTAATATCGGCCGGCACCGGCTCCCCAATTTTCGGCTGAGCTGCAGCCGAAGGCGGCTTTTCTTTTACGTCCTTCATGATTTCCTTGATCACGTGCCGCTGCTCGAGCGTAAGATTGAGCCGCGGCGACACGTGACCGGACGATTCCGAGCCAGGTGCTGGCACTCCTGAAGGCTGCTGCGCCGGCGTTTCCGGGGCCGCCGGCGCTGGCACGTTCATCATCGTCACGGCCATCATCGCCAGCCACAAAAGCCAAGAACGGCGCATCTGTTCCTCCTTCAAAAGAAAGCAACTCGGTTGCTATGCCGGGGAACCTTCGGCGACGGCGGGTTGTTCCGCTGTCGCGCGCACTTATCGGTTACCGCTGCTCGATTCCGTCCAAGCTTTGAAATCCTCATCAGACACGGTTGGGAGCTTTTTGAGAAATGTAACAATGCTCCAGATTTCCTGGTCGGGAACCTCGATCGCGCCAAAGCTCGGCATGCCGGTCATGTGGATTCCGTTCTTGACCACCCAGAACAGTTGTGCCGGTGTGCGCTCGTTGACCAGTTCCTTGAGGTCGGGAGGGTCCGGGCGCAAGCCCTCTGAAAACTTTGCCCATTCCACACCTGGGCCGCCATGGCAATTGGTGCAGCCGCGCTCCCTGAATGCGCGCGCTCCGCTCTGCACTATCATCGCATCCTCGAGCGAGCCGGGCGGCTTATCTTTGGCATGGCGCTCGATGGAGGCCTTGCGGATGTAAGCGAGCGTCGATTTGACTATGGCAGGTTCATCGACGAGCGCAGCTACATTGTAGAATCCGCCGAATGCAAAAACAGCGGCAGCTATATCAACGATGATTGCGAGCACCCCAATCAGCGCGAGGAATCTCACCATGGGTCATCTCCGAGTTGCACTCAGCTCGTCCGATCGTAGCGCGAATGGATCAGAGACCGGAAGACGTATAATAAACGACAGAAGGCCTGCGACCGAGCACAAAGCAGACACCCGACTGCTCTGCTCTGTATTTCTTCTCTGCCGTCGCTCCTCCGTCATTCTTCACGGAAGCGGGCTATGAAAGAAAATGTGAAGCGCGCGTTCTACGTGCATTATCTCGCGCATCCTAGCTTTATCGATACTCTCGCCCAGCGGCCGGAAATCCGGTTGGACAGGCTAGAGAACGACACAAGCGATGAAATCGCGCAGCCAATCATCGCGGCTGCCCATGCCTATCAGATCGGCTCTGCCCGCGACGAACTCCATCCGCACTTTCATGTGAACCGGAACCTGGTCGGCCGGATGTCGAACCTGCTCGTCGTGTCAACGAATGGCGCCGGTTTCGATACAGTGGACATTGGCGAGTGCACCCAAGCGGGCATACTCGTGATCAACCAATCCGGTGGAAACGCCGAAGCAGTGGCCGTGCACGTTGTGGCCATGTTGCTGGCGCTCTCAAAGCAGATCGTGCAGACCGATCATGCGCTGCGCCAGGGCAGCGTGCGTCATCGCGCGGACTTCACCGGGAATGACGTAAAGGGTCGGACGATCGGCATCGTCGGCCTGGGCAATGTTGGAAAGGCCCTGGCGGCGCTCTGCCGGGGACTGCTTGGCATGAAAGTAATGGCGTACGATCCGTATCTGGACGCTGCAAGCATGGCCGAACGAGGCGCCGCCAAGGTGAAGCTTGCGGACCTGTTGCGCCAGTCCGACTTCGTCTCGGTGAACTGTCCCCTCACTCATGAGACGCGCGGAATGATCGGCCCTGCGCAGTTCGCGTTGATGCAACCGCACGCCTATTTCATCAACACGGCGCGCGGCTTCATCCACGACGAAGTAGCGCTCGCGGAGGCGCTCAGGGCCAAGAAGATCGCCGGCGCCGGCATCGACGTGTGGGACAAGGAGCCTCCTTCGCCCGGGCACCCGCTGCTCCAGTTCGATAATGTTGTGGCGAGTCCCCATACTGCCGGGGTGACGCGGGAAACTCGCGTGCATATGGGCAAAATCGCCGCGGAGCAGCTCATAATGACGCTCGACGGCAAGCGTCCTCCCCGCGTCGTTAATCCCGAAGTCTGGCCCCTATACGCAAAGAGGTTCGAGCAGGCCTTCGGATTCCGGCCGCAGGAATGAGCGGCGGAGTCGACGCCCTGCGGGACGGCTAATTATCGAGGAAGCTGCGCAGCTTGCGGCTGCGCGAGGGATGCTTGAGCTTGCGCAGCGCTTTCGCTTCGATCTGGCGGATGCGCTCGCGCGTGACCGAGAACTGCTGGCCCACTTCTTCCAACGTGTGGTCGGTGTTCATGCCGATGCCGAAGCGCATCCGCAGCACGCGCTCCTCGCGCGGGGTGAGCGAAGCGAGCACGCGGGTCGTAGTTTCCCTCAGATTGGACTGGATCGCCGCATCGATGGGCAGAATCGCGTTCTTGTCCTCGATGAAGTCGCCGAGATGGGAATCTTCCTCGTCGCCGATCGGTGTTTCAAGCGAGAGCGGCTCCTTGGCGATCTTGAGCACCTTGCGCACCTTCTCCAGCGGCATGCCAAGCTTTTCGGCAAGCTCCTCGGGGGTGGGCTCGCGGCCGATCTCGTTGAGCATCTGTCGTGACGTGCGCACGATCTTGTTGATCGTTTCGATCATGTGCACCGGAATGCGGATGGTGCGCGCCTGATCGGCGATGGAGCGGGTGATCGCCTGCCGGATCCACCAAGTCGCATAGGTGGAGAACTTGTATCCGCGCCGATATTCGAATTTGTCGACCGCCTTCATCAGCCCGATATTGCCCTCCTGAATGAGGTCGAGAAACTGAAGGCCGCGATTCGTATATTTCTTCGCAATTGAGATCACGAGGCGGAGATTGGCTTCCACCATCTCCTTCTTGGCTTGTCGCGCTTCCCGTTCGCCTTTCTGCACCATCTGCACGATCTTGCGGAATTCGCCGATCTCGAGCCCGGTCTCGCCCGCAAGCACGTGGATGTCGTGGCGATATTGCCTGATCTTGTCCTTGTCCTTGGCGACGAAGCTCTTCCAGCCCTTGGCGGAAAGCTTTGACGCGCGGTTGAGCCAGCGCGGGTCGAGCTCAGAACCCTGATAATTCCTGAGAAAGTCTTCACGCGAGACGCCGTGGCTTTCCGCGAGCCGCATCAGCTTGCCTTCGTAGCTCACCAGCCGCTTGTTGATGTCGTAGAGCTGCTCAACGAGCGAATCGATGCGAGTCTGGTTGAGACGCAGCGACTTCACTTCCGCGATGATGTCGTCCTTGAGCTTCTTGTAACGACGCTCCTGAGCGGGCGAGAGCGTCGTATTTTTCAGCTTGAACTCGATGTCCTGGTCCTGCAGCCGGCGCAGCCGTTTGTAGGCATCCGCCACATTGTCGAACGTCTCCAGCACCTTCGGTTTCAGCTCGGCCTCTATGGCGGCGAGCGAAAGCGAATTCTCCATGTCCTCTTCGTCGAACTCGCTTTCCGGCGGTACCGCTTCTGCCCGCTCTTCATCTTCGCCGTCTTCGCCCACCGGGCCTACTTTGAAAGGTGTGGCGTTGAAGGGTGTGGCGTTCGGCGGAGCTGCCGGCGGAGCCGGTGTCTGCGCCAGCACGGGCGTCGCAGCCGCTGCCGCCGCTGTGCCGAGCGCTTGCGGCTCGGCCATGACGGCGGGAGCGGGCATGATCTTGGCATCAGGGCCGGCATATGTCGCTTCAAGGTCGATGATATCGCGGAGAAAAACCTTTCCCTCGTTGAGTTCATCGCGCCAGATGATGATCGCCTGAAAAGTCAGCGGGCTCTCGCAAAGGCCTGCAATCATGGCCTCGCGGCCGGCCTCGATGCGTTTGGCAATGGCAATCTCGCCCTCGCGCGAGAGCAGCTCCACCGACCCCATTTCCCGCAAGTACATGCGCACAGGATCGTCGGTGCGTTCGCTCGGCTCTTTCGTCTCGGCTTTGGCCGGGACTGCGCGTTGCACTTCGACCAGATCTCCGCCGTCGCTTTCGGGCTCCTCTTCGGCCTCCTCGCGCTCTTCCTCGTCGGTCGCTTCCTCAGTCTCGACGACGTTGACCCCCATTTCGCTGAACATCGCCAGCACGTCCTCGATCTGCTCGGAGTTAACCTCCTCGGAAGGGAGAACCGAGTTGATCTGGTCGTGGGTCACATAGCCCCGCTTCTTGGCGGTGCGAATGAGCTTTTTGACGGCGGCGTCGCTGAGGTCGAGCAGCGGCAGCGGCGTGTCCGGAGCTTCGGTGCCTTCTCTTTCAGGCATCTCGTCTTCCTTTTTGTCCTTATCTCTTGCCGCTGGTTTTACTTTGCTCGCCATTCACCTCTCCCGGACGACGCCGTGCGGACGTCAATTCGTTGCCCCTACCCTATGCGAGGAGACTCCATCGCCCCGATTCGGCGCCCTGCAGTGTCAAGGCCCCGGCTTAACTCCTAATTAACCGTGCCTATTACAGCGCTTTTACTGCCCGACCAGAGGCGGCGCCAAAGCCTTCGATCAATGCCTCGGTGCCTTCGAGGACCCACTGCCTAGCCTTGATATCCTGCAGCCACGAGTAATTCGCCTCGGTCGAATCCCGTCCCAACGCCTGCTCCGCTTCCCGGAGTTCCCTGGTTAGGGAATGCCACTGGCGGTGCAAGGCGACAAGCTGGCTCCAGGTCAGAAGGACATCATCGGGGGCTGCCCCCGCCTGGGCGCCCCACACCGAGCTGGTTGTGATCACTTTTTGAATCCGATCAGCAGCCTGCCCCAATCCCCGACGGCCCAGCTCGGCCAAGATTCCTGCTGCATCCGGCGCTCCCATTTGGGCAAAAATATCGATCAGAGCGGGCTTTATTTTGGCGGCATCCGGGTGGCGCAGTTCCAGGGTTGCAAGCTCCTCGAGGTGTTCGTGGAGCAGCCATGGATGATTGATCACCGCCTGCAAGATGAGCGCCTCGCGCCGTGGCATGACGGAACCCCGGTGAATCGGACTTCCGGCCAGCTGGGGGCTTGCCGCGACATAGCGGCTGCTCTGCGCGACCCGGCGTTGGGGGAGCCGAGCCCCCCGCATGTGAGGTCGAAAACGGCGTCCTCTGTCCTCAAACGGTTGCCGATTTGGCTCAAACAGGGTGCGCAGGCGTTCGTCGAATTCGCGGCGGTAGTGTTTGCGCACTGAATTATCGCCGATCGCCATTGCGACCTGTTGTAGCCGCGCTTCGAGGGCCGCGCGTCGCTCCGGCGTTTCGAGGCTGCCTGCCTCGGTCTCTCGCATCCAGAGCATGTGGACGAGCGGGCATGCAGCTCCAATCACCTCCGCCATCGCCTTCACTCCCGCGAGGCGCAGGAGATCGTCGGGGTCTTGCCCCTCGGGCAGGAGCGCGAATTTCAGGGATTTGCCGGCCGTAATCAGCGGCACTGCCAAATCTGCCGCCCGGTAAGCGGCACGCCGGCCAGCCACATCCCCGTCGAAGCACAGAATGGGCTCGTCTGCCATTTTCCAAAGCAGCGCGAGCTGTTCGACTGTGAGCGCGGTACCGAGTGGTGCAACCGTGGCCTCATAGCCCGCGCTCACCATCGCGATCGTGTCTACGTATCCTTCCACGGCAACAAGCGGCGCGCCCCTGTGCGCGGCAGCGCGGGCACGCGGCAGGTTGTAAAGCGTTGCGCCTTTGTGAAAGAGCGGGGTCTCAGGTGAATTGAGGTACTTGGCAGGCACCTCCGCATCGAGAGCCCGGCCCCCGAACGCTATCGGCCGTTCGCGTGCATCCAGTATTGGAAACATCACGCGGTCGCGAAACCGATCGTAGGGAAGGGGAATGTCGCCCCCGGAAATCAAAAGGCCTGCTTCGACCATGTCTTGCGTCGAAATTCCCTCCTTGCCGAGATGTTCTTTGAGCAGGAAGCGGTCGGCCGGCGCATAGCCGAGACGAAATTTCAGAATGGTCGCGGGATCGATGCCGCGATCGGAAAGATAGCCGCGGACTTTGGCTCCCGTACGCGATGCAAGCGTCTCTTGGAAAAACAGCGTCGCCGCTTCCAAAATGTCGTGAAGCGTCTTACGCCGCTGCTCGCGCAGCTCCTCTTCACGCGAGAATTTCGGCAGGGGGACGCCGGCCTCTTGCGCAAGCCTTTCGACCGCTTCCGGAAACGAAACACCCTCGGTGAGCATCACAAAATCGAAGATGTTTCCATTCCTGCCCGCCGAGAAGTCGAACCACATCGATTTCTCGTCATTGACGAAGAACGAAGGCGTCTTTTCCCGGTTGAACGGCGACAGTCCACACCACTCTCGCCCCGACTTCCTGAGCTTCACCCGCCGGCCGACGACTTCGGACACGCGAATGCGTGCGCGCAGCTCATCGAGGAAATGGGGCGGAAAGCGCATGACGCCTTGCTGCGAGTGCGAATCGGTCCACAATGATAACCGGCAAATGCAGGAGGGTTGTGTCCCCTTCTAGCGAGCCCAATAAGGAATTTGCAAATGGTCCCGATTCCCAACTTTTTCCACAGCCGTGCACCGCCGGCTGCAGTACCCGTTGCGCAAGATCAGGGGGCAAGCTTGGCCTTAACGCGTGCGCTTGCCTCTCCGAAATCGATTCTACCGGCATATTTTTGTTTCAGCGCAGCCATGATCTTGCCCATGTCGCGCATGCTCCGGGCGTCGAGCTCGACGATGATCGTCTGAACGACCGCGTCGAGTTCCGTCGCAGAAAGGGCTTGCGGAAGATAGGCCCGAATGATTTCGATTTCATCGCGTTCGCGCTCGGCCATCTCCTTGCGGCCTGCGCCCTCATAGATATCGGCCGCCTCCTGGCGCTGCTTGATCATTTTCTGCAGCAAGGCGCGCAGCTCGTTGTCCGAAAGCGCCGGCTTTCCCTGTATCTGCGCCTCGATATCTGCATTCTGGATGGCGGCATTGACCAGGCGCAGCGTGGCGATGCGGCGCTCCTGTCGGGCCTTCATCGCTTGTTTCAGACTGCTGTTGATATCGGCACGCAGCACGGCTATGGCCTCCTGCATCGCGCCGGGCTGGCGCGTTCGGCGGCGATGTACACCCGCGCATGCAAGCTCTCAAATAATGATCGAGAAATATGCCTTAGCCGATCGAGCGGATGGTGCCTGCGGCGAGTCTCGTGTTCGCCCGGAAGAGAGCCGCTCTGAGTTTCCGGCGCGCGCCGCCGCTGCGAGCTGGACCGAACCTCAGCCTACCGCGCTGCTCGTCCTCGCGGATGGAACAGTACTCGAAGGGTTCGGACTTGGTGCTACGGGCCACGCCGTTGGCGAGGTCTGTTTCAATACCGCAATGACGGGGTATCAGGAGATACTCACAGATCCGTCCTATGCCGGCCAAATCATCACCTTCACGTTTCCGCATATCGGCAATGTCGGAACGAACGAGGAAGACATCGAGAAGCTCAATATGGCGGCAACTCCGGGAGCGCGAGGCGTCGTGCTGCACACACCAATAACGCAACCCTCGAACTACCGCGCCACGCGGCACTTGCATGAGTGGCTGAAGGCGCGCGGCATAATCGGATTGAGTGGCATGGACACCCGCGCCCTCACCAGCCTTATCCGAACCAAGGGTATGCCCAACGCCGTGATTGCGCACGAGCCGTCCGGCCGGTTTGACCTTTCCAGTTTCACGCGCGAAGCGCGGGAATGGCCGGGCCTGATCGGAATGGATCTGGTGCCCACTGTCACATCGGCGCAACGATCGGTTTGGGACGAAACGGCGTGGATGTGGGGAAAAGGATACGGCCGGCTGGATAAACCCGAATTTCACGTTGTCGCCCTCGACTACGGGATCAAGCGGAATATCCTGCGCCAGTTCGGGAGCAAGCGTTGCAGGGTCACTGTCGTTCCCGCACAGACGGCTGCGGCGGAAATATTGGCGCTCAATCCCGACGGTGTCTTTCTGTCAAATGGTCCGGGCGACCCCGCGGCAACCGGAGAATACGCCGTGCCGACAATTCGTGAACTGGTGGCCGCCGATCTCCCTGTCTTCGGCATCTGCCTGGGGCATCAGATGCTTGCGCTCGCGTTCGGCGCCAAGACCGTCAAGATGCGCCAGGGCCATCACGGCGCAAATCATCCGGTGAAGGATCTGCTCACAGGAAAAGTGGAGATCACATCCATGAATCACGGCTTTGCCGTGGACCGCGCAACCATTCCCGATAATCTCCTTGAAACGCATATATCGCTTTTCGATGGCTCGAATTGCGGAATTGCACTCAAGGGAAAGCCGGTGTTCTCGGTGCAGTATCATCCGGAGGCATCTCCCGGACCGCGGGATAGCCATTATCTGTTCACGCGCTTCACGGAGCTGATGCGTAAAGCCAACTCGGGCTAGCTCATTCGAACGTTTGTTTACCGCCGAGCCGCGCGATGAGTGCCTGGATTTCATTCTGGAATTCCAAGCACACCATCTACGTCAATGCGCGACACCGCGAGCTGCACTACCGCACCATTGCGCAACAGCTTCGTGCCCATGTTGCGCCCGACGCCGATGTCCTGGATTATGGCTGCGGCGAAGCGCTCTGCGCGGAACTGATCGCGCCGCCGGCGCGGCGGCTGATCCTGTGCGAGGCCGCGCCAAAGCTGCAAGCCACACTTTCTCAGCGGTACGCCACGCGGCAAGACATCGAGGTGCGCTCGCCGCATCAGGTCAGGGACCTGCCGAATGGCGACCTCGATCTGATCATCATGCACTCAGTGGCTCAATATCTCTCATCGGAAGAACTGAGTGACTTGCTTGCCTTGTTTCATCGCCTGCTCAGGAGCAGCGGCCGCTTGGTCCTGGGCGACGTGATCCCGCCCGACGTGTCCGCCGTAACCGATGCACTCGCGCTGCTGCGGTTTGCTGCGCTCAACGGCTTCCTGACTGCCGCAGGTTTCGGGCTCCTTCGCACGGTCGTTTCGCCATACTGGCGGCTGCGCTCGCGCCTTGGGCTCACGCGCTACAGCGAAGCGACCATGCTCGCGAAGCTTGCCGCGGCCGGATTTTCGCCGCAGCGCATCTCCAATATCGGGCACAACCCAGCGCGGATGAGCTTTCTAGCCCGGCGTAGCTGAATCCGCACAAAGCTCGAACGTGCACATGCGCGCGAAGCCGAAGCGGATGGCCTTTCCTCTGCGGCCATTCTGGTCTAAACCGCCTGCACTCGCAGAGACGATGTTGTTGTGCTCTGTAGCGGCTCACGCGCGATAGCGCTTTTTTTATGTTCCCAACACTTCCGATAATGGATTTCACGCGGCGATGCCCAGACGCAATGATATCAGTTCAATACTGATTATCGGGGCGGGGCCGATCGTGATCGGTCAGGCCTGCGAATTCGATTACTCCGGAACTCAGGCTTGCAAGGCGCTCAAATCCGAAGGGTACCGGATCGTCTTGGTCAATTCCAATCCTGCAACCATTATGACTGATCCCGATGTCGCTCATGCGACGTATGTCGAGCCGATCACGCCCGATATGGTCGCCAAGATCATTGAAAGGGAGCGGCCCGATGCGTTGTTGCCAACCATGGGCGGGCAAACGGCCCTCAATACCGCGCTCTCGCTCAACAAATTAGGCGTACTCGACCGCTTCGGCGTCGAGATGATCGGTGCCACGGCGCAGGCAATCGACAAGGCCGAGGATCGCAAGCTGTTCCGCGAAGCAATGCAGCGTATCGGCCTCGAAACGCCACGCTCAAAACAGGTCAAAACCTTGATCCAGGCCCTGGAGGCCCTTGATGATATCGGACTGCCGGCAATCATCAGGCCCTCTTTCACGCTCGGCGGAACCGGGGGCGGCGTCGCCTACAACAAGGCTGAATTCATAGAGATCGTGGAACGCGGCATCGACGCTTCTCCCACAAATGAGGTCTTGATCGAGGAGTCGGTGCTCGGATGGAAGGAGTTCGAGCTGGAAGTAGTGCGCGACCGCAAGGACAACTGCATCATTGTCTGCTCAATCGAAAATATTGATCCCATGGGCGTGCACACGGGAGATTCGATTACCGTTGCGCCGGCCCTCACGCTGACCGATAAAGAATTCCAGATCATGCGCGACGCCGCGATATCCATTTTGCGCGAAATCGGCGTGGAGACCGGCGGCTCCAACGTGCAATTCGCTATCAATCCCGCTGACGGGCGGCTCGTCATTATCGAGATGAACCCCCGCGTGTCGCGCTCTTCGGCGCTGGCATCCAAGGCGACTGGATTCCCGATCGCAAAAGTCGCCGCCAAGCTTGCGGTGGGCTACACGCTGGATGAGGTCGCCAATGACATTACCGGAGGCGCAACTCCAGCCTCGTTCGAGCCAACGATCGATTACGTGGTGACCAAGATTCCCCGCTTTGCATTTGAGAAATTTCCCGGTGCTGAGCCGGTTCTCACTACGTCCATGAAATCGGTCGGCGAGGTCATGGCGATCGGCCGCACTTTTCCTGAAAGTCTGCAAAAGGCGTTGCGATCTCTCGAAAACGGATTGACCGGGCTCGATGAGGTCACCATTGAAGGCATCGGCCATGGCGATGACAAGAATGCTGTTCGCGCGGCCCTCGGCACGCCCACTCCCGACCGCCTGCTCAAGATCGCCCAGGCCATGCGGCTTGGGATTTCCGATCAGGATATCCATGCCTCATGCAGGATCGATCCGTGGTTTCTTGCTCAGATCCGGGGCCTGGTCGAGATTGAAAGTGAGATCAGGTCAAAGGGCCTTCCGGAAAGTGCAACCGCCCTGCGCCGCCTGAAAGGGATGGGCTTTTCGGATGCGCGACTGGCGAAGCTGGCGGGACTGAGCGTTGAAGCGATGACGCAAAAGCGTTTGGCGCTCGGCGTCCGGCCTGTGTTCAAGCGCATCGACACCTGTGCGGCCGAATTTGCTTCCCCTACCGCATACATGTACTCCACCTATGCCGCGCCCTTTGCGGGACAGCTCGCTTGCGAAGCAGCACCGAGTAATCGCAGCAAGATTGTCATCCTTGGAGGTGGCCCCAATCGGATCGGGCAAGGCATCGAATTCGACTATTGCTGTTGCCATGCCGCCTTCGCGCTGCGCGACGCGGGGTACGAAACGGTAATGATCAACTGTAATCCGGAGACCGTCTCCACAGACTACGACACATCCGACCGCCTCTATTTTGAGCCGCTCACCGCAGAAGACGTGCTCGAAGTGATGCACGTGGAGCGTACAAACGGCAAACTGCACGGAGCGATTGTGCAGCTCGGTGGCCAAACGCCGCTCAAGCTGGCGCAGGCACTGGAGCACGGACGCGTTCCGATTCTCGGCACCTCGCCCGACATGATTGACCTTGCTGAGGACCGCGATCGCTTCAAGAAACTACTCGACCGCCTGAGGCTCCGCCAGCCCATGAGTGCGATCGCCACCAGCCCGCAGGATGCGCGCGCCAGAGCAGATGCTGTCGGCTATCCGATCGTGATCCGGCCCTCTTACGTCCTCGGTGGTCGGGCCATGGAGATCGTGCTCGATGCGCTGCAGCTCGACCGATACATCGCGCGTCTGGCCGAGGACCTGGATCGTCCTTCGGAGCTGGCAGTCTCCGCGAGACGTCCCCTTCTGATCGATCGATATCTTTCAGACGCTATCGAGATAGACGTCGACTGCATGGCGGACGGCAAAGACGTGGCCATTCTCGGGATCATGGAGCACATCGAGGAGGCGGGAATTCATTCGGGCGACAGCGCGTGCTCGCTTCCGCCCTATTCGCTTTCCGCAAGCAGTATCGCCGAGCTCGAGCGACAGACCCGTTCCCTTGCGCTGGCGCTCGAGGTCGGTGGATTGATGAATGTGCAGTATGCGATCAAGGGCGGCGATATCTACGTCCTGGAAGTAAATCCGCGCGCTTCGCGCACCATCCCTTTCGTGGCCAAAGTGATTGGAATTCCAATCGCCAAAATTGCCGCCCGAGTGATGGCCGGCGAGAGCCTCGCGAGCTTTGGGCTCCAGCCTCCTCGCCTGAGCCATGTCGGAGTGAAGGAGGCGGTATTTCCGTTCGCGCGGTTCCCAGGCGTGGACACGGTACTCGGGCCGGAGATGAAATCCACCGGCGAGGTCATGGGCATCGATCGGGATTTCGCCATTGCCTTTGCGAAAAGCCAGATCGGGGGCGGATCCCGGCTGCCGCGCGAGGGAACCGTATTCGTATCTGTGAAGGACAGCGACAAGCCACGGGTGCTCGAACCCATTCGGGTATTGGTAGAGCTCGGGTTTCGCGTCATCGCGACGTCAGGCACGCAGCGCTATCTGGCTGAGCAGGGCGTGCCGGCAAAAAAAATCAACAAGGTGCTGGAGGGCCGGCCGCATATAGTCGATGCCATCAAGAATGGCGGCGTCCAGCTTGTGTTCAATACGACGGAGGGAGCAACCGCCCTCGCGGACAGCCGGTCGCTTCGTCGGGCTGCCCTCTTGCATAAAGTCCCGTACTACACCACTCTTTCAGGAGCCGTTGCCGCCGCGCAGGGCATCAAGGCCTATTTGGCTGGGGACTTCGAAGTCCGGGCGCTGCAGAGCTATTTCGGTGCCACAGGCTGATCGGGCGCCTAGCTTGGGCGACCGGGAAGCCCCGCCGACGGTGTGTGATTGGGACAGGTTCAGCATCGCGTGGCCGGAACGCTTCGGCCCGCGATGGACTTTATTGTCTCTAGGCCAAGGCTGGAGGATTGAAACAGAAATGGACAAGATTCCGATGACAGCGGAGGGTTACGCCACGCTGGAAAATGAACTTAAGCAGCGCCAGCAGGTAGAGCGGCCCCGCATAATCCAACAAATTACGGATGCGCGTACGCATGGTGATCTGTCAGAAAACGCCGAGTATCATGCGGCGAAGGAATCGCAGTCCTTAAACGAGGGGCGTATCGCAGAACTCGAGGACAAGCTTGCGCGCGCGGAAGTCATCGATGTGTCGAAGCTTTCCGGCGAGACCATCAAGTTCGGCGCCACCGTAACTCTAGTCGATGAAGACACCGAGAAGAAGCAGGTATGGCAACTCGTGGGAGAACCGGAGGCGGATGCGAAAAAGGGCAAGATTTCAATCACCTCGCCGCTCGCTCGCGCGCTTATTGGCAAGGCCAAAGGCACGAGCGTTGAAGTGGTGACGCCGAGCGGTGCGAAAGCCTACGAGATCAAGAAAGTCGAGTGGCGCTGAGGCTTCGACGTTAGCCTCTTAGGCGCGGCAGCAACCTCCGAGGCTTTACCGCTTTCGCTTCGCATGCGGGCGCAACTCATTTCTGTTTGGCCTCAAGCGGTACCATTGCCGCATCCTTGCAATTGCGCAGGGTGAGCGAGGTCTTCACGTTGCGCACCTGCGGCGCAGCGGTGAGTTCGGCGACAAAGTTCTGCAGTGTGTTGAGATCGGGCGCGACGCATTTCAGGATGAAATCGACGTCACCTGAAAGCATCCAGCATTCGCGAACCAGCGGCTTGCGTCGGACAAATTCCTCGAACTGCTTGAGATCCGCATCGGCTTGGCTGGAGAGATGAACGAGCGCAAACACCGTGACTTCATATCCCAGCAATTTGGCGTTGAGCAGAGCACGGTAGCCTGTGATATAACCTGCCTGCTCGAGCGCCCGCACTCGGCGCAGGCAGGGTGGAGCGGAGATGCCAATGCGGCGCGCGAGCTCCACATTGGTGATGCGGCCGTCCTCCTGCAGCTCTCGCAGTATTTGGCGGTCAATTGCGTCAAGGCGAGCGGACACTCGCACACTCTCCGTTTATGCACAGTCGGTTCCGTTCTCGACTGTAGCGCGAAGGGACTCTGTCCGTGAAATATTATTGCGCGCCCAAACCGGGGCCGCTAGAACTCGACATCGCTCTGCATTATCTGCATAGCTCCAGCGGCGAGAGCCCTGGTTTTGCTCGTTCGACTATCCCGGCGGAACGCAGCCCTTTGTAAAAAGGACCATTTTTCACATGGGCAGAACTGCTCGGGCGAAGCTTGTCATCATCGGCTCCGGGCCCGCGGGGTACACCGCGGCGATCTATGCCGCGCGGGCGATGCTCGAGCCAGTGTTGATACAGGGCATTCAGCCTGGCGGGCAGCTCACGATTACGACCGACGTCGAGAACTACCCGGGATTTGCCGATGTAATTCAGGGCCCTTGGCTGATGGAGCAGATGCGAGCACAGGCCGAGCATGTCGGTACCAGACTGGTGAGCGACCATGTCATGGAGGTAGCGCTTGCAAGCCGTCCGTTTGAAATCGTCTGTGACTCAGGCGACCATTATCTGACCGATACGATCATCATTGCGACGGGTGCGCAGGCACGCTGGCTGGGGATCTCGTCTGAGCAGAAATTCAAGGGCTACGGCGTCTCCGCATGCGCTACCTGCGACGGCTTTTTTTATCGTGGAAAGAATGTTGTTGTGATCGGCGGAGGCAATACTGCCGTCGAGGAGGCGCTTTTTCTCACGAATTTTGCCAGTCACGTCACGCTCGTCCATCGGCGGGATCGACTGCGCGCGGAGAAGATCCTCCAGGATAGGCTCTTTCGCAATCCCAAGATCTCAGTAATCTGGAATACGGGCCTCGACGCGGTCATTGGCGAGGACAATCCGCTCAAGGTCAGGGGCGTTGTACTCCGCGATGTGAATTCGGGCGCGATCAGCGAACGCGACGTAGATGGCGTCTTCATAGCCATCGGTCACACTCCCGCTGTCGAACTGTTTACCGGTCAGCTCAAGATGAAACCCTCGGGCTACATCGAGACGGCGCCATTTTCGACGGCAACGTCGGTGCCGGGCGTTTTCGCTGCCGGCGATGTCACCGACGAAGTGTATCGGCAGGCGGTGACCGCGGCCGGGCAGGGCTGCATGGCCGCGCTCGAAGCCGAGCGCTTTTTGGCAGCCCAGGGCGAAGCTGAGCCGGCAATCGCTGCGGAATGACTCGGCCGCTACGAGGCAGGAAATGGATTGGGACAAGCTGAAAGTTTTCCACGCCGCCGCGGAGGCAGGCAGCTTTACGCATGCCGGCGAGCAGCTCGGGCTCTCGCAATCGGCCGTGTCACGGCAGGTCTCAGCGCTCGAGCAGGAGTTGGGCGTGTCGCTTTTCCACCGCCACGCCCGCGGCCTCATTCTCACGGAGCAGGGGGAGCTGCTGCACCATACGGCGCACGACGTATTCATGAAGCTGCAAGCAGCGCGTGCAAAGCTCACCGATAGTCGAGAGCGGCCAAACGGCGAATTGCGCGTTACGACGACACCGGGGCTTGGCGTGCATTGGCTCACACCGCGCCTTGGTGAATTCATCGAGCTCTATCCTGACGTCCATCTCACGCTGATTACGACGGATGAGGAACTCGACCTGGCCATGCGGCAGGCCGACGTCGCGCTTCGGCTGCGGCAGCCGACCCAGCCGGATCTCATTCAGCGCAAGCTGTTCTCCGTGCGCTTTCACTCCTATGCATCTCCCGAATATCTCAAACGGTTCGGCACCCCGCGCACGCTGGATGACTTGGACGAGCAACGCATCCTGCTGCTCGGTGGAAGTACCGCGCCGTATTATCTGGAGAATCGGCGCTGGTTGATTGAGATCGCGCGTGACGGTAAAGGGCCTCGCACCCCCATACTCACAATCAACAACATACTCGGAGTGTTGCGCGCCTGTCAGAAAGGCATAGGCATCGCCTTCCTGCCGGATTACCTCGTCGAGGAAAATGGTGGGCTCGTGCAATTGTTTGGTGACTCCGACAGCGTCGCTCTCGACGCCTATTTCGTCTATCCGGAGGAACTGAAATCAGTTGCCCGTGTGCAGGTGTTCCGGGATTTCCTGGTCGCCAAGGCGCAGCGGTGGCATTTCTGATCTGTTAGCAGGGCGACCGGGAGGCTCGCGAGGTCGGGGACCAGGGCCCGCAAGCGCCGCATGGCTGTCATGCGGGCTCTCGGATTGTACGGCGCAAGCAAAGGGCCATAGTGGGCTTGCTGGGTCTCGAAGCGAGGAGTTTCCGCGGCGGGATCGCAGCTGTTCCCCTCTGGAAGGTGATTGTCGGCGCAACTGCCGGCAAACTGGTCAACCGGACTCGACATGGGTCCGGTTTTTTTATTTCAGGCGCCGGTGGCGAGGCCCGCTTGCATGCGACTGAAAGGCGGCTTAAATTTTTGTCTCAATCAGTTGGACCAAGGAAAACACATGGCCTGGACTACCCCGATCCTTGTTGAAATCTGCCTTGGGCTTGAGATTAACGGCTACCTGCCGGCTGAGTTCTGATCTCTGGGGTTTCGTCGAGCCGTGAATGGGACGGCTCACCGCGATCGTGCTCGGCTCAGCGGCCGGTGGCGGCGTTCCGCAATGGAATTGTTCTTGTCCGGTGTGCCGGCTCGCCTGGGAAGGCGATGCGCGTGTGCGTCCGCGCACGCAATCGGGCTTGGCGGTTACGGCTGACGGCCATAATTGGATCCTGATCAACGCGTCTCCCGATCTCGGACAACAGATCCGACGGTCTAAGGGGTTGCAGCCGCGCTCGGGAGTCCGCGGGAGCCCGATCAAGGCCGTCGTGCTGACCGGGGCCGAAATCGATCAGATCGCGGGCCTGCTTACGCTGCGCGAGCGTGAGCGCGTCGTCATCCATGCCAGCGCGGCCGTACTCGCGATCCTGGCCGAGAACCCGATCTTCAATGGGCTCGCACCAGAGCTCGTGACGCGGTCCATTGCGGATTCATCAGTCCCGGTGGCGCTTCCAGGCGGATTGCAAGCGGAGCTGTTTCCGGTACCCGGAAAACCGCCACTCTATATTGAAAACGTGCAGCCGACGCAGGGTGGCCTCGAAGAAACCAATGCAGGCGTAGAGCTTTGCGCCGGCGGCACATGCCTGATTTATGTTCCAGGAGCTGCAGCAATAAGCCCACCTGTCCGAGAACGTCTCGCGCGTGCCGATGTCATTCTCTTTGACGGCACTTTTTTCCGAGATGATGAAATGGAGAGGCAGGGCACTGGCACCAAGACCGCATTTGCGATGGGGCACATGCCGATTTCGGGCGAAGGAGGGTCGCTGGCGATTCTGCAAGGAATTGGCGCTCGGCGGATTTATGTTCACATCAACAATACCAATCCCGTCCTGATCCACGGCACGCCTGAACGAGCCGAAGTGGAGCAGCACGGCTGGGAAATTGCGGAAGATGGGATGGAGATCGCGTTGTGAGCCCGCTCGCGAAGGAGGAGTTTGAACGGGCCCTCCGCGATATCGGCGTCCGGCGGTACCACGCATCCCATCCATTTCACGCCCTGCTACACGGAGGCCGCTGCAGCAAAGGCCAGGTGCAGGCCTGGGCGCTCAATCGATTCTATTACCAGCTTCGCATCCCGATTAAGGATGCCAGTCTGATTGCGCGTTGCGATGACCCTGCGTTGCGGCGGGAATGGCGCAAACGTCTCGTCGATCATGATGGTAATTCCCAGGCCGACGGAGGCATCGCACATTGGCTGAGACTCACCGACGAGCTGGGCCTCGATCGCGACTACGTTCTATCGTTGAAAGGAGTTCTGCCGGCCACGCGCTTTGCGGTAGATGCCTATGTTCATTTCGTGCGCGAGCGATCGCTGCTCGAGGCAATCGCTTCCTCGCTGACCGAGCTGTTCGCACCGCAGATCATATCCAAGCGCGTCGAGGGAATGCTCAAGAACTATGATTTCATCCGCGCCGATGCGTTTGCCTATTTCGGGAACCGGCCGATGCTCGCCGAGCGCGATTCGCGGTTTGCGCTCGATTATGTGCTCTCGCATGCGAACAGTTCGGAAGCACAGCAAGCCGTGCTGAGCGCGCTCGAGTTCAAATGCGACGTGCTCTGGGCGATGCTCGATGCGCTCTATTATGCCTATGTTGCGCCCGCGCATGCGCCGCACGGCGCCTTTATTCCAGCGCAGCAGGATGGCCGGTGAGTTCCAGCACCATGGATCCAAGCGTCCGCCCTCGCCTCTGCCGCGGCGTACGGATCGTCCACAATGAAGCGCATGGCGGATGGGTTCTGCTTGCGCCCGAACGCGTATTCAAGGCCGACAAGATCGCAGCCGAGATTCTCCGGCGTTGTACCGGCGAGGCTACACTGGAGGAAATCAGCGACGAACTGGCAAGAGAATACTCCGCGCCGCGCGAGAAGATTTTGTCCGACGTAACTGTGCTGCTGACTAATTTGCTAGAGAGCAAGCTGCTGGAACTGTGTCAGGGCGAACAGACTTGAAACGTAACATTCGCACCCGAATGTCAAGACGCGTGCAGGTGGCGCGGTGGATTGGGCCGGACTGATTCGAGTGGAAACGAAACAATTGTCGCAAGTGACGCAGCCACTCGGTCTTTTGGCCGAGCTGACGCATCGTTGCCCCCTTGGCTGCCCCTACTGTTCGAACCCCATTGCGCTCGATCGCCGCGAGCACGAACTGGATAGCGCCACGTGGGCACGCGTATTCCGCCGTTCTGCAAGTGCATTTATCGGGCGGTGAGCCGGCGGCGCGGCGCGATGTCGCTGAGATCACCGCGTCAGCGCATGCGGCAGGCATATATACAAATCTGATCACTTCGGCCGTGGGAGTGACGCCCCGTCGTCTTGCCGCCCTGGTGGAAGCAGGGCTGGATCACGTGCAGGTCTCGATCCAGGACAGCTTTGCTGCCTCGTCCGATCAGATCGCGGGCTACCCCGGCGCATTCGAGCGGAAGTCCTTGCTGGCGGCAGAAGTGGTTCGGCTGAAATTGCCTCTCACCATCAATGCGGTTGTGCACCGTGCGAACATTGAGCGCATTACGGAGATGGTGGAGCTTGCGCTCGCCTGGGGGGCTAGGCGGGTGGAGATCGCGCATGTTCAATATTATGGATGGGCGCTGGCGAACCGAGCACTCCTCATGCCAACGCGCGCACAGGTCGAGCACGCGGCAGAGACTGTTGAGCAACTGCGGATCCGGCATCGCGGTCGCATTGTCATTGATGCGGTGGTGCCGGACTACTATGCGCGTTACCCGAAACCCTGCGTCGGAGGTTGGGGGCGTCGCTCTTTGAACGTGACACCGACCGGCAAGGTGCTGCCTTGCCACGCTGCTGAAACCATTCCAACTCTCGAGTTCTGGAACGTGCGGGAGCACTCATTGGCCGAGATTTGGGCGCATTCGCAGGCATTCCAAGCCTTTCGCGGCACCGACTGGATGAAAGAACCCTGCCGCGGCTGCCCGCGTCGTGAACAGGACTTTGGCGGCTGTCGCTGCCAAGCCTTCGCCATTACGGGCGACGCCGCGGCAGCCGACCCGGTGTGTCACCTCTCGCCTCACCGGCCTCTCGTCGCCGAGCTTGCCGGGATGACTTCCGCCGGGAATTACACGTACCGGCACATGTAAAAAGGGCGATTGCGCGCGGAACGCTCGTGAGCGAAACTCTTCTAGCTTAGCCGGCCGACGTTCCGCACGAACGCCAAATCTGGATGCCGGCTGGGGAGGAAGATAACAATGAATAGCTTCTCGTTTGCGCGCAACATTGTGGCCGCAGCGGGGGTCGCCGGTCTGCTTGCGGCCATTCCGGCTCCGGCCCAACAGCTGCCCAACCCACTGCCGCCCGGCCATCCTCTGCTGGGTCGGCCCGACACGGAAGCGGCGAAGAAGCTCGCACCCGTGGCACCGCCGCCGATCCCAACGCCCGCGGATCAGCTGCCGACGGCAAAGCTGAAGGCGCCGCCCGGCTTCAAGATCGAGCTT
>JBEVJT010000212.1:0-6048 GCA_040510075.1 Xanthobacteraceae bacterium | reverse complement strand
TGCTCGGAGCAATGGTGCTCATCTCGAAGCAAGCCGTTTCCTGGGCGTTGACTGAAGCGGAAAAGAGCAAAGCCGCAGACGTGGTGATCATGAATGTTCGCATGATTCTCTCCATGCTTGCGTCGAACGAGCTTGTGCTCGACGGTTTGTGGCCTTCTGAACGCCAATCCGCCGGCCGGCAAAGCCGGCGGGTTTCAACCCAGTCCGAGCCTGCGAACCCTGGAGTTCGGCTGACTATGCTCTACCGCCAAGCTGAAACCGGCAAGCGCGTCATGAGCGGCGCGCAGGCGCTCGGCGTCATCGTTGATGTCCTTATCACTCATCCTCGATGAGACCAGATCGTGGCGTGTGATGTAGTGGGACGCTTGGCGGGCGAGTTGATCCGCTTTTTCAACGACGTCATTGTTGCGCTCGAGCAGAGACAAGATATTTTCAATTCCACATTGCACGTTGTGGAAGTGATGAGAGCTGGTCACCCCGCGCGACGTCTCCTCGAGCTGGGTAAAGATGAGATTCAGAAAACTTTTGATATGAGCCGAGAACATATGGAGGCTCTAATTACGGCTGCTTTGCCGGTCGCTTGATGAAGTACACCACGCCGAGGCAGATCGCGGCAGCCAAGGCGATGGTCATCAAAGGGAACCACATCTGGACATAGAGCCACATCTGACGATGCTCCTTGCTCTCTCGGTCTCAGCGTGGCGGAATTCGAGCCACGGCTTCACCTTGCAGAAGGCAGGTCAACGACGCGCAGGATTGGAGAAAGTTGCATGAGCTTTCGCCTTTCGATGAGAGGGACGCGCCCTGCGCAGACACGTAAGCCCGGCGGGGGTGCCTGCGACACCCACAACCGGACGCAACTCTATTCGAAGTGTCGTTGTGCCTGCCGACGGCACCAGCGCTGCCACTGTGGGGAACGGAGCTTCGGAACGTCGCCGTTTTTTGGGCAGTTCTCGGGCCAGCAGCTGCCGGCCCGTATATGGCACGTGGGGTGTCGGGGGGTAAAGCACAATGGCGGGCCCAGTTTTAATCAAGTGCGGAGCCTTCTGTCAGGGCCCAGCTCGCCAAAAAGGCGGCCGTTGCGCCGCTTTTTCCCGCGTTGCCAAAGCAGATCAAGACATATCGCCAGTTCAGGGCTGGAACGCGGGGATGAGGCGGGCTGGGTCGTGCCGCCATCCCGAGAAGCGCCGGGAAGCCACGAACATCTTGCCTTCCCGCCTGGCCGCAACAAGGTGCTCGGCGCTTAATTTCCAAGCCGCCATTGTTCTTTACGTTTCGACACCCCAGATGCCTGGGTACAGGCAAGCCGCGGCTTGCCCGAGAGCTGTCCAAAAAACGGCGACGTTCCGAAGTCTCCGTTCCCCACAGTGGCAGCGCTGGTGCCGTCGGCAGGCACAATAAATCGCGAATCGGCCCACGTTCGGCGGGAGCCAGCAAGCACCCGCTTCCGCACGCGTGCCGTCATTCGCGAGCTCCAAACGTGACGTAGCCAAAGCACTCCAAAGAGCCGAAATGGAAGCGCGCGTGCCCAGCTTCGATCAGTTGCGCAACAACGCTGCGGAGTGCATTCGATTGGCGGAGGAAGCCCGCACTTCAGGACATAGATCGTTTTTCCTCGAAATGGCCGACCGCTGGCTCACGCTCGCCGAGCACGCCAAAAAGACTCAAGAAGGATAGTCCAGGCCAAGGGATTGCAGAAAGCGCATGACGAGATGGTCGTCGTCTATCCATTGGAATTTCATCGGCGCAGCAAAAGGCAGTGGCAGCATCGCGTCAAGGCCGCTACGCGATCCCCGGAGAGCGATCCGCCTCCAAACCGCGGCAACGAATGTTGTCCAAATTGCTGCCTCCCGGTCGCAAAGCCACTTGTGTCGAGGTACTTGCCCGGATGCATCGTTGAGCATCATTGGCTGTGCAAGACGTGTGAGTTTGGTTGGACCAGTCGTTTTCATCCGCTGTTGGTCTAAGAAAGACGAGCGAAGGACACAAGAGCAATGGTCCCTCGGCCGTCCACTGCTTCCCACGCGGAATTTTGGAGCATATAGGCGTTTCTTGCCGGCCGAGCAGATCATGGCTTCGGACGCAAGCTCATGCTCGAAAGCCGCCGCAAGTCCTGCGCCTTCAGCTTCCAATTTCGGCTCTGGCCCGCGAGCTCAGCGAACGTCCGATGCAGGGCGCTTCGTGCTGCTTGAACCATTTCGGTGTCATCGAAGTCGCCGACGCCCAGGACGATCGGAACCTGAAAACTGGTCGGTCCGCGATCGACCTGAAACGTGATGCGAATCTGCTTGCCCCGGCCGGTCGCTTCGATCCGGGCCACTTTGATCTTGAATTTGCTCATCGACTCGCTCGGCTTGCGGGTGAAGGTGGTCGTTGCTTGAACGCGGTGCCTCCCGCCCGGCCCGCAATACACGTATGCGCTGGGCGGAAACAGGAGCATCGGGCATGACACAAGACGACATACACTTGGAGCAAGATGGCCCAGGGTCATTCAAGTTCAGCTTCTCCTCACGGCGAGGAGAGCTTTCCGGCCGTGTCAATGTCGGAACCGAAGGGCCTCCGGACAAGCGATCGAACGAGGATAGAGACCAAGCGGCCAAAAATCAGGTTCTGGCGCTCTCGAGAGAGCTCGGCGAGGCCTGCGGGGACTCCATGACCTCAAAGTCTTGAGGTCGATCAGTCGCGGCCCGGTTGTCCGCTGGTTCCAAATTTAGCGAAGCCAGTGAAGTCGCCAGTGTATTTATACACGATAACACCCAACACAAGCGCGACAGCCAGAAGGGCGACGACTATCACTCTCCAGTCGCGTCTGCGCGAGTCATTTCGCGAATCGCTCATCTATTCTCTCTTTACGGCAACCCAATAAACGCGGGCAAAATCTGTTGGACTTGTTACCCCGCGCGCGCCTTCACCGCACATGTCGATCAGTTTTCAGCGTCTCGTTAATCGGTGCGGTGGCACTGGATAAGAGCACGCACCCTTCATACATATGCTTGTCAGCCACGAGACGAGCAAGGTCGGCCACTGAGCGTCAGTTGGCCACAGGGAGCTTTTCATGTTCAGTTCCGAGCAATATCGCGCAAAGGCGGCAGAATACAAGGAGCGCGGCAAGAAGACGGATGCACCGAACGAAATCCTTGAATTCAGCAATCTACAACGAACATTCACCGAGATGGCCGACAACGAACAATGGGTGGAACAAAATTACCAACACATTGTGCACGGATCTGGCAACGACCAAGAAGGCAGTGCAGGGATCGCTGCCGAAGAGGAGCATATCCTGCGCTACCTCGGAGCCGCAGTCATCATGCACTGGAGCAACCTGCCCAAAAAACTTCAGAAGGAGCTGTTCGACGCCGCGGGAGCTATGGGCGACTTGTTAAGAACAAAAGCGCTGAGGACGCAGATCGCCCGGTTCCTGCACAAGCATAAGGATGACTACCGCTGACGGAGAGTGAGGCAGGAGTCCGCCGAGGTGGAAAAAGCGCCAAAAACAAAGGAAGAGATCGAGCGGTTGATTATCACCGAGCTTCGGACTTTCTCCGATTGCGACAAGGCGCTGGGCGTCATTGTCATCGCAATCGCCGACTACACCGACGCCACGACCTGGACGGTCTCGTCCTTTGATTGCGGCAAATCGGATGGATACGCTTGCGATCGTGCATTGCAACACATCGTTCCGCAATTCCAACGGCTCTATGGCATGGTTCAAAAACATTAGGCAATTTTTGCTTCGAAAAAGGCCCCTTTTTTGCTTGCTCTCCACCTGATCCACTTAATCTCCACTAAACCCGCCTACTCTGTCGTTCCTCGGTCCGAGGACATCGATCTGAAATAATGTTCGGCGTACTGGTAGTAGTTCTCCGCCGCGATCACATTGCCGGACTGGGCTTCAGCTCGGGCTAGCGCGAGATACCGCTCATAGCTTCTTTGCGCGTTTTGAGAGCCGTTCGAATCGGGGCGGCTGGCATTCGATGCCCACGGCTTTGAGCGGGCAGCAAATGACCGGCGCCTATTCATCTTTGGGCCATTCTGCATGGCTCAACTCCTTGGTTAATGGCAGGTGAAATATGCCTGGTGCGGCTCGTGAAGGACGCGAATCAGCGCTAGCAGCATATACGCTGCCCTTGCTCGCGGCCGGCCCGCCCAGGCCCGCGCTTGCGAAACGCTGGAATTCGCTTGCCTCGATCAGAGACGGGGGCCGCGCGCGGGGGCGCCTCGTCCCGGGGCGCCGCGGACCACTCGGGGCTTCATTGGCAGCAGGCCCTCGCGCTGCATTTTCTTGCGCGCGAGCTTGCGGGCGCGGCGGATGGCTTCCGCCTTCTCCCGTGTTCTCCTCTCGGAGGGTTTCTCGTAGTGGCTGCGAAGCTTCATCTCGCGGAAGATGCCCTCACGCTGCATCCTCTTCTTCAGCACCTTGAGCGCCTGGTCGACATTGTTGTCACGAACGAGAACCTGCACGTGGCGTTCCTTTTGTTCGAGCGGTCGATGTGTCGGCTTTCCAAGAAGGCCCGGGCGTACCCGGGCCTTCTTCGTTCTTGAAGGTCAGAAATCCATGCCGCCCATGCCGCCGCCGGGCCCGCCCGGCATTGCCGAGCCCTGCTTCTTCGGCACCTCGGCAACCATGGCCTCGGTGGTGATGAGCAGGCCCGCCACGGAGGCCGCACCCTGCAGCGCCGCGCGCACGACCTTGGTCGGGTCGATGATGCCCTTGGAGATGAGATTGCCATACTCGCCCGCCTGCGCGTCATAGCCGTAGGCGTAGGTGTCCTTGTCCAGGATCTTGCCGACCACGATCGAGCCGTCCTCGCCCGCGTTGATGGCGATCTGGCGCGCCGGCCAGGAGATCGCCTTGCGCACGATCTCGACGCCGGTCTTCTGGTCGTCGTTGTGGGTGCGCACCTTCTTGAGCGCCTCGGTCGCGCGCAGCAGCGCCACGCCGCCGCCCGGCAGGATGCCTTCCTCGACCGCGGCGCGGGTCGCATGCATCGCGTCGTCGACGCGGTCCTTGCGCTCCCTTACTTCGATCTCGGTGGCGCCGCCGACGCGCAGCACCGCGACGCCGCCGGCGAGCTTGGCGAGCCGTTCCTGCAGCTTCTCGCGATCATAGTCCGAGGTGGTCTCCTCGACCTGCGCCTTGAGCTGGGCGACGCGGGCCTGGATGTCGGCCTTCTTGCCGGCGCCGTTGACGATCGTGGTGTTCTCCTTGTCGATCATCACCTTCTTGGCGCGCCCGAGCATGCTGATCGTCACGCTCTCGAGCTTGATGCCGAGGTCCGTCGAGACCATGGTGCCGCCGGTGAGGATCGCAATGTCCTCAAGGATGGCCTTGCGGCGATCGCCGAAGCCGGGCGCCTTGACGGCCGCGACCTTGAGGCCGCCGCGCAGCTTGTTGACCACGAGCGTGGCGAGCGCCTCGCCCTCGATGTCCTCGGCGATGATGACCAGCGGCTTGCTGGTCTGCACCACCGCTTCCAGCAGCGGCAGGAACTCCTGCAGGCCGGACAGCTTCTTCTCGTAGATCAGGATATACGGATCCTCCATCTCCACCCGCATCTTGTCCGCGTTGGTGATGAAGTAGGGCGAAATGTAGCCACGGTCGAACTGCATGCCTTCGACCACTTCGAGCTCGGTCTCGAGCGACTTTGCCTCTTCGACCGTGATCACGCCCTCGTTGCCGACCTTCTTCATCGCATCGGCAATGAAACGACCAATCTCCGCATCACCGTTGGCCGAGATCGTGCCGACCTGGGCGATCTCCTCGTTCGAGGTGACGTTCTTGGAGTTCTTCTGGAGGTCCGCGACGACCGCCTCGACCGCGAGGTCGACGCCGCGCTTGAGGTCCATCGGGTTCATGCCGGCAGCGACCGCCTTAGCACCTTCCCTGACGATCGCGTGCGCGAGCACGGTCGCGGTGGTCGTGCCGTCACCGGCCTGGTCGGAGGTCTTCGAGGCAACCTCGCGCACCATCTGCGCGCCCATGTTCTCGAACTTGTCCTCGAGCTCGATCTCCTTGGCGACGGTGACGCCGTCCTTGGTGATGCGGGG
>JBEVJT010000211.1:0-20048 GCA_040510075.1 Xanthobacteraceae bacterium | reverse complement strand
GCAAGCACCGGAAAGTCGGTGGCGGCGGCGATCGCAGAAGTATCGACAATCGCCATCACCGTGCCGTCAAACAGTCCGCGTAAGGCCGCCGCCGCCGACGTGAACGAGACCCCGCGCGCCTTTGCACCGATCGCGTTGAGGACGGCCAGCATGGCGAGATGCTGTTGGCTTGCCAGGCCGGGATAACCGTATGCCAGGTTTTCGGGCTTTTCCCTGGCGAAGCTCACAAATTCCTCGACCGTTTTAAACGGTGCCTGCGGTCCTGCGACCAGCACGAGCGGGGTGTAATAGGCGAGACAGATGTAGCGGAAGCTTGCGGGCGTATACGTCACCTTCTGCACAAGCGGCTGGGCGGCGATGGGATTATTCGGCGTAAACGCGAGAGTGTGGCCGTCCGCGGCGGCGCGCGTGAGATCCGTCAGAGCCACCGTGCCCGAGGCGCCATCTTTGTTGGCGATGTTGAGAGTCTGGCCGAGCGCCCTGGACATTTCATTCTGCAGCGCGCGCGCCATGGTATCGGTTATCCCCCCGGCCGGCGCCGCGACAATCATGTCGATCGAACGCGAGGGATAAGTCTGTGCGCTCGCCGCGGCAGTGCCGGCTGCAGCTGCCGCGGCAAGCGCGACCACCCGACAGATGGCGTGCATGGGATGTCCTCCGCCTGTGCGTGTTGCTCAGGTTAGCACATCAAGATTGGCAGGAGCGCGGCCGGCTGCGCCCTGTTGGACGAGACACAGCGAGGTAAGCTCCGCGGCCGACGCCACGGTCCTCATGTCAACGCCGCTTCGACCCTTTCCCGGCGCTTTTCAGGAGCTTCCGCTTGGCCTGCATGAGCCGGCCAAAATCGTCGTTCGTGCGCTTCGCGTAAGCCATAGCAAAGGATGCAAGGGCATCGTCCATGGCTTCCCCCTTGCCCATATAACCCGCGATCATGGCAGGTTCTGCGGAACGCGCATGGGCGCGCGCGAGCGTGCGGCCGCACAGGCGCGCGTAATGGATGAGTGCGCGTTGTTCGACAAGCTCGGCGACCGATCCCAAATGGCGGTTCTTGAGTTGGCGCACGTAAAAGTACCGGTCCGACCTGCGGTCTTCGGTCCAACCCAGGAAAATATCGCTCGCTGCCTGCATCATGCGCTGACCCTGGACGACACGCTTGCCCGGATGGCCGCTGAACTGCGGCCCTAAACGCTCGAGCACCGATCTGCCTGCTTGTTTTATTTGCAGGAACAGCGGCGCATGATCACCACTCATGAACAGGCCGATCGCACAGAACGTGCCCACGCTGCCCACACCGACCACCTTGAATGCAACGTCCTTGAGTTGGTAGCGCTGCAGGAGCGAAAGATGCTCGGGCGGCAAACAATTCTCGTAGCCCGAAAACACCCGTTCCGCATTGATGCGGTGGCGGACGTCTGCTTGGCCGAAATGATAGATGAACGGCGGTCGGTCCTGGATCTTCGGTTGTTTCCGTTGCACCAGATGCGGAAAATTGTCGTCCTGTTGCAGGCGCCCGGCCATGCGAGCGATCAGCGCCTGCAAGCGACGGCGTAGTGCGCGGTCCTTGATGCGCTCGATTTCACGCGCAAGCTCGATCCTTTCATGCCAGATCTGGACCGGCGAGAGCTTCGCAAGCGCATGCATCTTGGTGCGATAGGCTTGCGCAGCCGCGCCAGCGATGGCGCGCGCCTGCTTTTTCGAATTTCCCGCGGCCAGTGCGGCGACCGCAACGCTTGCGCTCAGGCGCTTGAGGTCGACGGTGAAGTCGATCCCGGGCAGCGTCTCGTCGAAATCGTTGATGTCGAAGATGATATGGTCTTCGGGTGTCGCAAACGCGCCGAAGTTCATGAGATGGCAATCGCCGCAGGCCTGCACGGAAATGCCGGCGGCCGGCTGATGTGCGAGATCTGCGGCCATTACGTCCGCGGCCCCGCGCAGAAATGAGAACGGGCTCGCCAGCATGCGCTGGTAGCGCACCGGCACCAGCTCGGGCACCCGCGTGCGGTCGGTCGCCGCCAGGATGGCTACCGGGTCGCGGTCGGCGGGCCCGCGCAGCTCCGCGTGCTTTTCGCGTGGAGTCTTTTTTCGCAGCGCCGTTCCGCGCGCATATCGTTCGGCGATCGTGCCAAGCGGATGCAGCGCCATTATCCGTTCTTATTACGCCAAGCCTTTTGGCGGCTCTGACTTTGGCAACCCCGAATAGTCCGCGCATTCTTCATCCGTTTCGCATCCGGACCGACGAAGGGGCTCGAACGTTTTGAGCGTTTTCTTGGTGCGAAGCTTCAGATAGGTGCCGCCCCGCTGAGACTGTTCGCCAAGCGTCGCGTCCGGCGGCGACAGCTCTCGGAAGTTCTTAAACGTATTGTCTGCGCCTAAACCCCCGCTCAAGGTCGAGTTGGGGCCTTGCAGGAGCTGATGCCAGCTTATTGTATTGTCATTCTGTTGACCCGCTTCGCCATCGCGTATGGTCGGCGAAACCGGCAGCTCGCCCGCTTGCGCGCTCGCTGCACCAAGCAGAATGGCGAAGGCGAGAAACTGAGTGCGGCGTCCCATCACCACGGTTGATGCCTCCGATCCTCTGAGGGACCTTGTCCAGGAGCCGGGCGGAATGGCGACGAATTGCTCGCTGCCCCAGACGAGCGAAAGGCGCAGTATGGGTCGGAAGTGGGGCAAAACTGAGTCACTTGCACGCTTCCTCTGGGCGGGAACTGCAACCTGTTTCCGTGACAACGTTGCAATGCGACTGCCCGGACGAATGCGCAGGCGTACGCCATTTCAACGCGCTGCGCTTTGCCGCTGACGATGATAGAGAAGATGCATGCAGAGCATCAAAGAGAGGGTAGCGCTCTCGTCGATTGCGGCTTCGGCAGGCCTCACGGCGGCAAAAACGCTGGTCGGTCTCGCCAGCGGCTCGCTTGCCATTCTTTCCGAAGCGGCGCATTCGCTGCTCGATCTCGTCGCGACGGTGATTACCTTCTTCGCGGTGCGCGTCTCAGACAAGCCTGCCGATGCCGAGCACCATTATGGGCACGGCAAGGTCGAGAGCGTGGCAGCGCTCGTGGAAACCGCGCTTCTTTTCTTCCTCGCCGGGGTCGTGATCTGGGAAGCGCTGCAACGGCTGCTGGGCGCGCACGGCCAGAAAATCGACGCGAGTATCTGGGCTTTCGCGGTGATCATCGCCTCGATCGGGATCGATTTCTTTCGCGCCCGCGTACTCTATCGCACCGCCGCGGAGACTTCGAGCGAGGCGCTTGAAGCGGATGCGCTGCATTTCAGTTCCGACATGTGGTCATCCGCAGCGGTGCTGGTCGGATTGGGCGCAGTCGCGCTCGGCCACGGCTGGGCCGATCCCGCAGCTGCGATCATCGTGGCCATCTTCATCTTCGTCGCCGGCTGGCGCCTTGCCCGGCGCACCTTCGAGACGCTGACCGATACGGCGCCTGCGGGCGTCGGCATCAGAATTGCGGCGGCGCTGGAGCGCGTGCCTGGCGTCGTCGCGCTCGAACAGCTGCGCGCGCGGCAGGTGGGGAACACCCTGTTCGTCGACCTCGTTGTTGCAGTCAGTCGCACCTTGCCGCTCGAGCGTGTGGCGATGGTGAAAACGCGCATAATTGAAGCGGTGCGCGCAAGCTATCCGGGTGCCGAGGTCGCCGTCGGCACCGAGCCGCGCGCGCTTGATGACGAAACCGTGCTCGAGCGCATCATGGTAATCGCGCGCAATCACGGCCTTGCGGTGCATCACGTCACGGTGCACGCGATCGCGAACCGGCTGGCGGTTTCGCTCGACCTCGAGGTCGACGGCGCGCTCACCCTCGGGGCAGCGCACGAAGTGGCCAGCGGCCTCGAACACGCGATCGGCGACGAGCTGGGGCCAAATGTCGAGGTAGACACGCATATCGAGCCACTGCAGCCGCACGATGGCACTGGGCGCGATGCCCCCCCTGAACGCGTGAGCGCGGTAAGGGAGGCGCTAAGCGAAATTGCCGAGAAGATTGAGTTGGTCGGCGAAATTCATGACGTGCGCGTGCGGGAAGCGGAAGGCGGTGAGGTCATCAATTTTCATTGCCGGGTGGACCCGCACGTCAAGGTCGCGGACGTGCACGACAAAGTGGATGACGTGGAGCGGGCATTGCGTCTGCGTTTTCCGAAAATCAAACGCGTCGTTGGGCATGCCGAGCCGATGTAACGCGCGCGCCAGCCGCTAGCCTTACGGAATCAGCACCGCCGCGCCCTGCAGCCGCCCTTCGCGCAAATCGTCGAGGGCGGCATTGGCCCGCTCCAACGGATATCGCACGGTCTGGGCCTCTATGCCGACCTTGGGTGCGACGAGCAGAAACTCCTCGGCGTCCGCGCGCGTCAGGTTGGCGACAGAGAGCACGTGCCGTTCTTCCCACAGCAGACAATACGGGAAGGATGGAATGTCCGACATGTGGATGCCGCCGCAAACCACACGGCCGCCTTTTTTCACGGCCTTGAGCGCCAACGGCACGAGCGCGCCCACGGGCGCCAAGATGATCGCCGCGTCGAGCGGCTCAGGTGGAACCTCGTCCGATGTACCCGCCCACACGGCACCAAGAGCCTTCGCAAAATCCTGCGCGGCCGTGTCGCCGCTGCGGGTGAAGGCATAGACTCGAATGTCATTGTCGCTGGCGACCTGGACGAGAATGTGCGCCGCCGCACCAAACCCGTATAGGCCCAGTGAGCGCAACCGCGTGTTCTCCGACGCCAGGCGATAGCTGCGCCAGCCGATCAGCCCGGCACAGAGGAGTGGTGCGAGCGCGGCGGCATCTCCATTCTGCGGCAAAGGGAACGAGTAGCGCGCATGCGCCACGGCGTGGGTGGCATAACCGCCATCCCGGGTGTAGCCGGTAAACAGCGGCCGATCGCACAGATTCTCGCGACCCAGCGAACAATAGGGACACACGCCACAGGTGAAGCCGAGCCATGGCACGCCGACGCGCTCTCCGACGGTGAACCCCCTCACCTCTCTTCCTGTGGCCGCCACGCGTCCGACGATCTCATGGCCCGGCACCAGCGGGAGCTTGGGATGCAGCAACTCGCCATCGACCACATGCAAATCGGTGCGGCAGACCCCGCACGCTTCGATTTCCACCAGAATTTCGGTGGCATCTGGGACCGGAACGCCGCGCTCGCGCAGCACCAATGGCGTGCGCGGCGCCTCCAGCACCATGGCCCGCATAATGTCGCTCACACGATGCGCCTAGGCGCGTGCCATTGCACCTTCACTGCGCAGTTATGCCGGCATCGCGGAGGATTTTGCCGTAGCGTTCGGTATCGGCGCGGTTGACCGCGTCGAATTCGGCAGGCGCCGTCGGCGCCGGCACTGAGCCTTGCGTCAGAAGTTTTTCTTTCACGTCCGGTATTTGCAGCACCCCAGCTATGTCGGCGCTTACCTTGTTCAAAATGGGCATCGGGGTTCCCGCCGGCGCAAACACGCCGAACCAAGACTGATAGTTGAACTGCGGCAACGTCTCGGCGATCGTCGGCACGTTTGGCAGCTGGGGCATCCTGTTGGGAGTATCGATGGCAATAGCCTTTAGCTTCCCCGCTGCGGATAGCTCCTGCGCGTTGGGAATGGTGACAAAATAGATCTGGGCGTCGTTGCGAATGACCGCAGTGGTCGCTTCCGGGAGGCCCTTGTACGGCACATGCACGAGGTTGAGGCCGGCGGTCTGGCGCATGATTTCGGCGCACAGAAAGGTCGTACTGGCGACGCCCGCAGAGGAGAAGTTGAGCTGCCCAGGCTTTTCCCTCGCTATGGCAATGAATTCGGCCAGCGTGTTTGCGGGAAAGCTTGCGGGCACGACTGCGACCAGGGGAACCGAGGCCACGCGCGTAATCCCGGCGAAATCCTTCACCGGATCGAACTGGATGTTCTTGTTGATGGCGCCGGCTATGGTGTGACCGTTCGAGGTGAGCATGAGGGTGTAGCCGTCGGGAGTGCTTTTCGCGACCGCCGTGGTCCCGGGCAGACCCGGCCGATTTTCGATGATCACCTGCTGCTTCCACATCTCAGTGAGCTTATCGGCGAGAATGCGCGCGAGCCCATCCGTGATGCTGCCCGCCGAAAATGGAACAACGATGCGGACGATTTGGGTGGGATAGCTCTGGGCCAGCGCGGCTTGGGCGGACAGCAGGGCGAGGGCTAGCAGGGCAAGCAACTTGAGAATTCTCATTCTTCTTCCTTCCGATAGGCAGCGGACCGGCAACGGGCTTTGCGGAGCCGCTCGCGGCAAGTAAAGCAGGCTAAGCAGCGATCGGATTCGCCGTCCATGCATCCGAATGACGCGGGGAAATAGACCTATGGCAATGCGTACGGAAGAGGCCTCTCCCATACGGCTCGAGGACTACCGGCCACCCGACTGGCTCGTGGACACTGTCGAGCTCGACATCGCACTCGATCCGCTGGCAACCCGCGTGCGATCCACTTTGAAGCTGCGACCCAATGAGAACGGCAGCTCGCCCGCGCCCTTATCGCTAGACGGCGAGTCGTTGGCGTTATTGTCCATTTTGCTCGACGGCGAACCGCTGAGGGCCGAGCAGTTCACGGCCACGTCAGATCGATTGACTATTCCGCAGCCTCCGCCGCGCGCATTCGAGCTTACGGTCGAAACGATGGTCAACCCTTCCGCCAACACGCAGCTTCTGGGCCTTTATCGATCAGGCGCGATGTACTGCACTCAATGTGAGGCCGAAGGCTTTCGCCGCATTACCTATTTTCCGGATCGCCCTGACGTGATGGCCGTCTACACTGTGCGGCTCGAAGCGAGCTGTACGGAAGCGCCGGTGCTGCTCGCTAACGGCAACCTCATCGGCTCTGGCGAGATGCCGAGCGGCGATCGCCATTTCGCCGTTTGGCACGATCCTTACCCCAAGCCCTCCTACCTGTTTGCGCTCGTGGGCGGCCAGCTTGCGTGCGTAGAGGACGCCTTCCGCACGCGCTCTGGACGCGACGTCACGCTGCGTATCTATGTCGAGCCGGGCAAGGAATCCCGCTGCAGCTATGCGATGGAATCTCTCAAGCGCGCCATGCACTGGGATGAGACCGCCTTTGGTCGCGAATACGACCTCGATATTTTCATGATCGTTGCCGTGTCCGACTTCAACATGGGCGCGATGGAAAACAAAGGCCTGAACATCTTCAATGACAAGTATGTGCTCGCTTCGCCCGAAACCGCAACCGATGCGGATTTCGAGCGTATCGAGGCGATCATCGCGCATGAGTATTTCCACAACTGGACCGGCAACCGCATCACCTGCCGCGACTGGTTCCAGCTTTGCCTCAAGGAGGGGCTGACCGTTTTCCGCGACCAGGAATTCACGGCTGAAACGCGTTCGCGTGCGGTAGAACGCATCAGCGACGTGCGCGGGCTGCGTGCGTATCAGTTCGAGGAGGATGCCGGGCCGCTTGCCCATCCGGTACGGCCCAGCGCGTACCGGGAGATCAATAATTTCTACACGGCGACCGTCTACGAGAAAGGCGCCGAAGTGGTGCGCATGCTCAAAACCCTGCTCGGGCCTGAGAAATTTCGCCAAGGCATGGATCTATATTTCGAACGCCATGACGGCCAGGCGGCGACGGTCGAGCAGTTCGTGCAATGTTTTGCGCATGCCAGCGGCACCGATCTACGCCAGTTTATGTTGTGGTACTCGCAGGCCGGCACCCCCGAAGTGGTGGTCACCACGGCCTATGATGAGCGCGCAAAAACCTATCGGTTGCAGCTGGCCCAGACCATTCCGGCCACGCCAGGGCAGCCGAGCAAAATTCCCATGGTCATTCCCCTTTCGCTCGGCCTCTTGGGTCAGGATGGACGCGAGCTGTCGCTGAAGATCAGCGATGGGCGGTCCCTGCAAAGGGGCATCCTGGTGTTGCAACAATCGGCCGCCGCATTCGTATTTGCCGATATCGACGAACGCCCGGTGCTTTCGCTCAACCGCGGATTCTCCGCGCCGGTCAAACTCACCGCAAACCTTTCGCCCGCAGACCTTCAGTTCTTGGCCGCGCACGATAGTGACGCGTTCAATCGGTGGGATGCGCTACAGAAGCTGATCACGACCGTCCTGGTGGAAAATGTCTCGCTGGTGCGCGCGCGGACGTCGACCAGCTTTAGCGACGGTGTGTTCGCCGCGTTGGTCTCCGTATTGGAAGGTGCGGCGCGCGACCCGGCTTTTGCCGCCCTGATGCTTGCCATTCCGACCGAACCCGACATTGCCCGTGAGCTCGGCCATGATGTCGACCCCGATGCCATCTTCGCCGCGCGCTCCTCTTTGCGCCGAGAGATCGGAAATCGCCTCACACCAGGGCTGTTCGATCATTATCGCCGCCTCTCGGAAAGCCGGCCTTACCGACCGGACCCGGAATGCGTGGGCCGGCGTGCGCTGCGCAATATTTGCCTTGATCTTCTGGCGGCAAGCGGACGCGAGGACGCACGGTCCATGGCGAGCCGACAATACGAGATGGCGGACAACATGACCGACCGCATGGCCGCGCTCTCGACGCTTGTGCTGCACGATAGGAGCGGACGCGCGGCAGCTCTTGACGATTTCTACACGCGCTATGCCGACGATCCATTGATCATCGATAAGTGGTTCACGCTCCAGGCCACAATTCCTGAACCTGAAACGCTCGATCGTGTCCGGGCGCTCACTGCGCATCCGTCTTTTTCGTTTTCCAATCCCAATCGAGTACGCGCGTTGATTCATGCCTTTGCCATGGCCAATCAGAAGGAGTTCAATCGCGCCGACGGCGCCGGTTACAATTTCATTGCCGACATCGTGCTGGCGCTCGATGCCAAGAATCCGCAGCTCGCCGCGCGCCTGCTTGCCACGTTCAAGAGCTGGCGCGCGCTCGAACCGGTAAGGCGCCCCCTCGCCGAAGCCGCCCTCTGCCGGGTTGCGTCCGGCGCCTCGCTCTCGCGGGATGTCAGCGATATCGTGGAGCGAACGCTCGCCTGAGCGGGTTCCCAACATCGAAATCAAGGCTTGTGCCGGCTTCGTAACACGACAAATAAAGCGGCAGTAATTCGGCTTGGAGGTTTCGTGACCCGCGCGCAGGTCCTTAGAAAAACGTCGTGCGCTCAAAGAGAAGCGAGCGTCCCAAAATATTACAAATTCGTTAACGGCGCTCTCGACAAATTGCCATCTTTCGATTCCAATCAAAACCGATTCGGACAGATGCGGCACATCTTCCGAGCACGACGGAAGGGAATCCGAAGGGAGGCCACGCATGGCGCGCGCCCAAGTAGTGAGCGCGTCGGTAAGCACCGATTCAATCAAAGGATTGGCTCAGTCGATTGCGAAGCCCGCTTATCTGCGGCTGCTTACCGCGGAGCCCGCTTTGCGACGTGCCGTTCCGGCATTGATCATTGCATTTCTGCTGACGATTTGTGTGGGAGCCGTCGTGCAAGTGCTCGATCATCGCCGGCAGGCGGTGACCGACGTGGCAACGCAGATCGAAGCCATCGCCGATCTGCTTTCGGACCGGCTCGATCGGGTTGAGCGTTCCAATGCCGAAAAATCCAGTCTCGACCGTCGACTGCAGACCGAACTCGAGCGTGCGGTTCCGAACTGGGCGCGCGCGCCTGGGCGCGAGATCCTCGTTGCCAACGAAGAAGGAGGCATTGCTGCCGCCGTACGCCATGAAACGGCAAATACTGCCGAAGGAACGCAGTTTGTAACCAAGCCGCTCGAGGCGGGCGTGATCGGCCGCCGGCTGGTCGACGTGCTTGGGCCGACACAACCGCTGACGACCTTTGGGGCTGCCGCTGGAGTCCTTGAAGTGACGCTGGCGGACGGCAGATCAGTCTATGGCACGCTGCGCAGCCTCTCCGCTTCGAAACGTGACATTGCGATCCTGCAGGACCGCCGTGACGTTCTTGCCGCCTGGATTTCTGATACGGCCTTAACGGTCACGCTCTCAACGACCACCGGCTTCGTCGTGCTCATCCTGGGCTTCGCCTTTCATTGGCAGGCCACGCGCGCGCGCGAAGCGGACGCGATCTATGAAACGGTGCGCTCGCGCATCGATACCGCGCTCAATCGCGGTCGCTGCGGACTGTGGGACTGGGACTTGGCGCGGGGCCGAATTTTCTGGTCGCATTCCATGTTCGCGATTCTTGGGCTCAGTGCGCGCGACAGTCTGCTCAGCTTCGGGGAAGTGAACGCACTGATTCATCCGGAGGACGTTCAGCTCTACGACCTCGCGGTTCAACTTGCAGAGGCCAAGACCACCCTGGTCGATCATGCCTTTCGCATGCGCCACGCCAAAGGCGATTGGGTATGGCTGCGAGCGCGGTGCGAGCTGGTCCAGCAATCTCGTGGCGGACCGCACCTGATCGGTATCGCCGTCGATGTAACCGAGCAAAAAGCTCTGATGGAGAAAACGGCGGAGGCGGATCTGCGGCTGCGCGATGCCATCGAGACGATCCCGGAAGCCTTCGTCCTCTGGGACGCACAGAACAGGCTCGTGCTGTGCAACTCCAATTTTCAGGAGCTGCACAATTTACCCGACGAGGCGATCAAGACTGGCGTATCCTACGAGTCTGTGATCGCCGCCGGGCGCAAGCCCCTGGTAAGGACCAAGGTAACCAGCGAAGGCCAGCTTCCCGGCGCGCGCACCTTCGAGGCGCAACTCGATGATGGACGCTGGCTTCATATCAGTGAGCGCCGGACGAAGGACGGTGGCTATGTCTCGGTCGGCACCGACATTACCAATATCAAGCTGCACGAAGAAAAGCTTATGGAGAGTGAAAAACGCCTGATGGCCACGGTATCCGATCTGCGAAGTTCGCAGCAGAAGCTGGCCCGACAGGCGGAGGAAGTCGCCGATCTCGCTGAAAAGTATGCGGAAGAGAAAACACGCGCGGAGGACGCCAATCAGGCGAAGTCGAAGTTCCTGGCCAATATGAGCCACGAGCTGCGCACACCCCTCAACGCCATCATCGGATTTTCCGAGATCATGGAATCGGGCATGTTCGGCCCGCTAGGCACGGACAAGTACAACGAGTACTGTTCAGATATTCGGCAGAGCGGACAGTATCTGCTCGAAGTCATCAACGACATTCTCGACATGTCGAAAATCGAGGCCGGTCGAATCCGGCTCGATCCGAAACCGATCGAGCTCGAGGCTTTCCTGCACGACGCAATGCGCGTGGTATCGGCGCGCGCCGATGAGAAGTGTGTCGCGCTTACCGCGCGGATCGGAACCCACATTCGCCTGACAGCCGATCAGCGGCTGCTGAAGCAGATTGTACTCAATCTTCTATCGAACGCGGTGAAATTCACGCCCGAAGGCGGTCGTATAATCATTCGTGCCCGTGCACTACGGGGGTGCGTTACGATTGCCATTGCGGATACGGGCATAGGCATTCCGCACGAAGCCTTGGCACGACTCGGTCGCCCGTTCGAGCAAGTTGAAAGTCAGCTCACCAAAAGTCATCAGGGCTCCGGATTAGGCCTGGCCATAGCAAAATCCCTGATTGAGCTGCATGATGGCACTATGCGCATCCGCTCGACGCTCGGGCGTGGCACGATCGTGCTGCTGCGACTTCCGGGCGAGCGAGCTTTGCCCTACAGACAGGAGGCGGCGGAAGCAGCGGCGTAGCCGCGCCGCCCTTTCGTCCCTGCGAAAGCGCCTGTAAATGAAACGGCATTCCTTGATGCCGCACGCAGCCAAGTTTTAGCAGCCTTTGTAAACTTTGCTGCGTGGCGAACCCGCGCCGCCCGGCCTTTGGTTATGGATTTCCGTTCGGTTGCGCCGGCATGAACGGAAGAGAACGGCCCCCGTCAGGCCGCTTCCTTCAACCGCTCATGCATCCGTCTTTGATAAGCAATGCCGACTGCAGTCGTCACTGCCAGCGTGGCGGCACCTATCAGAAGCTTGTCGCGGGTGTCCGGACCAGGCGTGGCATCACGCATGACCTCACTTGCCCGCTGCGTCAGCTCGGAAGCTCGTGCGCCCACCTGCGAGACAGTTTTATGGGTTGCTCTACGCGCCTCCTCAACAATTGTTTCGGCGCGCTCAGTGGCCGTGGACGCTTGTTCGGCAAGCCCTTGTACCGACTCGCGGACACGCTCGCCGGCCTCTTGCCTCCATTGCTCGACCTTCTCCCGAGTGCTGTCGGCTAGTTCTTTTGCCCGTGAGGCGGCATCGGCGAGATGACGACCGGCCGCCTGATGGGGCTTTTCCCCGTAAGGAGAGGTGCGCAAAAGGCTCACCACGCCAAACCCGATCAACAAGGTGGCAATAGGTGGGTGACGAACAAGCCGCCAAGCCACTCCCGCTCCAATCGCCAGCGCCGCAGCGGGATTGGCAATCGCGCGTTCCTTCAAATCATGTAGCAGTCCGTCTTTTGTGTCATGCGCCACCGCCAACAGATCGTCCTTGAAATCGGCGAATGTCGCGGGCGAGCGCACACGCGCGAGGTCGGCAGCGAACTTCGCCCTCGCCAGCTCGACATCGTGTTCGAGCATATTGAGATCAGCTTCGCTCATGACTTACTCCGCCCACCAGATTCACTGCCGGCTCGCGCCATGCCGGAACCGCCGATACTCGACTTGCCTATATCCGGCCCGATACCCGGCTTTTGTGGTGCAATGGAGGGGCTCGCGGGGCCGGCATCGCCGGTGATAGAGTTTGAAAACGTCTCGGCCACTTCACCGGCCATGTTCTTGAGACCTTCTGAGGATAGCCCACGCTGAGCTGCGGCCGACACCAAGCGTTCACCTGCTTGTGTCGCCGCTCCCATGAGGTTCTCACCGGCCTTGCTCGCTGCTTCGGTCAGCGCTTCGCGCGCTCCACCGAAAGTGCGGCTCTCAATGCGGGTCGAGGGAAAGATCGCCGCAATGGCGGCGCCGGCGGCCAATCCAACAGCTGCGACCGCCAGTGGCTGTTCGCGGACAACTCGGCTGATAGTTTCCTGGACCGTCGATTGCGCCTGTCGGGTGAAGCGCTCCGACTGCTCATAAATCGACCGGCCCGCATCCTGCGTGTATCGCGAGACGGTATCGGCATAACTGCCCGCTGCCTCGGTGACCCGCTGCTTCACGTTCGTCACGTATTCGCTAGCAGCGTCGGTTGCGCGCGATACAGTCCCGCCGGCCTGGGAAACAGCTTTACGCGTCGCGGACTGAGGGTCCGAGTGCTGCTGCCGCTGCTGGTATGGAGAGCCCACCTGATAGCTGTCCCCGTCCGGCTGATATTCGGAAATGCGTGCCCGTCCGCCATTGCGAGAGGAGCGGCCGCGCATCAGCAAGCAGCAGCCCGCGGCGAGAACCAGCAACGCTTCCGGATTCCGGCGTGCCGTATTGAGAAGCCAGTCGCCGGCCTGGGTATAGTTTTGCATAGTGGAATGGTCGGTCATGTCAGCTGCTCCTTGGCTGTCTCGATGTCCTGCTTGATTTGTCGGACGCTGCGCGTGGGCAGAAGTTCCTGTTCGGCGAGGGAGCGCCCATGATAGAAAACCGCAGCCGCCGCGGCTGCGAGCACTGCCGCGACCAGCAGGCAGGCCCAATGCAACGCCAGCCCGTAGCTCGCCATCGCAAAAACGGCTGCTTCGATAACGAGAAGCACCGCCACGAGTACGAGGATCGCCGCCGCCGCCATCCAGCCCCCGCCCTGCAGCTTCGCGGAGATCTTTTCGGTCACCTCCGCGCGCGCCAGCCGGATCTCCTTCTGCACGAGATCCGAAAGATCGGCTAGGAGATCGGTCATGCCCCGGACCAGGCCGGAGTCCCGAAAGCTCTCATGCGCCATGGAACTCACTCGCTCGTTGGCCGAACTGACCCCGTTGTGAACCGAACTGCTCGCGTTGTGAGCGGAAACCAACGTCCGGCTCGCGCTCGCGGTGAGTCTGCGAACTGTCTTGCTGCCCCGATTTCAGCACCCGGAACGCGAGAAAGCCGGCCAACGAGGCGAGGCCGAATACCACTGCGGGCTGTCGGCGCGTGAAATCCGATGCCGCGCGGAAGAGATCGTCGACCGATTGCCCACGCAGATCGCGTGAGAATCCCTCCACTTTATCGGCGGCACCGCGGACGAGCTCGGCCACCTGCGGCGCAGTCGGCTCGAGGCTATAGGCCGCCTGCCTCGCCGCGCCAGCGACTTCTTTAACAAGATCGGCGCCTGTCTCGATCTGTTGGTTGAGAAGGCCTCTGGCCTTCTGATTGGCTTCCGCTGCAAGCGAAGAAGCGGCTTGCTTGGCGTGCGCGCCGGCCTGCTGCGCTACTTCCGCGAATTTCGATGCAGCTTGGCTTGCACCCTCGCGCAATTCCTCCAAGGCACCGGTCGGGCCTGCGCCCTGCCCACTTGGCCGGCTGCTGCCCTGAGCGCCTTGGCTTAGCGTCGATTGACTACCGGTGCGGGTGGAACCGCCGCTGGATGTGCCGGAACGGGAAAACTGATCGCTATTCATGGGAATGCCTCCAGTACGAGCACCTAACCTGCGCGCGCGAGGAAAAGTTCCGCGAAATACAGTGGAACGCGCTGTTTAAGTTCGCACAGGCCGCTGCAGGACATGCGCAGCGTAGTTTTACGCAAGGTCGAAGATAAAATTGCTTCAAAGCGCGCGGCAGGTCGGGGGCTGTGTAGGCTATGTCCCCAAAGTGCGCGAAAATATTGCGCGAACCCTTGTCTGCGTTTCCGCAAGGAAGGGATCGAGTGTGCCGAAATCCGGCACATCCGCCGCACGCGCGAGCAGCGCGAGTACGCCCGGCGCGGCTTTGGACGGGTCGACCTTCGTAGGCAAGCACAGGCGCAGAATTTGTGTGAGATTGAGATATAGACGAATAGCGGGGAGCAGCACTTCCGCGTCTTCCGCGGCCAGCACGCCCGCTTGGCATGCCTTTTCGATCGCGCGCGCCGTCGATGGATCAAGAAGCTCGGGCATTCGCCACGCGTGCACAAGCTGCAGATACTGGGCAAGAAATTCGATGTCGATGAGGCCTCCCGCGACGTATTTCATGTCCCATTGCTCTTTTTCCCCCTTCTCGGCGGCAATCGCCCTGCGCATCTCCAGCACGTCCGCGGCGACCGCCTTTGCATCACGCCGGCGACAGAGTACCGTGCGCAAAATCTTCTCTACCCATTCTGCAAAACCGGGCGACGCCGAAATGACGCGTGCCCGCGTGAGCGCCATATGCTCCCAAGTCCATGCTTCGGTTTCCTGATAGCTCGCAAATCCTTCGATGTGCGTGGCGAGCGGTCCTGCGCGTCCGGAAGGGCGCAGGCGCATATCGACCTGGTAAAGCGCGCCGTAATTGGTTCGTGCCGTCAGCGCACCGATCAGACGCTGCGTGAACCGGGAAAAATACTGGGCGCCATAAAGGGGGCGAACCCCATCCGATTCGGGCTGTGAAGGGTCGAAGTCGTAGATCACCATAAGATCGAGGTCGGACGTCGAGGTCATCTCGCGCGCCCCCAGCTTACCCAACGCAAGAACTGCAATGTGCTGGCCGGCTATGCGCCCGTGCGTAGCAGCAATTTTCATCTCTACAAGACCGCTCAGCGCGCGGATGAGCACGTCTGCCAATCGAGCAAATCCTTCACCGGCCTGATCTGCCGAAACCGTGCCCGACAGTATGCGTACCCCGATGAGAAACATTTGCTCCTGCGCGAAAATGCGAACGCGATCGAGCTGCTCTTCGTATGAGGCAGCCTGTTGCAGCGAGCGCGCGAGCGCGGTCGCAAGTTCTTCTTCCTCAGGAAGTGGTCCGAAGAAGCTCGGATCGATGACTGCGTCCATTACTTCCGGGAATTGGGCCAGACTGTCAGCGAGCCGCGGAGCGCTGCCCAGCACCAAGGCCAGGAGCGCGATGAGGTCGGGATTCTGGCGCAGGAGCGACAGGAGCCGTGCCCCGCCGTGCAGTCCGGAGAGAAACCGATCGAACAGAATAGCCGCATCGTCGGGATTGGCCGCGCGAGCGAAATGATCAAACAGTATGGGAAGGACGTGGCCGAGCTGCTCGCGGGCAAACGGGCTTCGCAAGGAAGGATAAGCGCCGCCCTGCCAGCGGCGCGCGAGTGCATATATTTCGGGCGGCTGCCGAAAACCCATGCTCGCGAGCTGGTCGAGCGTCTCGCGATTTTCGGTATCCATCGAGAAACTCAGCCGAAATAACTCGCGGCCGGGAGCGGGGTGCTCGAACAGGTTGGCATAGTGCGCCTGCACGTCACGCAGATGCGTGAGCAGCACATCCGCAAAGGCGGCGCGGTCGGCAAAGCCGCAAAAGCGTGCAAAATGCTCGAGCTCTTCCGGTCGCGATGGCAGAACGTGGGTCTGCTCGTCAGCAATCATCTGCAATCGGTTTTCCGTCTTGCGCAGAAAGCAGTATGCCGTAGAAAGCTGATTGCGGGCCTGCGCATCTATCCATCCGCCCCGCTCGAGCGCGTCCAGCGCCGGCAGCGTCGCCTTGCTGCGGAGCTCGGGATGGCGTCCGCCAGCTATGAGCTGCTGCGTCTGGACGAAGAACTCGATCTCGCGAATGCCTCCACGACCGAGCTTGAGGTTGTGCCCCTCCACAGCAATCGTGTCGTGGCCGCGATAAGCATGAATCTGCCGTTTCATCGCGTGCACATCCGCCACCGCCGCGAAGTCCAAATACTTTCGCCACACAAATGGGGAGATTTCGGCCAAGAATTTTTCGCCGACGGCGACTGCACCGGCACACGGGCGCGCCTTGATCAGCGCCGCACGTTCCCAGTTCTGCCCGCGGTTCTCGTAATAATCGAGGGCAGCGGCGGTGGAGATTGCAATTTGAGTGGCGGAGGGGTCGGGCCGCAGTCGCAGGTCGACGCGGAATGCGTACCCGTCGGGCGTGCGCAGCTGCAGAAGCTTCACCAGCTTGCGCGCAGCTCGCACAAAAAGCCAGGCGGGTTCTACACCGGGGATGACGGCGGCAGCATCGTAAAGAAGGACCAGATCGATATCGCTTGAATAGTTGAGCTCGCCAGCGCCCATCTTGCCCATCGCGAGCGCAACAAAACCGGATGTTTGTCCCGGGTGAGCCTTGCTCGGACTGTAGAGCTTGCTGTGCTGCTGCGGCTCGGCGAAAATGTAATCGAGCGCTAAATTGATCGCGGTGTCGGCGAGCTTCGTCTGGAACTCAAGTACTTGCGGAATCGTCCAAACGCCACCGAGGTCAGCGAGCGCAATTAACAAGGCTGCGTCGGCTCTCATCAACCGCAAGGCGCGCATCACCTCTGGTTCAGCGGCATCAGGCGTAATGGCGTCCGCATGCGCAAGCAGAATCCACTCGAAGGCCTGCTCGGGTTCGGTTATGAGAAACGAGAGCAGCCGTTGCGGAGAGACACGCACCAGGTCCCAGAGAAATGGCGAGGCTTGCGCAATTCCGTTGATCAGCTGTGCGACGGCTGGATGAGTATCGAAGAGCTGTTTTAGCTGTCGCGCGCATTCGTCCGAACCCAGGCTCGCGAGCCAGGTCTTTAGCCGCCCGTCAGAACAAAAAGAACCGGGAACGAGCGGAGCACGATCAACTCGGTGGGCCAAAGTTGAAGCACGAACAGACGTCATTGCGAAACGATCACCCCGAGGTCATGCAGTTGCACAACGTCGCTGCACCCGAAACGGTGCCGAGAGCCAACAGGGAGAGAATAGTAGGTTAAACCTCGGCCGTCGCCGCTCGTGGCAAGGCCAGCACGCTTCTGAGGCCGGGGCAGTTATCTTCAAGCTTGAGCTCGCCACCATGCAACCGAGCGACCGCCGAGGCGAGGCTCAGTCCAAGTCCGGAGCCGGGCTGTGACCGGCTCTGCTCGAGCCGCACAAAGCGTTCGATGGCGCGCGTGCGGTCGGTTGCCGGAATACCGCTGCCCGAATCGGATACCGTGAGCAGGACCTTATCCTCCTGCGGGGCTGCCGTGACGACAATTTCCGGCGGGATCGCAGATTCACCGGGGCGTTCGGGCGCCCCGTACTTGATGGCATTGTCGACCAGATTGGCCACAGCTTGGCTGATGAGTTCGCGATTGCCATGCACGCGTGCAGGCGCGGGTGCTTTGATTCTGAGAGCTATGCCCTTTTCTTCGGCTAGTGGCTCGTACAGCTCCGCTATGTCCCGAGCAATTTCAGCCGCGTCTAGGTTCTCCATCCCGTCGCGCGCCTGGCCGGATTCTGCGCGCGCAATCATCAAGAGCGCATTAAAGGTGCGGATGAGCGCATCGGATTCTTCGATCGTGCTCTCGAGCGCGGCGCGATATTGCGACTCGTTCTGCGTGACCCGCAACGCCTCCTCGCAACGGTTGCGCAAACGCGTGAGCGGTGTTCTCAGATCGTGCGCGATATTGTCCGATATCTCCTTGAGCCCATGCATGAGCGCTTCGATGCGCTCGAGCATGACATTGAGATTAGTGGCAAGACGGTCGAGCTCGTCTCCGGCGCCCGAGACCGGCAGCCGGCCCGCGAGGTCCCCCTCCATAATCTTCTGCGTCGTTGCACCCATGGCATCGACCCGTTTGAGCACCCGCCGGGTGACGAACAGTCCTCCCGCCACGCCGAGTACGATAACGAACGCCAAGGACCACCTTCCGGCAGCGAGCACGATTTCGCGCAGGCGTTGCCGCTCCTCAAGGTCATGTCCGACCAGCAGCCGAAAACCGCCGGGAAGTTCGACGACATGCACGAGGGCTAAGTGATTGCTCCCGTCGGGGTCATCGAGGCGCCGGTAGACCGTCTCGCTCCATCCGGGAGTATTCAGTGTGCCGACGAAGAGTGAGCCAACGTTGCCGGCAAGCGCCTCGCCCGCCGGCGCCGTCACCAGATACAGGTTTGTATTGGAGCGGCGGGATCGCGCTTCGATAATGAATACAAGCCGGCGCAGCCCGCCAAGGCGATACTGTTCGGTCAGCCCGCTGATCTCGGCATCAACCGTCTGGGTAATCTGATCCGTGATCAGGCGGTTCGTATTCCAGGCAAAGTAGCCGAGGAGGAATCCGGCAAAAACAGCAAAGATCGTGAGATAGACCAGAGTGAGCTTGAACGCGGTGGTCCGCAGGAGCTTTCCAAGCGCGGTCATGCGCCCGGACGCCGTCACACCCGAGCGGGCGGCTGAGCCATTATTTCGCGTCCCGGATCACATATCCGGCGCCTCGCACCGTATGCAGCAAGGGTTGGTTGAAGCCCTTATCGATCTTTGAGCGCAGGCGCGAAATGTGCACGTCTATAACGTTCGTCTGCGGATCGAAATGATAGTCCCAAACGTTTTCCAGGAGCATCGTGCGGGTCACCACTTGGCCGGCGTGCTTCATCAAGTATTCGAGCAGACGAAATTCACGCGGCTGGAGGTCAATATCCTGGCCTGCGCGCACCACCTGGTGCGAGAGGCGGTCGAGTTCGAGATCGGCCACCCGGTAAACGGTCTCCTCACGATTGCCGTGCCGACGCGCGAGCACTTCAACGCGGGCCAGCAATTCTAAAAACGAATAGGGCTTGGGCAGATAATCGTCGCCGCCTGCGCGCAAGCCTTTGACGCGATCATCAACTTGACCCAGGGCTGACAAAATAAGCACCGGCGTTTCGATGCCCTTGCCGCGGAGTGCTCCGATCAGGCTTAGCCCATCAAGCTTGGGGAGCATGCGATCGATGATGAGCACGTCATACGGCCCGTCCCCTGCATGCGCGAGACCTTCCTCGCCGTCAAAGGCGAGGTCGGCGACATGCCCGACCTCGCGAAAGGCCTTCGCCAGGTAGTCGGCCGCATCGCGATCGTCTTCAACGATCAATAGGCGCATCGTTGGGGGCTGCTCGCTAAGCTGATGAGCATTGTGTGCACCAAGAGCTGTTTTGCCGGAGGTCGTTGCCAGGCGCATCATAAGTCTCCCACTCTCCTCGCGGAAGCGCGCCGCCCCTTGCATGAAGGGGCGGCGGTTATGCCGCCGCCCCCCACCTTCGCTGTACCGGCGGGGGCGACGGATGCCGGCACAGGGGTCGGAGGAAAAAACCGCGGCTCAATCCCCAAAAGCGGATCAGGCCCGGCCGATCTGGAGCGCTACGAATTTTGTCGCATCGCCAGATTTGACC
>JBEVJT010000210.1:0-8871 GCA_040510075.1 Xanthobacteraceae bacterium | reverse complement strand
TCTCGCCAACCCTGTTTGATGAGATGGTTGTTGATCGCCGCATGCCGCCGCCGAGGATCATCAATAATCGCCGGGTTTGGGACCGACATGAGCTTGAACGCGTCTTTTGAAGCGTTGCCTCATAAGGTTGAGCCTGCGGACGATGATGAATGGCGGGCGGCGCTATGATGAGGCAGGACATGCCGCGACGATTGCCCCAAGGCTGTGTCGAAGATCGCGACAGGCACGGCAACATTCGGATTTACTACCGATCCAGGGGCAGGCCCAAGGTTCGACTGCGCGGCACACCTTATACGCTGGAGTTTATGGCCCAATATCAAGCGGCCAAATGCGCGCCGTCCCCGACGATTAGCGATGGAAGCGCGATTGGGACATGGCGCTGGCTTTGCGTCAAATATTTTGCGGAATGCGCAGACTACAAGCGCCTTGATCCGCGCAGACAGCACGTCCGCCGACAAATTCTCGAAGGCACGTTTGATGAACCGATTGCCCCTGGCTCGTTAAAGCTGTTCCGTGATTTTCCGCTGTCGAAAATGACAACCGACGCGATCGAAGTGTTACGCGACCGCAAAATCAACGCCCCGGAGTCTGCTAACGCCAGAGTCAAGGCAATTCGGCAGGTGTTCAAATGGGGCGTTAAGAAGAAGCATGCGCCGAGCAACCCGGCGCACACCTGGACCGTTGAGGAGGTGCGACAGTTCGAGTCACGCCACCCCGTCGGCACCAAGGCACGGCTCGCCCTCGCTCTGATGTTATTCACCGGCCAGCGCCGGTCCGACATAATTCGATTCGGTAAGCAGCATGCCAAAGGCGGCAAACTCAGTTTCACTCAACACAAAGGGCGCAACCGCAATCCGAAGCGGCTCACGTTGCCTATTCTGCCTGCGTTGTAGAACATCATAGATATGACTCCTTGTGGAGACCTAACCTTCCTTGTGAATGAGTGGAGGCGCCCCTTCACGGATGCAGGGTTCGGTAATTGGTTCCGGGATCGGTGCGTTGAGGCGGGCGTTCTCGGCCGTGCTCACGGCTTGCGTAAGGCAGGCGCAACAATCGCGGCCAACAATGGGGCAACGTCGCGGCAACTAATGGCGATCTTCGGCTGGGATACGTTAAAGGAAGCAGAACGCTATACAAGGCAGGCCGATCAGTTGCGATTAGCCGAAGCGGCTATGCACATGCTCGAAGCACCAGAACAAAACGGCACAGAACCGTGTCCCACCGAAGTGCGCGGTGGGACTTTTTTGGCAAAAAAATGAGCGGTATCAAAGTCGTTTTTCGACTGTGGTGCCCAGGGGCGGAATCGAACCACCGACACCTGCATTTTCAGTGCAGTGCTCTACCGACTGAGCTACCTGGGCACGGCCGCAGCGCGGGCCGCGAGCTTATAAGGATCGATTTTGGCACTGTCCAGATCGGAGGATAGAGGACAGAAGTCATTGGCCGAGGTTTGCTCAAATGATCCGTTACTTGCCCCTACGTCTAGCGGCGCTTGGCAATGACTCACAGCGCCGTCATGGCCGGACTTGTTCCGGCCATCCATGTCTTTGATCTATAAAAGGAAGAAAGACGTGGATGCGCGGGGACAAGCCCGCGCATGACGAGTGAGGGATGACTGCCGTAGGTCTGATCCATCATCCCCTGTCATCCTTCCCCTGTCCTCTCCTCTGTCCTCTGCCGTCTGACTCCCGTCGTCGTCTTCTTCCTCGCGCACCGGAATCGCATAGGAACCGGAAAACCATCGGTGCAATCTACGTCCGCGCAGCGCCTGCTGCAGAATGGCCGGAACGCATCGGCCGCCGGCTTGCGACAGGTCGGGCACAATTCAGCGCTAGTCGCATTCGCGCGCGCAGGATCGGACATGGCCCGGATATATATAATGAGTGGGACGGCGCTCTGCTCGGCTTGGATCAGCCCGCGGTGAGCCAACCGAACCGGATCGGATAGCCCTCCCCCGAAAGGAGCGCCGTGGCCTCATAAAGCGGCAGTCCCACCACGTTCGAGTACGACCCGACGATCTTCACGATAAAGCTGCCCGCAATGCCCTGAGCAGCATAGCCGCCCGCCTTGCCCCGCCATTCTCCCGAAGCGAGGTATGCTTCGATGTCCTCCTCAGAGAGGCGCTTGAAGCGTACACGGGTTTCCACGAGGCGCTGCCGGTAAGCTTCGTTCGGGGTGACGAGGCAGATCGCGGTATGCACCCGGTGATTGCGCCCCGAGAGCAGCCGCAGGCATTGCGCGGCTTCATCGAGCAGCTCGGCTTTCGGAAGAATGCGCCGGCCGACCGCCACCACGGTGTCGGCGGCGAGAACATAGGAGCCGCCAAGTTCTTCGTCGTCACGGATGAGTTGCAGCGCCGCCTGCGCTTTCGCGCGCGCAAGCCGGTTGGCGCAGGCGCGAGGAAGCTCGCCCCGCCTTGGCGTCTCGTCAATATTGGCCGGGCGCAGGGCGTCGGGCTCGATTCCGGCCTGATTGATAAGGGATACGCGGCGAGGAGAGCCGGACGCGAGCACCAGCTTGGGCCGTCCGATCATCTTTGCCCCCTGAAAACCCGCCGGTGGTCAGCCATTCGCCACTGAACGAAGGCGGTCAGTCCTGCTAAAATCGCTTAACGGGAAAAGCATTACTTGAACCGATAAGTGATCCGTCCCTTGGTCAGATCATAGGGCGTCATTTCTACCAAAACCTTGTCGCCGGCAAGCACGCGAATGCGATTCTTGCGCATGCGGCCCGCGGTATGGGCAATGATCTCATGCTCGTTTTCGAGCTTGACGCGAAAGGTCGCGTTCGGAAGCAGTTCCGTAACCGTGCCGGGAAATTCCAGAAGTTCTTCTTTTGCCATTCGAATCCAGCTGCGAAGGAAATTGCGCGGGAAACTAGCGGAATGAGCAACACTTCACAACGGCATCGGTTGCCTGCCCGTCATGGCCGTACTTGTCACGGCCATCCATGTCTATGCTTCAACAAGCAAGACGGGGATGCCCGGCAGCGCAGACAAGTTTACGCAGTCTGCGCAAGCTTGACTGCGGTGCCGGGCATGACGACCATCGTTCATTCATTGCCCACGCGAGAGGCCGCAAACCGCGCGCGAATGCGCTGCAACAGTTGATCGCGTATCGTCCGATAGGCCTCCAGCCGCTGCTCGCGGCTGCCGTCGATGGCGGTGGGATCCGGGGTTGGCCAGTACTCGACGTCGGCCGCGACAATGCGCGTAAGTTCGAGCGCCTTGTGATGGGCTTCCGGGGACAGTGTAACGATGACGTCGAAATTGAGCCCTTCCAGGTCTTCGAGCTCTTCAAATGTGATCGGAGCGTGGGTGTGAATATCTATCCCGATCTCGTCCATCACCGCGGCTGCGAAGTGATCGGGCTCGCCTTTGCGCACGCCGACTGAGCCCACATAGATCGAGCCGCCAAGCATGCGCTTGAGCAAAGCCGCCGCCATGGGCGAGCGCACGGCATTGCGCGCACAGGCGAACAACACGGCCTGCGGTCGCGACAGGCCGAGTGGCTTCATCCCCTCCAATGCAGCACGCACACGAGCGTGAACAGCCGGCGCGCGGTATCAAAATCGACACGCACCTTGCGCTCGAGCCGTTCCATCAGGATGCGCGAGCCGTCATCGTGCAGGCCTCGCCGCGCCATATCGAGCGCTTCGATGCGGTCCGGCGTCGCGGTGCGGATGGCGGCGTAATAGCTGTCGCAGACCGTGTAATAGTCCTTCACCAGACGGCGCAGCGGCGTGAGCGAAAGCAGATGCGCGATGATGGGCGAGCCGTCGGCGAGCCGGATGTCGAACATCAGGCGGCTGCCGGTGATGCTCAGATGCAGCGTGAACGGGCCGTCGTCACGGCCGACGGGAGCAAAGCTGTTCTCCTCGAGCAGATCGTAGATCGCCACTGCGCGCTCGTGCTCCACGTCCGGATTGGAGCGGCCGATGGACTGTTCATCGAGGGTGACGGCAACGAGCCGATGCGCGGATTGCTTGGGAGTGCGCGCACTCATGATCGTGGATTTAGGCGCATCGCCACCGAGCGGGCGTGTCCCTCGAGGCCCTCGGCCTCGCCGAGCGTAATGGCAGGCGCAGCGAGCGCACGCAGCTGTTCGGACCCGCACCGCAAAATCGAGGTGCGCTTCATGAAATCGGGCACGCCCAAGCCGGACGAGAACCGCGCCGCGCGCGCGGTCGGAAGCACGTGATTGGAGCCGCCCACATAGTCCCCGACCGCCTCGGGTGTGTACGGCCCCAGGAAGATGGCGCCCGCGTTGCGAATGCTCGGCGCGAGCGCCTCTGCACGCGCGGTGGCAAGCTCGACATGTTCCGGCGCAATGGCATCGACCAGCGGCACTGCATCGGCAAGCGTGGGCACGAGAATGATGGCTCCGTGACGGTGCCACGACTCGCCGGCCACCGCCCCGCGCGGCAATGCGGCCAGTTGCGCAGTTATTGCCTTCTCCACTTCGTTTGCGAGCGCCCTGCTGTCGGTGATCAGAATCGCCTGCGCGCTTGCGTCGTGCTCAGCCTGCGCCAGCAGGTCTCCGGCAATCCAATCCGGATTTCCACTCTCGTCCGCAATGACGAGCACCTCGGAAGGCCCGGCGATCATGTCAATTCCCACCGTGCCGAACACGAGGCGCTTGGCGGCCGCCACATAGGCGTTTCCGGGCCCCACGATTTTCGCGACCGGCGCGATGGTGGCGGTTCCATAGGCGAGCGCCGCCACCGCTTGCGCGCCGCCGATGCGATAGACCTCGTCTACGCCGGCAACCTTTGCGGCCACCAATACCAGCGGCGCGATCTCGCCGCCGGGCGCCGGCACGACCATGACGATGCGAGGCACGCCAGCAAGTTTCGCCGGAACCGCGTTCATCAGGACCGATGACGGATAGGCGGCAGTCCCCCCGGGCACATAAAGGCCCACCGACTCGATAGCCGACCAGCGCCAGCCCAGTTCGACCCCGAGCGCGTCGACAAACGCCTCGTCCCGCGGAAGCTGCCGGTGGTGAAAGGCCTCGATCCGATCGCGGGCGAAAAGGAGAGCATCGAGCGCGTTGCGATCGCAGGCCGCATACGCGACCTCAAGCTCGTCAGGGCGAACCTTCAATCCAATGTCGGAGAGATCGACGCGATCGTAATTTCTGCTCGCCTCGATGAGCGCAGCATCACCGCGGGCAATGACATCGGCAATGATTGCACGGACGCTCGCCTCGACGTCCACCATGGTCTCGCGCTTGCCGGCGAGAAATGTGCGGAACGAGGCTGTAAAATCAGCGGCGCGGCTGTCGAGGCGGTACGGCATTTTCTACCGGACCGTGCGCGGCCGGATTTCCCGGTCAATGGCCGGGAGACGATGAAGCGTCAACCCTGATTTCGGCGGTATCCTCAAGATGAATGGGCCTCGCCGCAGCCGGCCAGGAGGGCCCGAGATCCGCGAGCTCGGCTTCCAGGCATTCGACTTCGAGCCGCAGCGCGCCCCCGCCCGAGAAGGTCAACGTTATGACCCCGGCGGGGGGATCGGTCTCGTGAAATTCAACCGCAAGCAGGTTGAGGATCGCGTCCTTGCTGGCCGGATTGACGCTGCGGCATTTGCAGCTGTTCACGCGATCAAGCCGCAAAACCGAAAGGCAGCGGCGCAGCTTGGGGTGGTTCGCCTGCGCCGAGAGCCAATCGAAACGGTTGAGGGCAACGACGAGACGCTTTTCCTGGGGCCGCCAGAGGATATCCGCCACCTTGACCAGAGCGTCCTGAAGATGAGCGGAAATGACTTCCAGATCCTCGCGGTCAAGGGCAACGAACTTCACCGGCTCCATGACGTGCGCTCCCTACCCGCTTTACCTGCTGGCGGCTCTTTGCTGGTACTTAGGAATGCGAACATGCAGGCGCAAGCGGGTCGCGTGCACCGCTTGGCGCTGCACCGCATCCGGGGCACCGTGAGGCCTAGCCGCTGACCCGCTCGATGGCCGCTCCGCAGGCCGAGAGCTTGTCCTCGAGGCGTTCGAAGCCACGATCGAGATGATAGACACGATGCACCGTCGTCTCCCCCTCCGCGGCCAGTGCAGCAATGACCAGGGACACCGAAGCGCGCAGGTCGGTGGCCATCACCGGAGCACCCGTGAGCGTCTCCACGCCTTCGATGCTCGCGCATTCACCATCAAGGCTGATGCGGGCTCCCAAACGGACGAGCTCCTGCACGTGCATGAACCGGTTCTCGAAAATGGTTTCCGTAATCCGCGAGGTGCCCTTTGCCTTCGTCATAAGCGCCATGAGCTGGGCCTGCAGATCGGTTGGAAAGCCCGGAAAGGGGGACGTGGTCACCTCAACGGGAGCGATGCCTTTGCCGTTGCGCGCCACGCGCATGCCCGCGTTCGTTGGCGTCACCTCCACACCTACATGAGCGAGCACGTCCAGCGCGGCTTCCAGCAACTCGGGCCGCGCATTCTCAAGGAGCACGTCACCTCCAGTCATTGCTACCGCCATCGCATAGGTGCCAGTCTCGATACGATCAGGAAGCACCCGATGCCTCGCGCCCTTCAGCTTGGCTACGCCCTCGATCACGATGCGTTGTGTCCCGGCGCCGCTGATTCTGGCGCCCATCTTGTTGAGGCATTCCGCGACGTCGCGGATCTCCGGCTCACGTGCCGCGTTCTCGATCACCGTCGTGCCGCGCGCGAGAGCGGCTGCCATGACCGCCACATGCGTGCCGCTCACCGTGTTCTTCGGGAAGGTAACGGTGCCGCCTTTCAGCCCGTTCTCCGCGCGCGCGATGACATAGCCGCGATCGATTTCGATCTCGGCGCCGAGATTCGAGAGCGCCATCAGGAGAAGATCGACCGGACGCGTGCCGATGGCACAGCCGCCCGGCATGGACACACGCGCCTGCCCCATGCGCGCCAGCAGCGGAGCGATGACCCAGAAGCTTGCCCGCATGCGTGACACCAGCTCGTAGGGCGCCATGGTGTCTATGATGTTGGCGGCGCTCACGTTGAGCGTCTGGCCGTCGTATTGCGTCTCACCCACGCGCTTGCCGTTGACGGTGATATCGACGCCGTGATTGCTGAGAATGCGCTGCAAGAGATTGACGTCGGCAAGTCGCGGCACGTTCTCGAGAACGAGCACCTCGTCGGTGAGCAGGCTTGCGATCATCAGCGGCAAGGCCGCATTCTTGGCGCCCGAAATCGGAATGGACCCGTTAAGCCTGCGGCCGCCGTTGATGCGAATGCGATCCATGCCCCCTGCCCTGCTTTGGCGATGCGGCGCTCGTTATTTGGAGCCGACGCCACTCGCGCGCAAAGATCAAACCGGCCGCACGGTTAATTGGCCCGTTCAATCCTGATTGTTTTCGCTGGAAATTCCGGCGGAATCGTGGGCTGGGGGAACATGCTCCTCGCCCTGCATTCCTTGCCGGGCGAGAGCGCGATCTCGCGCTTGCGCCTTGCGGCGTTTGATGTTTTCCCGCAGGGCGGCGCGAAGCCTGCGCTCCCGCGCGGCTTTTTCGGTGCTCGGAGGGCGCCCCTTCATGGGCAAGCCTATATATCAGGTGGTGAGCACACGAAAGCGGAGGCGGCCCGCTCCCACGCATGTGGTTGCAGCACTGGTTTTGCGGATCGAGTGGCGCCAACTGAAAGCGCACGCGCTTGCACACGTCTGGGGCCTGTGCCAAGGATTCGCTCGCGCGAGCGCGCCTTTTGCGGCCGCCTCAATCGTGCTGCCGTAGCTCAGTGGTAGAGCACCCCCTTGGTAAGGGGGAGGTCGTAAGTTCAATCCTTACCGGCAGCACCGATTCCATGGGCATTTCTCGCACTTCGGCCGACTAGCCTCTCCCCGCGCACACACTTCGCACACAACTGCTCATCCCGCCTTCCTCAATCCGGGCAGGTGCTCCGCCCGCCTTGCTTCGTCATCGATCACCGTGTGCATGTAGCGCTTAACCGATTCCGGGTCCTTCCAGGCGCCCGTTGCGATCAAGCCTTGCTCATCAGCGCCGGCGTACATCCTCATGTGCGTGGCCCAGGTATGCCGAAAGAGGTGGAAGCTGGTTCCCGTGGGAAGCTCGATCTCCGCCGCCGCAGCGGACGCACGCAGAAGGTCGTATAGACGCCCGCACTTGGTAAAGCGGAACACTCTTCCCCCGGGAAGCATTCGTCCCTCGCGCTGGTACGCACGAAGCGCAGCCACGGCCACCTTCGGAAGAAAAACAGACCTGGACTGATGGTTTTTAGTGACGGGCAGGTAGGCATATTTTTGCTCGAGTCTGACATTCTTCCAGCAAAGCGCGAGGGCCTCTCCCAGCCTCATCCCTGTCGTGTATAGGAGCGTAAGGAGCGTCCCGAAGCCCGCATCGAGCTCGGTCGCTTCTTTGACTATCGTTTCGACCTGCTCCGGCCACAGCCAGGAGGTCCTGCGCGCTTTGTGAGCTCCTCTCGGCCGGCGTAGACTAAGAGTTATTCCAGCATGTCGTAATACTGCGGATACAGGAGTGTAGACCGCGCGATTGCGGTTTGAGGGAGTCCCGCCCGGATGGAGTTCCATAGCTGCGGCGTCGATGGCCGCTTGGTCAATTCGCGATAGAGGTGTTCCACCAAAAACTTCCAACAATCGCTCTATGTAAGTCCGCTCTCCGCCGTCCTTCATGTATGCGAGGGCGGCGTCTGCGAACGTCGGCTCGCCGGCCTTGACAAAGACACCACGTTCGATGTCCCGTTCAAACTGGCGGAGGATTTTTTGCGCGATTTCTTTCTTGCCAGTGCGCGTGCTTCGATCAACGCGGACGCCGAGGTGCGTACCGCGAACGACCCATGACGGATTTTTCCGCCGCGGTGGTAAGAGCTTGAGCATGTAACCTCCCCGATAATGCGGGCGACGTCAGCATCA
>JBEVJT010000209.1:0-10835 GCA_040510075.1 Xanthobacteraceae bacterium | reverse complement strand
GATACGCCTCGACGTCAAGCTCACCCTTGGCCGGCGCACGCAGCTCCTCGAGGTTGGGACGGTCAACCCAGTCAAACTCACCCGGCGCGCCGCTCTCGGATCGCTCAATGCGGATGCCCAACAGCACCGCGATCTCCTTCGCCGCAGATACGGCAGCCGAGTATTGGCCAGCCTCCATGGCGGCTTGTCGAGCCTCCTCGATCTTCTCGACCAATGACTGCCGGGTGATGGCGGTGCGTTCGACAGCCGCCGCAGCAGCAGCTCGCTCCTGCGACCATCGCTCGGCGTTTATTTCCGCTACCCTGCCGCTAATTCCGGGCGTTCGCGCCAATGCTGGACCGTTGCTGTCGCTGCGTTTGTAGCCGGCTTCTTCGTAAGCGTCGGTGGCCGTCTTGCCGCTAGCCAGCAGCCACGCGAATTTCTCGCGGCGAGCGTTCTTGAGCGTGGGCATGACGCGGCTATCTACCAGAAAGAACGGCGGCAATAAATGGATACCTGCTTGCGCTGCGAGGTGGTAACCAATGGGGTAACGCCGGGATATGCCCGCTCAGGGTGCCCGCCGTCCATCGGACGGCTGCGGCACGTTGTCGGTCGGTGGCGTCTATTCCAACGAGATAGCAAATTAGGCAGGAATCCGATGGCGAACAAATCGTCCCGTCCCTCTCCTAGTCCGCAGCCCGCCAAGCTGACCATTGAGCAAGTACGCGCCGCTATCCCCAAATTAGAACGACGCCTGAGAGAGCTGAATGGCGTCGACGTCGAAGCACTGACGGACGACGATGAAGACGCCGTTTTGGGTGATCTTCAGCGGCGTATCGACGATACACTCGTGAGCATCTACGGCGTGAACTCTACGGACTATCATCGATATTTTGTTGGCGGATTCGACGATACACCGATCACTATGGTGGGCAGTGGGTATCCTTCAGTAGCTCAGAGGCGTCCAGCCCTTCGTTCTGGAATATTGAAGGCGAAAAGTAAGTTGGAATCCGCCCTTTCAATGTTGAAAGAGCAGTTGGGTGATGCTGGCGAGACGGCCGGCAGCCGAGCCGTAACTGCATACCAAGGGCTAGACCTGCACCCCGAAATCGCACGCGCTGCGTCCAAACTTTATCGAGACGAACATTACGCCACGGCGGTCGAACACGCCGTCAAAGCATTGAACGATTTAGTGAGGCTACGCAGCAGACTAACCGAAGACGGTACGACCCTGATGGAACGGGCTTTTAGCCCAAAAAATCCTGTTCTGAAGTTCAACGGCCTATGTAGTCAATCCGATACAGAGGAGCAGAAGGGCTTTATGATGATGTTTTCCGGGGCTGTCTCAGGTCTCCGAAATCCACGCGCTCACCGGTTCATCCATGATGATCCCGAGCGGGCACTTGAATTTATTGCCTTCGTAAGTCTTTTGGCCAAGCTCCTAGACGAAGCGGTTCCTTGTTGATTCAGTGGGCACGACCCCGATCTCGCGCAGCAGCCTCGCTCTACTGACCTCAAACGCATTTGGGCAAGCACCCCACGCCTGTGCCGGCATGGCCCCCTCTTACCAAGTGATCACCTTTAACCGCGGTTAAGTTCCTTCACGGTGCGCCTTGGTCCGACCCGAAGGCTCGTGCTCGGCTGCGATCCTTTCCCTCCTGCCTTTCATGGACTCGGTCCAGCCGGGGCCGGGGGTGGCGTGCCATTTCCTCTGTATCTGGGGCGCGAACCTCGTCGCCGTCTGTGACACCGCCGCGCTTTGTGGTGCTGGTCATGTTGCATTGCCATGAGACACTAGTTTGCGGTCCGCATCCACTCTATTGGGGCGTGCACTCAAGCGGGGCGTCCGCAAAACGCGGTTTGTGACTCAATGGGGCTTTCTGCTGGGGTTTGTAAGTGTAAGTGCCTGTCAAACAATGTTTTCGGGCAAAAATAGCGTTTATTTGCTGAGGTGCATATTCTATGGAGGATAAAATTGCAGCCGCTCCGCCAACGAAGCATTCACGATGTCGCGCCTCGTGTCCCGGATGCAGTGCAGCGCACTGGGTCCGTTTTCTCGGTCGTTCCAGACAGCCGGCGCGGCGCACTGCTGATCCGGGACCGCGCCACAAACAGATTCTTTCCTTGGCGGTCCCGGTTCTGCAGCGCACCACTACGCGCCAAAAAAGCGCTTCGTGCTGCGCTGCGCCCGGGACACGGGTCACTCCCCCCGAAGGTAACGGATGATGCCCGAAAAATCGATGTTGCTCCCGTCCGTTTCGACGAAACGCTCATACACGGCGGTCGCGCCGGCCCCGAGCGGGGTCGCCGCGCGGGTTGCGCGTGCGGCAGCTTGCGCAAGACGCAAGTCCTTCAGCATCATGCCGGCAGTGAAGCCCGGTTTGTAGTCGCGGTTGGCGGGCGAGGTCGGCACCGGGCCGGGAACCGGACAATAGCTGGTCATGGACCAGCATTGCCCCGACGATTTCGATGATATGTCGAACAGCGTTTGCGCGTCCAAACCAAGCTTCTCTGCGAGGAGGAATGCCTCGCACACCACGATCATGGAAGCGCCGAGAACCATGTTGTTGCAGATCTTCGCCGCCTGGCCGTTTCCAGCGGGACCCGCATGGACGATGGTCTTGCCCATCCCTTCGAGGATTGGGCGAGCCCGCTGAAAGCCATCTGGACTGCCACCCACCATGAACGTCAGCGTCGCCGCCTGCGCGCCGGCGACGCCGCCGGAGACGGGTGCATCGAGCATGGTAAATCCCTTGCCCTCTGCGGCTTCCGCCACAGCGCGGGCTGTGTCCACATCGATGGTGGAAGAGTCGATCAGCAACGCAGCTTCGGAAGCGGAGGCCAAAACGCCTTCATGCCCGAGATAGACATCGCGGACCTGGTTGCCCGCAGGCAGCATCGTAATGACGATCTCGGCATCCGCGCAGGCTTCGCGTATCGACGCCGCGCGCGAGCCGCCACCTGACGCCAAGCGTTCCGCCTGATACTCGCTGACGTCGTATCCAGTCACCGCGTGCCCCGCCTTGACCAGGTTCTGCGCCATTGGCAATCCCATATTGCCGAGACCGATGAAGCCTATCCTTGTCATGACGCATTCCCCTCGAATGTCAGGCCGGCTGCTCGCGCGCCGTCATCATCACCAGATACAAATATACGCCGAGAACGATCACCTCGGGCACCACGGTCAATAAGCCGCCAAAGATCTGCGGAAACAGCACGCCGACCGCCGCCATCGAAATCACCGAAGTCAGCCACAACACCGGACCCCAGGGCGCTGCCAGCCAAAGCCCCACCCCGGCGACCGGATCGATGATCGCAAAAAAAACGGTTGCGACCTGATAGGGCATGTCGTGAGAGTCGAATCCGGAGCGAGCGGGCGCATGGAGCCCGCAAATGACTGCCCAATGGTACAGGCCTTTTGCGAGCGAGACAGCTGCCATCACGCGCAAGAATATGTAAAGCCAGGAGCTCCATCGGTTGGGCGCACTTTCTGCATCTTCGGCGTGCACCGGCTCGAGTATTTCTCGCCGCTCGGGACGGTTCATGGCAAGCGAAGCTCCGCGGCGAGCGGTGCGAAAAAGCGCGCGATCTCTTCGGCGCGCACAGCCGACACGGAATCCGGCTGCCAGCGTGGCGCCTGATCCTTCTCCACGATGGCGGCTCTGATACCTTCGTAGAAATTAGATCCGCGCACCACTCGCGAGACGATGCGAAACTCCGTACGCATACATTCCTCAAAATCCATCGCGGCGCCCGCACGCATTTGGGCAAGCGCGATTTTCAGGCTTGTTGGGCATTTTGTGCGCATTGAGGCTGCCGTCGCCAGGGCAAAGCTGGCATCCGCGTTTTTGGCCGCCGCCGCCCTGTCGAGCTCCGTCAGAATTTCTTCCACGCTGTCATAGCGGAAAAACCGGTCGATGGCGGCCTCGGCGTCCAGCACTGGACCATTGCCGGCCGGCTCGCTGAACGCGCCAATAACCGCATCGACAGAAACGCTCCCGCACAACGCATCGGCAAGCTCTGCAAAGCGCGCCGATGCGACCCGGTGCGTCGCGACGCCGGCCCCCACGGCATCGGCAGTTTTGAGCCTCTCGCCCGTCAACGCGCAATACGTTCCGAGCTGACCAGGCAGGCGCGGCAAAAACCAGGTTGCGCCCACGTCGGGAAAGAAACCAATGCCGACCTCGGGCATCGCAAAAAGGAGCTTATCACCGGCGACTCGATGCGACCCGTGCACGGAAATACCCACGCCGCCGCCCATCACCATCCCGTCAATCAGCGAGATGTAAGGTTTTCGATATCGCTTGATGCGCGCATTGAGACGATACTCGTCGCGGAAGAATGCGAGTTGCTCGTCGTGGCGCGCAGCGCGTCCCAGATCATGGAGCGCGCGCAGATCGCCACCGGCCGAGAAGGCGCGGTCACCATTGGCAGTGAGGACAATGCGGGTGACGGCGGGATCGGCTTCCCACTCCTCAAGCTTCTGCGCGAGGCGCCGCACCATTTCGGCGGTCACCGCGTTGAGCGCGCGGGGCCGATTGAGCGTGATCAATCCGGCCGCGCCGCGGCGATCGAAGAGCAGATCCGGCTCAAGGGTCATCGCGCGACTTCGCGACCGGCTCAGTTAGCCAGTAGATCCCGGCTGATGATCACGCGCATGACCTCGTTTGTGCCTTCGAGAATCTGGTGCACCCGCAGATCGCGCAGAACGCGCTCGATGGGATGGTCGCGCAAATAGCCATAGCCGCCGTGCAGCTGCAGGCATCCGTTGACGATTTCGAAGCCGATGTCGGTGGCAAATCGCTTGGCCATGGCGGCGAGCCGAGTGGCAGGCGGTTCACGCCGATCGACCGCGATGGCCGCGCGGTAAAGCATAAGGCGAGCCGCCTCCAGCTCGGTCGCATAATCCGCAATGCGAAACCCAAGCGATTGAAAATCAGCGAGGCGGGTTCCGAACTGCTTTCTCTGTTTCATGTAGGTGAGGGTACGATCGAGACAGTACTGAGCGCCCCCGAGCGAGCACGCGCCGATATTGAGTCTCCCCCCGTCCAGCCCTTGCATGGCAATCTTGAAGCCTTGGCCCTCGGCTCCAATGCGGTTGGCAACGGGCACGCGGCAGTCTTCGAGCAACACCATGGTGGTGGGCTGCGAGTGCCAGCCGAGTTTTTTCTCCTGCGCGCCAAAAGCCAGGCCGGGATTGTCCTTCTCTACCAGGAATGAGGAAATGCCGCGCGCGCCCTGATCGCCCGTTCGCGCCATGACCAGATAAATATCCGAATGCCCTCCGCCGGAAATAAACGCTTTCGCTCCGTTCAGGACGTAGTGGTCGTGCTGGCGCACCGCGCGGGTTTTCAGATTTGCCGCGTCCGAGCCGGCGTCGGGTTCGGTCAGGCAATAGCTCGCAAATCGCGCCATGCCGCAGAGATCTGGCAGGTAGCGCAGGCGAAGCTCGGTGCTGCCATACGAATCGATCATCGCCGCCACCATGTTGTGAATGGACAGGTAGGCGGCGGTCGAGGTGCACCCTTGCGCGAGTTCCTCGAAAATGATTGCCGCGTCGAGGCGGGTAAGCGCGGACCCGCCCACATCCGCACCGACGTAGATGCCGCCGAAGCCGAGGGCGGCGGCTTGCCGCAGCGTAGTTATCGGAAAGATTTCTTCTTCGTCCCAATCGCGGGCAAACGGCATCATCTGCTCGCGTGCAAACGCGCGCGCCGTATCCTGAATCGCTCGCTGCTCTTCCGAGAGCTCGAAATCCATGCTTCTGCCGCTCCCCTGCCGGCGAAAAACAGGTATATCCGTGTTAAGGGAAGGCAGTGCAAGTGCACAGCGCCCCCATTGCGCCGCCGCGAGGAGATGTCGGCCATGCCAGTAAAACTTCGAATGCCCATGGAGGGTCCCGTTCGGATCGCCGAGACCAAAGCTGCTCGCCTGCATCTGACAACGCGACCGCGCCGCAACCGAAAGGCTGAATGGATACGGCGCATGGTGCGCGAGAACGTGCTCACTGCCGACGATTTGATTTGGCCGCTTTTCGTCGTAGATGGATCGCGTACACGCATTCCGGTCCCCTCGATGCCGGGTGTCGAGCGCGTTTCGATCGATGAAGCCGTCCGGGAGGCGGAGCACGCGGCCGATCTCGACATCCCCTGCCTTGCGCTTTTTCCTTACACGGAGCAATCCCTGCGCGACCCCGAAGGCAGCGAGGCGCTCAACCCGGATAATCTCGTGTGTCGCGCCATTCGTTCGGTCAAGAAGGCAGTTCCGCACATCGGGCTTCTCTGCGACGTCGCGCTGGATCCCTTTACGAGCCATGGGCACGACGGCTTATTGCGAGACGGCATCATCCTAAACGACGAGACGGTTGCGGTACTGGTCAAGCAGGCGCTGGTGCAAGCGGACGCTGGATGCGACATCATCGCCCCATCCGACATGATGGACGGGCGGGTGGGCGCAATTCGCGCAGCCCTCGATGAGAACGGATTCACCGACATCTCCATTATGGCCTATGCGGCGAAATACGCTTCCGCTTTTTACGGCCCGTTCCGTGACGCGGTCGGCTCCTCGGCGACCCTGACCGGAGACAAACGCACCTATCAAATGGATCCGGCAAATGGGGAAGAGTCGTTGCGTGAGGTCGAGCTCGATATTTCGGAAGGGGCCGACATGGTGATGGTGAAACCCGGCATGCCTTATCTCGACATTCTGCAGCGGGTGAAGCATGCGTTTGGCGTGCCGACCTTCGCGTATCAGGTTTCCGGCGAATATTCGATGATCATGGCGGCTGCGCAGAATGGCTGGCTCGACGGCGAGAAGGCAATGCTGGAGAGTCTCGTGGGGTTCAAGCGCGCAGGCGCGTGCGGCGTGCTTACCTATTTCGCGCCGCGCATGGCAGAGAAGCTGAAAATACGGTCGTGAGCGGCGGCCACATTCACCGTTGCGCTGACGTGGGCCCTATTCCCCTCGCGCAGCCTGGCATCTGAGATCTGGAACCCACGCTCACCTGCGAAAGAGCCTTTCCGCGGATGTGCTCTTCTGTTGAAGACTGCTCGTTCAGCGCTCTAAAAAGGTTATCCACGCTTAAACGATCCTGATTTTGAATCGGGCTGAACCGATCCGGCTCAAACGAAACCGTTTTCTGCTTATTGTCAGCGGTGCCCGTCGCCTTGCCGACGAAGTTCGCTTGCTCGTGCAGATAAAGCTGCACCGGCCTGGACAGCCACCAGCTCATCGAGATCGCGCGCGCTTCCAATGCGCTCGTGCGCTCGTACCAGACGCGTAGCTGCACCACGTTGCAGGACGTTTCATGAGCGCGCGCACGCGCAAGCGCGGACGGCATCGTCTCGACGGCCAGCATGCCCCTGGCATTCCGCGTGTGCATAAACGCCTTCAAGGGCCCAGTCAGGTCCGTGATCCAGGCGCCCTCCCCGGCGCGCTCGGTTACACCGAAGTCCTTCTTCACTTCGTCCTGATTCAGGTTCTCGGCCTGCGGAACGGTGGGATCGTTGGAAAGGACGAGGATAAAGGGTTTGAGCTTGGGATCGATCGCGATGATGGCCTCCGCAAGCTCGGTTGCCGTTTGCGCGCCAAAATTCTCGAAATAGCCGCCATCCACCAGCCGATCCACGACCTGGTTGTCTGCGCCATAGATTTCGCCTGGCGGAGAAATGAAAGGAAAGCGCGCAGAATTATGTGCTGCCGTGGTCAGACTCACATCGCGCGGCCTTGACACCTGCGCCTCATCGGCGCTCGGCCTCTTCTCACCATTTTGCAGCAGATCGTGAAACCGGAACGCACTCACAAAGATATGGCAGCGTCCATCCTGAGTCGGATATGGGCAGTGTTCCGTTGGCTGATAGATATTTTTCAGCACCGTCGTCACTATGCGCTGTCCCGATCCAACCGAAGTTCCGTTAAGCACGAGCAGCGGCAGCCAACGGCTCTCGCTCGGCTGCAATGACATGAAAGGACATTTCAGGTCAGGCCGCCGGGCGCAATCAGCTGGCTCATCGTGCTTCAGCGTATCTGCAAAGTGTTGTGCAAAGGATTTCTCCAGCAATGCACCGCGATCAGCCAGCCGGAGGAAGCGAACACTGTCATGGAACATCAGACCAACAAAGACCGGAGTAAGAAAATCTCCGGACATCAGGCTTTCGAGGCAATCTCGCCAGCTTGTAATCTCGCCGTCGGGAGAAAGCCCGCTGCCGAACCAAAGCCGGCCCGCATCACTCCGACACGGACTGGTGCGCTTTTCCGATGCGCCCATGGCCGCAACGGTCATGACGCCGGCTACAGAGCTTCCCGAAACGGTAGAGAGTGCGAAGAGTCGTTGGCCGCCCCATTCTCCCTGCGTCTCATAATCCAGAAGCTCGCCCAGCACGCTCGCCGTGAAGAAACCGGCCCTGCTTGCGCCTCCCGCCGCCGCTACAATGATGGGACGAGGACAAGGCTTCACGCTCAATGGCGGGACTGCGCTATCTTTCTCGCACTGGTTCGCTTTTTTCCATAGCCGCACGGCCTCGTTCAGATTGATCCCCGCGTTCGCGCTCCTCTTGTCGGGGCTGACGACCTCGATTTCATAGTTTGGCGACAGCGGCAAAGGCAGCAACGTCTTCACAACGAGACATGTCGTGATTATCGGGAAATGCAGCCGGCGGCCCAACCCGGAAAGAAAGGAAAGCAGCGGTATCCACGCTCCGATTACGAACGGTACGACAGATGCGCGCGGAAACCAGCTGGCAAACGGCAGCGGGAACGCCATGGGCAGCACAAGGAAGAAGATCGATACCAGAATCAGCAGGACGGGCCCGAGATCACTTTTGATCTGAAATTTGTCGCAGCCCTCAAAGCCATGCTTGAACGCGAAGATCGGCGGAAGGTGTTGACGAACCGGCATCAAGAGCCGGCGGGCCATGCGCTCGGCCCACTTCACGGCGGGCCGTTTGGCAATTGTTGGCCGCGCGATCACATAGCACCAGAATCCGAGAAAACAGAGCACAAGCAAAAGCTCGATGATAATGAGCTTTTCTTTGATCTGTTCCGTGTAGTGGTCGAGCCCGATCGTGGGCACATTCTGATGCGACCTGAATGCCGCCCCGAGCATGCACAGAAACACAAGACCACCGAGGGTGGCGGGCATCCATGTTTGAAGCGAAGCCCTGAATTGGCCACGAAGGCCGTCGGTGACCGCCGCTGGCTCACTGGCGGGCGCTGGCGCGGGCTCCGCTGGCTTGCCCGGCTTGATTCGGGCGCAATATCGCTCGTCGGTTTCCAGAAGAATTGTCGCCGCATACTCGGTGGGCATTGCCCAGACGAAAGTCACGAGAGCAAGAAAGACAACGAGGCCCTGCCATCCGGCACTGGTAAGATCAACCAGCAGGTCCTGCGCCTGCGGCATGAACCAGAGAATGACGTATCCGGCTACGATAGCGGCGACGGGCGCGCGCAGTACCCAAAGCGTAGCCCCGACATCTGTTACGTATCCCCAGCAGCGATGCCACTGTTGCGCAAATCGTGGCTCATGCTGGGAGGGGGCGCAGCCTGTGTCGCTATCGTGACGCGGCGCCTCGGCATGATCGTTTGCGTCGTGCTCATGACTGACATCAGTTCGTCGCATCGATGGGTATCCAGCTCACGCGTTCCCGAGGGTTACACGCACCGTGGCTCAAGTCTCATGACTCTAGGGCACCCTTGCCAGAGGAGACAAGCCAGCCATTGTCCTCGCGCTGCGCTAAGGCCTCACGTTAACGGATCGCAGTAAATGTTCTCAGCCGCGGACCGAGGTCCTCATTTTAGCCTCGAGGTCCTTCCGCATTGACCATATGCACCGAGAACCTCAGGGCACCCCTCGATCCACGGTGCTCGCGGTGTCGATCCATGCGGATTGACACCCGCCAAATCGGTCATTGTCCTAGAAGGGTTTTTTGCAGTTTTTGGCAAACCTATCGGGAAGTTTGCCAATCGATGTTCACGCTTTCGATACTTTCGCCATTGCTGCCACCGCGAGGTTTCTCTGATCCGCCGCTCGCGTGTAGCGCGCCACCTCCCGCAAGCTGGCGTGGCCCGTGATGGCTGCAATCTCGTGCGCGGTGCACCCGCCCTCTGCGAGCCGGCGCGCTGCAGCCTTGCGCAGGCCGTGGGCACTGCAATGAGGCAGGCCGGCTGCATTACATGCCTTGCGAAACCACATGCTGAACGGAGTCGGCTTGAACGGCTCACCTCGGGCAGTGGTGAGAAATGTCAGATGATCGCGCGGTATTGCAGAAATGGCTTGGGGGGTTGGGCGATCTGCATCGGCTGACCATCGGGAGTAACTTCGGCATCGGACTGCGCGGGCACCGGCTGGTTCACGACGCTCGCGCCAGGTGGGGCCTCGAGCCCACCCTTACGGCCGCAACCGCAAAGTGCGAGCGCCGCGATCAAGCAGACCGCCACCGTGGCCAAAAACCGGCGCGTTGCGACCGAGGGTGAGATCAAAAATTCCTATCCTCCAGCCGTAGCCCGGGTTGAGCGACCCGCCTCCGCTCGTATTGCGAGCTGTCCGCCTTTGCCGACACGGACGCGCTGATTTGCTACGCCATGTTCACTGCTTGGGAGCAGCACCGCCGGTAGCTTTTTTTAGTGCGTCCTCCACAGTCCCGAGCTTTCGTTCCACGCCCTCTAGTCGCGCATTTGTCTCTTCGAGCTTTTGGTCCATGCCCGCGGTGTGGCGTTTAACGTCGCTCAGATGACTGTTGGACTTGCTAAGTTTGGCATTAGTCGACGCGAGTTGCGCATTCATAAGATCGAATCGTTGCATTACGTCACAGCCGGAAAGTCCGAAGCTCAACAAGAGCGCCAGGGCCACTCTCGCCTGC
>JBEVJT010000208.1:0-11030 GCA_040510075.1 Xanthobacteraceae bacterium | reverse complement strand
GCCCTCTTCCCCCAAATCGGTCGTGTAGACGTTAAAGCTCTCAGACTTGAGCATAAGCTCAATCGATTGAGCCGTAGCGCTGTCGTCCTCAATCAGCAAGACGCGCATGCCAATCCCCTTCCTCGCCGCGTGGCTCAGGTCGGCACGCCGCGGCGGCAGCCCCGGAAAACGAAACGCCTAGGGACAAACAGAGTCGCAACATTTAACGGCGCATGGTTACCAAAGCCTGATCTGCAGGCCCGCATGCGCTCGGGGGCCGATTCGAACGAATCGCCCTAAGATACTGCACTGGATGGCTTTTCTTTCCAAGCGCCATGACGAGATCAGGCCTAAAGCCGACTGACAAAGGTTTGTCCCCACGCCTGGGCTTCCCCTGAAACGCCCACGGCGTGACGCAATGATTAACGACCCGGGTAAACACGAAGTTAAAAAACCGCCCCTCAGCACAGAAAGCGCGGAACCGTGCCTGCGCGGCACAATTGGCCGGTAAGCCCACGAGCTTGACGGCTGGAAAGGCGGAAACCGAATACTAACGTTGTCGGGGGACACTCCGGCGCTGGTAATCGGGGACACCGCGCAGGGGTTAGCGGCAGGCTTCGGGGAGTACGGGTCGATGAAGTCACGGGAGACGCTCATCCGCTTGAAGAAATTTCAAGTGGACGAAAAGCGCCGCAGGGTCGCTCAGATCGAAAGCATGATCGCCGAATTCGATCGCATTGCCACGGAGCTCGATCGTGAGATCAAAACCGAGCAGGACCGGGCAGGGATTCAGGACCCGAATCATTTCGCCTATCCCACCTACGCCAAGGCGGCGATGCAGCGCCGCGAAAATCTGAAGCGCTCAGCCACAGAACTGCGGACCCAGCTCGACGAGGCAAAGCTCGCGCTTGACGAAGCCTTCGATGAAATGAAGAAGGTCGAGCAGCTCGACGAGCGGGATCAGATGCGCGAACGCGCAGAGGAAACCGCCCGCGTAGAAGCCGAGTTCATGCGCTCGGCGTGATATTCGCTACTTCCGCTATTGCGCATCACTGGCCTGCAGCAAACTCAACCACGCTCCCTCTTCCCAGATGGGAGAGGGCTGGGATGAGGGGGTCCAAGGGGGTCGAGACGTTGTAACCCCTCACCCCGCCCCTCTCCCATCGGGAGAGCGAGCAGGCCTGAGTGTGCCGACCCATTAAGAGTTACTCGCATTACTTAAAGTCTCGACGGGAGCGGCTGGAACCCGCCATAATCGGCAGCGCAGGACTTTCTCTTCGCAGGAACGCAGCATTGGCTGGAGCATCTACGCCCGTCGAGATCACTTGGCTGCTGGCCGCTGTCGCCAAAGGCGATGCTGCGGCATTCGAGCGGCTCTATGCCGCTACCTGCGCAAAGCTCTACGGCGTGGTCCTGCGCATCGTGCGCAGGCACGATCTCGCAGCCGACGTCATGGAGGAGGCCTATCTGCGGATCTGGGCTAGGTCCGGGGAGTTCAATCCTGGCCTCGCCAGCCCGCTCGCCTGGATGGTGGCGCTCGCGCGCCGCTTGGCCATCGATGCCGCCCGACTCGCAGCCGGAACTGACGCGGAGCCCGAGGTCATTCAGGAAAGCGAAGGGCCCGGCGCAGTGCCGCGGCACCAGCTGAGCGACAGCCTCAAGCGTCTGCTCACCTGTATTGGCCGCCTCGAGCCGGATCGCCAGCGCATGATGCTGTTGGCCTATTACGGGGCCTTCAGCCGCGACCAGCTCTCGCTCAAGCTGGACATGCCCGTAAACCTGCTGAACGCCGCGCTACGCCACAGCTTGGTCGAGGTGGAGCAGTGCCTGAAGCAATAAACGGCGGTGCCGGCTCAACCGATACCTTCGCCGCCGAGTTCGTGCTCGGGACGCTCGATGCCGACGAGCGCCGCGCAGCCAATCAGTTGCTTGCCTCGGACGAGGGTTTTGCCGACCGCGTGCGGCTCTGGGAACGCAGGCTGGGCGAACTGCACCTGATGGTGGAGCCCGTGGAGCCGGCTTCGGACATCTGGCAGCGCATCCAGGCGAGAATGCCGGAGGTCCGGCAATCGACGGAAATGATGGAGCCGGAGCCTGAACCGGCTGAACCGGAGCGTGAGCCGGAGCCTGAGCCGGAGCCTGAACCGCAGCCAGAGACGCATGCCGAGCTGCACTCAGAATGGCAAACCGAGACGGCGCTGGAGCCTGAGCCCAAGCCGCAGGCCGAAGTTGAGCCGCAGTCCCCACCCGAGCTACAGACCGACCCTGAGCGCGAACCGGAGCGCGAGGAGAGTCAGCCAGAAGCGTCGAGCGTGCCAGAAGACACGTTTGAGAGTCTGATCGCGGCACTCAAAAAGCCGGCGCATAAGGAGGAAGCCGGGGCCGAATCTGAACAACCGATCGCGCTCCCTGCCGCGCCTGCGGCTGAAGCTGAACAGCTGATTCCACCCGAAGAGCCCACTGCGGCCACCCTGCCGGCTGCGGCCCCTGCGCCTGTCCCTGCACCTACTTGGCATCTGCCGCCCGAGCAGACTGACGAACCGCCGATCGCGGCGGAAGAACCGCCGATCGCGCCGACGCCCCCCTTCGTTGCTCCAGCTCCGATCGACGAAATTGAAAAAGGCGCTGAACCAGTACTGCCGCAGTCGGTGCGCAAGGCCCAGCGCAGTCTCACGCGCTGGCGCGTCTTGGCGGTTCTGCTCTTCATTGCGCTTGCCGCAATTGCGGGGCTTGTCGCCGCGTGGCGGTTCATACCCGATCGCATTCCACCGGCGCTGCAGCTCGTCGAATTGATGCGGCTCGCCGGCATCCCGGTTCCTGCCTCGCAGCCGCCGCGGAAGCCGCCGCCGCCGGAGTCCACGTTCGAGGAGTAGGTTGCCTCCGCGCTCCTCCGCTTAGCTTGAAAGGGGTACAGTCGCGCGGAGTTTGAATCGCTGAATCTTGCCGCTTGCGGTCTTCGGCAGCTCATCGATGAATTTGATCCAGCGCGGATATTTGTAAGGCGCGAGCCGCCCCTTCACGAATGCGATCAGCTCGGTTTCGAGCGCCATGCCGGCGAGCGCATCCTCGCGCAACACGCAAAATCCCATCGGCTTGATCAGGCCATTCTCTTCCGGGGCGCCGATCACTGCCGCTTCCACCACCGCAGGATGCGCCGCCAGCGCCGATTCGATCTCGAACGGGGCGACCCAGATGCCGCCGACCTTGAGCATGTCGTCGCCACGGCCGCAGAAGAAGAAGTATTCGTCTGCATCGCGGTACATCGTGTCACCCGAACGGAACCAACCGTCGGCGGTCCAGGCGCCGGCGGTCCTTTCCGGCTTGTTCCAATAATACTTTGCGATGCTTTCGCCCTGCACCAAAAGCTCGCCCGCTTCGCCTGCTGCCGGTTCCTGGCCGTCGGCATTGCGGATGCACAGGCGATAACCGGGCACGACCTGGCCGGCCGATCCGAGCTTCATGCGTCCTGGCATATTCTGTGCGTAGATGTGCAGCGCCTCGCTCGAGCCAATCCCGTCGAGCACGTCCACGCCCGTGAGCTGTTTGAACCGTTCGTACACCGCGGGCGGCAATGGCTCGCCGCCGGTGAGACACAGACGTATCGACGGCATCTTGAGTGCGCGCGTCTTTTCCATATGCGCAACCTGCGCAGCGAACAGCGTCGGCACCCCGAAGCACAAAGTCGGCTGGAATTGCTCGATCATGGCGAGCGTGTTGTCGGCGGTCGGCCGGTCTTCCAGGAGCACCGCGCTGCAGCCGCCCCAGAGCGGGAAGCTCAAGGAGTTACCAAGGCCATAGGCAAAGAACAGCTTGGGTGCCGAGAAGATTACGTCGTCCTCGCAGAGCCCGAGCACGCCGACAGCGTAATATTCCGACGTGTAGATCATGTCCTTGTGTTCGTGCACCGATGCCTTCGGCTCGCCTGTCGAGCCGGAGGAATAGAGCCAGAAGCAGGGCGAGCGTGCAGTGGTCGAAGCAAGTGAGCAGCGCGGGGAAGCGGCCGCCAGAAGTTCAGGAAGAAAATCCCAGCGTTCGCGCGCGCTGTCGATGGCGATGCGGTGCTCGACCACGACGCCTTCCTGCTCGAGCGCCGGCAGTAACTCGTCGATGGGGCCGTCGGAAGCGAGAACGAGCCTCGCCTGCGAGTCTCTGAGCATGTAAGTGTAATCGCCGGCGCGGAGGAATGTGTTGGTCGGGATCGCGACCGCGCCGATGCGCGCCGCGCCGAGAAAGCCGAAGTAAAAAGCCGGAGTATCCTTGGCGAGCAGCATTACTCGATCGCCGGCTTCGACACCGCGCGAGCGCAGCACGTTGGCCATGCGGCAGACGCCGTCATGAAGCTGCGCGAAGGTGAGCGACCAGCTGCGCCCGCGCGCGACGATCTTTTCGCCGCGCCCCTCCTGCAGGTGGCGGTCCACGAATGGGCCGCAGATGTTGAATGTTTCGGGAAAGGAGATGCGGGCGGGCGTGACGGTTCGGTCGACCGCAACGGTGTGGGGCGCGACGCTCGCGTTCTCAGAGCGTGATATAACGGTCGAGCTCGGCACGGCTGCACTCCAATTCCTGGCTCGTTCCGGACCAGCAGATTTCACCCTTGTGGATGACGTAATGGCGCTGCGCAAGCGGCAACAGCGCGCGCAAATCCTTATCGACCACGAGGATGGCGACACCTTCGGCGGCAATGCGTTTGAGGCACGCCCAGATCTCGTCCTGAACAAGGGGCGCCAGGCCCTCGGTTGCCTCGTCCAGCATGATCATCGCCGGGTTGAGCAAAAGCGCACGCGCAATGGAGAGCATCTGCTGCTCCCCGCCCGAGAGCTGATTGCCCCAATGCGCGTGCCGTTCCTGCAGGCGCGGAAACAAGTCAAAAACTCGCGCGAGCGTCCACGGGCCGCGCCGCGCGCTCATGATTAGATTCTCATGGACGGTGAGGTTCGGAAAAATACCGCGCCCCTCGGGGACGTAGCCGAGCCCGTGCCGGCTGATCGCGTCGGGCGTCGCGCGGCTGATGTCCTTGCCGAAGAACTCGACGCGTCCGCTCCAGGCCCGCGTAAGCCCCATGAGCGTCCGCAGGGCGGTGGTCTTGCCCATGCCGTTGCGGCCCATCAGCGAAACCACTTCGCGCTCGCCGACGGCGAGCGTGATCTCGCGCAGGATCTGCTTCTTGCCGTAGCCCGACGAGAGATTGGAAACCGACAGCATTCGCTCAGACATCCTCGTCCAGGCGCCCCTGGGCGATTTCTCTTCCGATCAGGAGGCGCTGGATTTCGCTCGTGCCCTCGTAGATCTGAAAGACGCGCGCATCCCGGTAGAGCCGCTCGATCGGATGATCTTTCATGTAGCCATAGCCGCCGAAGATCTGCAAAGCATCGGAGCAGACGCGCTCGCTCATCTCGGCGGCGAATGTCTTGGCCATGGCTGAGTGCGCCGCATAACGCAGGCCGGCATCTTTGCGCTGCGCGGCATCGAGCGTGAGCAGGCGCGCGGCCTTGATCGCGATCGCCATGTCGGCGAGCTTGAACGCAATTGCCTGGTGCTCGACGAGCTTATGGTCGAATGCCTCGCGTTCGCGCGCGTAGGCGGAAGCGAGCGCGAAAGCCGCCTGCGCGACGCCCACCGCCTGCGCCGCAACCCCGATGCGACTTGCGCCCAGACCGTGCAGGGCGATGCGATACCCATCCCCGGCCGCACCTATCATCTGCTCGGCCGAAACCTCCACCTCGTCGAGCGCAATTTGGCAGGTATCGGAAGCGCGCACCCCAAGCTTTTCCTCCTTGCGCATGACGCAATAGCCTGGCGTCTCCGTGGGCACGAGGAAGCAGGAGATGCCGTTCGTTCCCGCGGAAGGATCGGTGACCGCGAACACGAAGGCGAGGCGCGAGACCGACCCAATGGTGATGAACTGTTTGGTCCCGGAGATGGCGTAACGCTCTCCCTTGCGGATCGCGCGCGTGCGCATCTTCGCGGCATTCGACCCGGCATGGGGCTCGCTCATCGCAAAGCACGCGAGCGTTGCGCCGCTCGCGAACTGCGGGATGTACTGCGCCTGCTGCGCGGGCGTGCCGTAGCGCAGCAGCGTGAGGATGGACAGCGAGTTCGCCATGCTGAGCACGAGCGCACAGCTCGCATCTGCGCACGCGATCTCTTCGACGGCGAGCGCCAGTGCTACCGAATCCGCGGCGCTGCCCCCAAATTTTTCCGGCGCGCTGAGGCCCAGAAGCCCGACGTCGGCCATGCGCTGCACGGCTTCCTTCGGGAAGCGCGCCTCGCGGTCCCATTGCGCCGCATGTGGCGCAATTTCTTTCTTCGCGAACTCCCGCGCCAGTTGTTGTACTGCGCGCTGCGTCTCCGTCAATTGCAATACAGCTTCTCCGCACCAACACCCGTCATTCCGGAGCGCCGCAAAGCGGAGTGAAGCGCCGAGTCCGGAATCCATAATCACAGACTGGACTATAGATTCCGATTGGGGTTGGGCCGGAATGACGGCCGTGTTCCTCTTTAGCACGTCCAGAAATCGCGGTATCGTTCGCCCCACGCGCATAAGAAAGAGGAAACCCCATGCATCGACGAAGCTTCGAGCTTTCCCCATCCCGGCGCCAGTTCAGCAAATCCGCCTTGGCGTTCTCCGGCGCAGCCGTGGCGGCAGCAACCCCGCTGCGCTACGCGCGCGGCGCCAATCCGATCAAGATCGGCCTGGTGCTGCCGTATTCCGGCGTCTATGCAAATTTCGGCGAAGGCATCACCAACGGCTTCGAATATGCGCTGAAGAAAGGCGGCGGCCAGCTCGGCGGCCGGCCCGTTGAGATCCTCAAGGGCGACGATCAGCTCGATCCTAAGATCGGCGGCGAAGTGACACAGAAGCTCGTCACCCGCGACAAGGTCGATTTCGTGGTGGGCACGGTTGGCTCAAACGTCGTGCCGGTGATGGAGAAGATCTGCATCGAAAACGACACCTTCCTGATCATCCCAACCGCCGCCAGCAACGAGGTCACGCGCGCGCGGTGTCATCCGCTCGTCTTTCGCACTTCCCACTCGAACTGGCAGATAACGAGCCCGGCCGGCCCCTGGCTGTTCAAGCAGGGAAAGAAGCGCATCATCACCATGGGGATGAACTACGCGGCAGGGAAAGAGGAGGTCGAAGCCTTCGTCGAAACGTTCAAGACGGCGGGCGGTGAGGTGGTCGATCAGAAATGGCCGGGCATCAAGGAGCTCGACTATCAGGCCTATTTTGCCGACGTGCTGCCCAAGCAGCCCGATGCGGTGTTCACGTTCTTTGCCGGATCGAATGCCGTCGAATTCGTCAAGCAATACGCGCAGGCGGGCCTCAAGGAGCGCGTGCCGCTTTATGGCGCCGCCTACCTGACCGACTCTACCTTGCTGCCCGCGCAGGGTGCTGCGGCGGATGGCGTGATCACCAGCGGGCATTGGGCGCCGTCGCTGGACAATCCCGCCAACAAGGCGTTCACAGCGGAGTTCAAGCAGGCGACCGGCAAGGATGCCGATCTCAACTCGATGCATGGCCACGACACGCTTACGGTCATGGCGCTCGCCCTCGAGAAGGTGAAGGGAGAGCTGAAGGACAAGAAAGCATTGAGCAGCGCCATCCAGGCCGTGGAATTTCAGAGTCCCCGCGGACCGTTTCGCTTCTCCAAGGCGCGCAATCCGATTCAGAACATCTACGCGCTCGAGGCGAAGAGCGGGCAGCTGCGCGTCCTCGAAGTGATGAAAGGCGACGTCGAGGACCCCGGTACCGGCTGCAAGGCGTAAACACTACTCGTCATGGCCGGGCTTGTCCCGGCCATCCCCGTCTTCATTGCCTCAAGACAGACGTGGATGCCCGGCACAAGGCCGGGCATGATGGTCCCGCAGAGTAGTCGGCATGCAGTTCAGCACCGTTCTCGTGCAGATCCTCAACGGGCTGCAATTCGGAATGCTGCTGTTTCTCATTGCGAGCGGACTCACGCTCACCTTCGGCGTCATGGGTATCATCAACCTCGCCCACGGCGCTTTCTTCATGCTCGGCGCCTACGGCGCGTTCCATCTGATAAAATTTGCCGGCTGGCCCTTTGCGGCAGCCTATGCGGGCGCCATTCTCGCCGTGGTGATGCTGGGCGCGCTCGTTGAACGCAGCGTGCTCGCGCCGCTCGCCAAACGCGACCACCTCGACCAGGTGCTGGTGACCTATGGGCTTATCCTGATCTTCGATGAGCTTGCGGTGATCGCCTGGGGCAAGGACGTGCAACCGGCGGAGATCCCGCCGCCGTTCCAGGGCAGCATCCAGCTCTCCTCCATGATCGTCTACCCGGTCTACCGGCTCGTGATAGCAGCCATTGGATTACTGGCGGCCCTTGCACTTTACCTTCTCGTGGCAAAGACGCGGCTGGGTATGATCGTGCGCGCGGGCTCGATCGATCGCGACATGGTGCGCGCACTCGGGATCAATGTGAGGCCGATCTTCAGTCTCGTGTTCGGCCTCGGCGCAGCCTTTGCGGCGCTCGCCGGTATCGCTGCAGCGCCTATTCTCTCCGTCTCTCCCGGCATGGGAGACAGGATTATCATAGTGGCCTTCGTGGTGATCGTGATCGGCGGCATCGGATCCGTCAAGGGCGCCTTCGTGGGTGCACTGCTGGTCGGCCTGGTCGACGGTTTTGGTAAGATCCTGTTCCCTACCGTGAGCTCAATACTGATGTATGGACTGATGGCAGCGGTGCTGGTGTGGCGGCCGCAAGGCATATTCGGCAAGCCGCTGCGATGACGCCGCTTGCACTGGCGTCTCCTCCTCTCGGGCTCACAGTCATCCGCGCTGCGGCCGCGACTCTGGTGGTCGCCGCGCTCGTTGCGCTTCCCGCCTTCGGCAGTCCGTTTCTGGTGACGCAGTTTTCCCGCGTTCTCATCTACGCGATATTCGCGATGAGCCTTGATCTGCTCGTCGGCTATTGCGGGCTGGTTAGTCTCGGGCATGCGGCCTTCTTCGGCATCGCCGCATACGTCACCGCGCTCCTGAGCGACAAAGCCGAAATTAACAACATTCTAATCACGCTCCCTGTCAGCGTTGCCGCGGCAGCACTCGGCGCACTCGTCATCGGCACGTTGGCGCTACGCACCTCGGGGGTCTATTTCATCATGGTCACGCTCGCGTTTGCGCAGATGCTATATTTCGTTGCGCAGGAAAACGCGTTCTTTGGCGGCTCCGACGGCATCCTGCTGCTCGCCCCTTTCAGGCTGGGCATCGGGGATAGCACCTGGCTCTCTCTCGGGGATCGCGCGACGCGTTATTGCCTGATCCTCAGCATGGCTCTCCTCGTCTTGTGTTTTCTTTCTTTTCTGGTCCGCTCGCCGTTCGGTTGCGTGATTCGCGGCATTCGTTCAAACGAGCGGCGCATGCGCGCGTTGGGATATGCGGTCGGGCGCTATAAGCTGATATGCTTCGTGATCGCAGGCGCGCATGCAGGACTGGCGGGCCACCTCTACGTGGTGCTCACCAGCCTTGCCGATCCCTCGATCCTCGATTGGCTGCATTCCGCGCAGGTACTGCTGATGCTGATCATCGGCGGCATTGGCACCTTGATCGGTCCCGCCTTGGGCGCCTTCGTGCTCATCGTTCTCACCGATCAGGCCTCGGAGCTCACCGAGCATTGGAAGCTCGTTGTCGGCGTGGTGGTGATCGCGCTCACTCTGTTCTCCCGTGGCGGCATTGTCGGCCTGGCCCGCAGCGGCACGGCAAGTCTGTTCGCGAGAAAACCCTCATGAGCGGCGCGCGCGAACTCTTGCGCAGCGAGCGCCTGTGCAAGAATTTCGGCAGCCTCATGGCTGTGCGGAATGTCTCTCTTGCCATTAACGAAAGCGAAATCCACGCCATCATCGGGCCGAATGGAGCGGGCAAGACCACGTTGCTCAATGTGCTTTCGGGTGAGCTTCTGCCGACGAGCGGCTTGCTGATTTTTGCGGATCGAGAGGTGACCGGCTGGACGCCCGACCGCCTGGCGCGCGCCGGTCTGGGTCGCAGTTTCCAGCACTCCTCCATTTTCGAGGACCTGACGACGTTCGAGAACGTCCGCCTCGCCGCGCAGGTGCGGCTTCCCAGCTCGATGCGTTTCATCCTCTCCGCGCGACGCTATCAGGAGATCACGCAGCGGGCCGAAAAAATTCTCGCCGACTTGGCGCTCTCGCACCTCACCGCTACCCTTGCAGGCGAGATCAGTCATGGCGAACAGCGCCTTCTCGAAGTGGCGATGCTGAGCGCGATCGCGCCAAAGCTGATGCTGCTCGATGAGCCGACCTCGGGCATGGGCAAGGCGGAAACCCGCGAGCTCATCGAGGTGCTGCGCCGACTTGCGCACGAACACACGCTGGTGCTGGTCGAGCACGACATGGACGTGGTGTTCACGCTCGCCGATCGAGTCACCGTCCTGGTCAATGGCGCCATAATGGCAACCGGTACGCCCGAGGAAGTCCGTCGCAACCCAGGCGTGCGCTCCGCCTATTTGGGCGAACGGGCGTAGCGAGCATGCGTACGAAATGGGTAGGCCAGGCGCTCGAGCGGTTCGAGGACGCGGCGCTCCTTTCCGGCACCGCGCGCTTCATGGACGACCTCGAGCCGGTGGCGGGGCTGCGCCATGCCGCGATCCTGCGCAGTCCGCACCCGCACGCGGATATCGTGAGCATCGATACCAGCAAGGCCGAACGGCTCGCGGGTGTCGTCGGTGTTCTCACGGGCGCCGATGTTGCAGCCATGGCCAAGCCCATCGGCAACATGATCACTCGCAAGCTGCGTTATCACCCCTGCGCGGTCGACCGCGTCCGCTATTTCGGTGAGCCGATCGCCGTTGTCGTCGCGCAGGACCGCTACATTGCCGAGGACGCGCTCGATCTGATCGACGTGAGCTACCGCACGCGCGCCGCCGTGGTCGATCCGGAAGCTGCGCTCGCGCCGGACGCGCCCGTACTGCACGAGGAGCTGGGCACCAATGTCGTGCACACGCGCAGCTTCGTTTATGGCGATCCCGACGAGGCTTTCCGCAGCGCCGACAAGACCATTTCGGTGAAGGTCT
>JBEVJT010000207.1:0-2917 GCA_040510075.1 Xanthobacteraceae bacterium | reverse complement strand
CAGCTCTGGTCTGGTGCTCCGGTGCCGACCAGTCCGCTTCCTCCGGCTTCACCCCGTGATAGCGGCTCGCATCGGCTTCAATAACACTGGCATCAATGGCAAAGCCTTCGCCCTGGACCAGACCTGCGTTCATGCAAGCCCGAACTATGGCCTCGAAAATCTGCCGAAAAATGTCGCTCTCACGGAAGCGTCCGTGCCGATTAACAGAGAACGTCGAGTGAGCGGGCAAATCCGATCACCCTCGAAACCCGCTGTCTGCGCGCAACGGCAAGGGACATCGCGCTAACTCGAAGACGCTCCAAAAATTGCTGCCATGACTTTCCTAATGCCGAGCCCGATTTGGGGCGCCGCGCCTTCCTTCATCACGACGGTGCAGGTCATGCCCGCGCTGATCAACACGCCGGGTGGTACGTGCGTGAGGTGGACCGTGACGGGAATGCGCTGTGCCAGTCGGACCCACGTGAATGTGGGATTGATGGAAGAAAGGAGCTCTGGACCATCCTTGTTGTCCTGGTCCGTGATGCCTCTTGCTATGCTTGACACCGTTCCTTGCAACGCAGGGGACCCGTCCATGAGGTAAATCTCGGCGCTGCCGCCGGGCTTGATGTGCGGAATCTTGGTTTCCTCGAAATACGCCTCGACCCGATATGAATCGCTGTCGATCAGGGCCATCACTGCCTTTCCCTGCGAGGCATAGGTGCCCTTTGCAAGATTGAGATTGGTGATGAAACCGTTGACCGGCGCGCGCACTTCGGTTCGATTGAGGTTCAGAGCAGCGGTGTCGCGCGAAGCAGTGGCCTGCTGGTAGCTGGCGGCTGCTGATTCCGACTGTCTGCGCGCGTTGTCGAGAGCCTCGACCGTGATGGATACCCCGGGGGCCAGCTTCGAGCGCCGCTGGAATTGCTCGAGCGCCATCAGATGCTGAGCGTGTTGCACCGCGAGTGCGGCCTCGGCGTCTGCGAGCGCGAGTCGATAGCGATCATGATCGATTGTAAAGAGCACGTCGCCCTTGTGGACGAATTGATTATTCCGCACTCGAATATCATCGACATAACCGGACACGTCCGGCGCGACTGTAGCCACGTTGGCGCGGATGCGAGCGTCTCGGGTCCATGGCGAATAGAGGTAGTATCGCCCCAAATCGTAGCTGAGCACGCCAGCGGCAATGACCAGGATAAGAGTAAGCAAGACACGTACGACGGCCTGCATCGGTATCTCCTTCAATGGCTGCTCACGGCCAGCGCGCCGCCGCAAAACAGGCAAACAAAGAGGGCGAAGCGGGCGAGTGGTGCGTGCCAGAACAGCCGGTAAAAGCCGCGCCAGGTCAGCAATGCGTCGAGCGCAACGAATACTGCCAGCGAGAGCAAGAACCAGGCGGCGATCGTCGGTACAAACGCGCCCAGGAGATCAAATTGGGATTGCATTCGACTATCCCTGCAGGACCGTGTGCGCGCGCATGAGATCGGAGCCAAGCGTTGCAGATCCGGCGACGACCCCGCCCAATGCTTCGATTTCCTTCAGCTCACCCGCGCCCTGGAGTGTTGCGAGGGCATGGCGACTAAGCGCGCGCGCCTCTCCTGCTCTCCTGCTGAACTTCCAGACGGATGGATTGCGAAAGGTCTGCGACAGTCGCCCCAGCAGGCGGGAGCCCTCCGTGACGATTCGGGACGCAACCGCGGTCGCATCGAGAGAGCTTTTCAGACGACCGATCGCTTGTGCAGCCGATAGCGCAGCAAGCGCGCTCGTCAAGCACTCATGCGCGATCTTTGGTTCATCTTTGACCCGCGCCAGCGTGGCCCCGAGTTGTTCGAACAGGGCGAGCTGGTACCAGCGAAGAGAAGGCCCGCAAGGGCAAGCACCTATGAGATAGCTGAGGTGGACAAGGAGCTGCCTGCGAAAGCGACGACCTGCGAAGGCCGGAGTCTCGGGAAAGAAGACCGCAAACAACACCACCGCGACCGCTATGCCAACAAGAACAGCAAGCGACGAGTTAAAAAACGCCGCCGCGTCATAGATCATCACGTTGTCGATGTTCGACGCGAAGGCGAAGTAGACCGCCGACAGGAGGCCGAGCGGGCCGATGTGCGGCTGCGCCATGATGAAACCGCAAGTCAGCATCAGCGGTGCGAGCGCAACCGCCATCGAAGGAAAGTCCACGGCAAGCGGCATCAGGTAGAACTGGGTCGTGAAAACCGGGACCGCTGCGATGAGCACGGTCGCCGCGGCCGCCATGCTGATCTTGTCCGGCTGCTCGAGGGAAGCGAGCAGGCTGCACACGACCGCGGCGACGACGACCGCGGCCGGGCCATTCGGCCACGCGGTCGCGAACCAAATGGCGGAGGTGATCCCGACTGCCAGCGCGGAGCGGATGCCGGTCAGAACCGCCGGCACAGGGTCCGACCAAAGCCTGCACGCGGTGTTCGGCTCGGGCAATTCCTCACCCCGGTCGAAGGCTCCTATGCTCGCCCAAAGCCGGGCACGGGCAAGCCCTATGTCGTGCTCATCCGCTGCGCGCACGACCGCAGATACAACCCGGCTGTCTCCAATGGGCAGCGAACCACCACGATGACTCGCCGCTGCTTCTGCCGTGGAACAAAGCCCCACCGCGGCCTGGGTCAACCTGCGCAGCGGCTGGTCGAGAACACGCGCCTCCGCGCTCTCGAAATACGTCGAACCCTGCATTGCGTTGACGTCGAGATAAGCCTTGAGGAACTCGGTCCGCTCGGCGGTGAGGCGCTCGCGGTCGGCAGTGGGCTGGAGCAGGATCGTCGCGAATCTATCGGCGCGGCGAGCCAGAGCGCGCGCGAGCTCGATGAGCTTTGGTGCGAGCTCGCGCACCAGGACCAAACGACTGACAAGCGCGGCACAGACGATACCAAGCAGGATTTCCGTGCACCGCGCCACCACCAGAGGATAG
>JBEVJT010000206.1:0-6740 GCA_040510075.1 Xanthobacteraceae bacterium | reverse complement strand
AGGCCGCTGCCGCGGAGTCATCGCACTGAAGCTCGATGATGGCACTATCCACCGCTTTGGCGCACACATGACCATTCTCGCGACCGGCGGCTATGGGCGAGCCTATTTCTCCTGCACTTCCGCGCATATCTGCACGGGCGACGGAAATGCCATGGTACTGCGCGCCGGCCTGCCTCTGCAGGACATGGAATTCGTGCAGTTTCACCCTACCGGGATTTACGGCGCGGGCTGCCTGATCACCGAGGGAGCACGCGGCGAAGGCGGCTATCTCGTCAACTCGGAAGGCGAGCGGTTCATGGAACGCTACGCGCCTTCGGCCAAGGATCTCGCATCGCGCGACGTGGTCTCGCGCGCCATGACCATCGAAATCCGCGAAGATCGCGGCGTCGGCAAGCTCAAGGACCACATCTACCTGCACCTCGATCATCTCGATCCGGCGGTGCTGGAAGAGCGTCTCCCCGGCATTTCAGAAACCGCACGCATCTTTTCCGGGGTCGATCTTACGCGTGAGCCGATCCCCATCGTGCCAACCGTGCACTACAACATGGGGGGAATTCCCACCAACTATCATGGCGAGACCATCAGCAAAAAGAACGGCAGCGATGAGCGTGTGGTGCCCGGGCTGATGGCGCTCGGCGAGGCCGCCTGCGTGTCCGTGCATGGCGCAAACCGCCTCGGCTCGAATTCGCTGATCGATCTCGTGGTGTTCGGACGCGCGGCGGGGAAACGCTGCGCCGAGATCCTGCAGACCGGGGACATGCATACCGACCTGCCTAAGGATTCCGCCGACCTGGCCCTCGGCCGTCTCGACAAGTTCCGTCACGCCACCGGCGGCACGCCCACCGCGCAGCTCCGGCTGCGCATGCAAAAAGTCATGCAGAGCAATTGCGCGGTTTTTCGCACCGGCGAGGTACTGCAGGAAGGGAACGATCTCATTCGCGAGGTACACAGCGGGGTCCAAGACATCAATGTCACCGACCGCTCGCTCATATGGAATTCCGATCTTATCGAAACTCTGGAATTCGATAATCTGATAGTGCAGGCGCTGGTGACAATGGCTTCTGCGGCCAATCGCGAGGAAAGCCGCGGCGCGCACGCGCGCGAGGATTTTCCCGAGCGCGATGATAAAAACTGGATGAAGCACACGCTCGCCTGGTTGGGAGCGGCCGATAAGGTGCGCATCGACTATCGGCCGGTGCACGCATATACGCTGACAAACGAGGTTTCCTACGTTGAGCCGAAAGCGCGGGTTTATTAGAGCAGATTCCGCAGCCAGCCATCGAGGCGAGACAGCAGAATGGTGCAGTTCACGCTACCCAAAAATTCCAAAGTGACCGAGGGAAAGACGTGGCCATACCCCACAGACGCCCCCGGCTTGCACGAATTTCGCATTTACCGTTGGAACCCGGAGGACGGGGCAAATCCGCGTCTCGATACCTATTACGTCGACACCGGCGATTGCGGGCCGATGATTCTCGACGCGCTCATCTGGATCAAGAACAATATCGATCCGACGTTGACATTCCGCCGATCTTGCCGCGAGGGCGTGTGCGGCTCGTGCTCGATGAATATCGACGGTACGAACACGCTCGCCTGCATCAAGGCGATTGATGACGTGAGCGGCACCGTGAACATCTATCCGCTGCCGCATCAGCCGGTGATCAAGGACCTGGTGCCGGATCTGAGCAACTTCTATGCGCAGCATGCATCTATCCAGCCCTGGTTGCGAACAAGCACGCCGACGCCGCCGAAAGAGTGGCGACAGAGCCATGAGGACCGGCAGAAGCTCGACGGTCTTTACGAGTGCATTTTATGCGCGTGCTGTTCCACTGCCTGCCCCAGCTACTGGTGGAACAGCGAACGCTTCCTTGGACCCGCTGCGCTGCTGCAAGCATACCGGTGGGTCAACGACAGCCGCGATGAAGAAACTGGTGATCGGCTCGACAATCTCGAGGACCCGTTTCGGCTTTACCGCTGCCACACAATCATGAACTGCGCCAAGGCCTGCCCAAAGCATCTCAACCCCGCGAAGGCCATTGCCGATATCAGGCGCCTCATGGTCGAACGCCAAGTCTGAGACGCCAGGTCTGAGCCCTGCCACCGCCGGCCCATAATCAACGTTTCGCGCTGCAACTGCTCAAAGTCAGCTTTTCCGGATCCGGAATACGAGCACATCGTTGTCGCGGGAGCTTGATTCCAGCTTGTCTCCGGTCTCATTGAGCAGGTTCGGAATGTCTATGGCAGCAAGCGGATCAGTGCATTCGGCAATCAGGATATCTCCGCTTTTAAGACCATGGAGCGCCTTGCGTGCCCGCAGGGCCGGCAAAGGGCATTTTAAGCCGCGGAGGTCGATCTTTTTTTCCGGCATGCTAGGGCGCTGTATTGTTTGTAAAGGAGCGCGGGATCGCCTCTGCAATGCATGATCAAACGCGCGGACTGCAAAGAATAACGCAATTCACGCCGCTTGCCGACGCGCTTGCGCGCATGGCCGCGCGCGTGAGGCCTGTCGCGGCGCGAAGGCTGGAGCCGGCGGCAGCGCTTGGCCACATACTCGCCGAAGACATCAACCTCAATGCTCGCTTGCCAGCCGCGACAATCGCGCTGCGCGACGGATGGGCCGTGCAGTCCGAACTCACCACGGATGCAAGCCCCTATGCGCCGACATCCATTCCCGCGGCAAGCTGGGTCGAAGTCGGAGACGAAGTGGGGCGCGGCCACGACGCAGTCCTCCCCCCGGAAGCCGTCACCGCACGCACAGAACCGGTAGCGGCGGTGACGCCCACATGCCCGGGAGATGGCATCTTGCCGGCCGGCGGCGATGTACCCGCTGGCGCCCGCATTCTGCACTGCGGCTGTCGGATCAGTCGCTTGCACGTGGCGCTCCTGCAGGTTTCCGGCCTCGAAGGCGTTCCGGTGCGTTCCCCACGACTGCGGCTCGCTCTCGCCCGCCCCGATCCCGACTGGATCGTCGACACGATAGTCGCGTGCATCGCCGGTGCTGTGCACGCCGGTGGCAGTGTCCCGACAAATCCTAATAGTGAGATCGACTTCGAACATGCATTGGCCGATACGACGAGCGATGCTGTCGTCGTGATTGGCGGCTCCGGTTGCGGACAAAGGGACCGGGCGGTGCGTGCGCTTGCTGCGACGGGCGACCTCGTCGTGCACGGCATCGGCCTCATCCCCGGAGAGACGGCAGCCTTCGGGATGATCGGCGCTCGTCCAGTGCTGGTGCTTCCCGGCAGGCTTGATGCAGCCCTTGCTGCTTGGCACATGCTCGGACGAGCCATGTTGCAGAAGCTCACCGGCAGTACGGAAGCGTTGCTAACCGCGCGTGCGAAACTCAGCCAGAAGCTCTCTTCGCCCGGCGGCCTGGCAGAGCTTGTTGCGGTTCAATGCGATGGGCCCACGGCGACGCCGCTAGCCGGAACCTATTTGCCAGTGGCTATGCTGGCCCAGGCGAATGGATGGATTTTCATCGAACCGGAAAGCGAGGGTTATGCGGCAGGGAGCGATGTTGCAATAAGACCTTGGCCATGACGAAAGCTTTCGAAGCGGCAGGCGATCACGGCGCCGCTGATTTCATGACGGCGATTCGCCGCGCTGCCCGGCAGGAACAGTTCCTGCAGATTGTCTCCGAAGACGAAGCTCGGCGGCGCTTTGCCCAGCATCTCGATTTGTCTCCGCTCCCGGGCGAGGCCGTGCACCTGTCTGCCGCGCTTGGACGCGTGCTTGCCCATGACGTGACGGCGCCCATCGATGTGCCGCCGTTCGACCGCGCGAGCGTCGACGGCTTTGCCGTACGCTCCCTTGACACTCTGGGTGCCAGCGACAGCGGTCCGCGACGACTGTCACTGAACGGCGAAATAATCGTCTGCGGACATGCTCCGCAACTGGAAGTGACGCCAGGATCGGCCACTACGATCGCAACCGGCGGAGTCATTCCGCGCGGGGCGGACGCCGTCGTCATGATCGAGCAAACCGAGCTGCGTGAATCTCACGGCGGGCCAGCCGTGGATGTGCGTCGGCCCGCCCGGCCGGGACAGTTCATTTCCTACGCCGGATCCGACATTGCGCGTGGCGAACTGGTTCTCAGGCGCAAAACCCTGCTCTCGTCCCGGGAGATCGGAATGCTTGCGGCCTGCGGCATTGCCCGCGTTGATGTGGTGCGAAAGCCACGCGTGGGAGTGCTCTCGACCGGGGACGAGCTGGTCGAGCCCGGCGGCACGCTCGGTCCCGCGCAACTGTTCGACAGCAATGGAGCCATTATCGCTGCAGCCATTGCCGAAGCCGGCGGAGAGCCGATCTCCTTCGGCGCCTTTCCGGACGAGCCAACCAGACTCGAGCACGCAATGCGCGAGGCTCTCGCGGTTTGCGATATGGTCGCGGTCTCAGGCGGCACCTCGAAGGGGACGGGCGATCTGTCGCACAGAATCGTTGCACGTCTGGGCGAACCGGGAGTGCTCGTGCACGGCGTGGCGCTCAAGCCCGGCAAGCCGCTCTGTCTTGCAGTGATCACGGAGAAGCCGCTGGTCGTGCTTCCCGGGTTTCCGACATCGGCGATCTTTACGTTTCATGCCTTCGTCGCGCCGGTCATCCGCGCACGTGCGGGCCTTTCGGCGCTCACATCGCAAACCGTCGAGGCGCAGATCCCGGTCCGCATCCCGTCCGAGCTCGGGCGCAAGGAGTTCGTACTTGTTGCGCTCGTCAAAGGAGAGCGAGGACTTGTCGCATTTCCCTCCTTGAAAGGTTCGGGCGCCGTGACCAGCTTCTCGCAATCGGATGGCTTTGTGGAAGTCGATCCGCTCGCACCCGCGCTCGAACCTGGCACAAGCGAGCGCGTTACGCTTCTGGGGCCCTCGGCAGATATCCCGGACCTGGTGCTCATAGGAAGCCATGACGTTGCGCTTGATGTCGTGCTCGGCGCGGTTGCAGAGCACGGCGTCAGCTCGCGCTCGTTGGCGGTCGGCAGCTGGGGCGGCGTGGCCGCAACGGAGCGAGGCGAATGTGACCTCGCTCCCGTGCATCTGCTCGATGCGAAGACCGGCGTCTACAACAGCCATCTGTTGCATGACGGGCTCGCGCTCGTGAAAGGCTGGCGGCGCATGCAAGGTTTCGTATACCGGACGAATGATCCACGCTTCGGCGGTTTGCACGCGCAACAGGCGGTGCAAGCCGCGATTGCGGATTCCCATTGCGTCATGGTCAACCGCAATGCGGGCTCCGGCACCCGCATCATGATCGACAATCTGCTCGGAGGCACGCGGCCCGCCGGCTACAGCAATCAGCCTCGTTCTCACAATGCGGTCGCAGCTGCGGTGGCCCAGGGCCGCGCCGACTGGGGCATTGCGATCGAGACGGTTGCGCGCCTCTACGACCTTGAATTTCTGCCGCTTGCGCCGGAGGAATATGATTTCCTGCTGCGCGAAAGCCGTCGCGAGCGCCTCGCCGTGCAGGCTTTCCTGAGTGCGCTGCAGGACAGTGCAGTGCGCGAGAAGATCCGCGCGCTGGGCATGAGTTTTGACGACTGATCTGCGGCCGATGCTTCGCTTACTTTTTGCCCTGACATTCCTGGTCCTGAGCGCGCCCGCCGATGCACAGCTGCGCGGCCATGGCGGTCCGGTGCGCGCACTCGCCGTTTCGCCTGATGGCAACGAAGCGGCCTCCGGCAGCTTCGATACCGCGGTCATTCGCTGGTCACTTGCGAGCAACACAGCAAAACAGGTGCTGCGTTTCCATGCCGGCGCGGTGAATGCGGTGTTGTTTCTCCCTGACGGGCGGCTCGCGAGCAGCGGAGAGGATGCCCGGATTGCAATCTGGGAGGCGGGCCGGCAGCAGCCATCGGCCATACTCGAGGGCCACGCCGCGCCGGTGGTCGGGCTCGCAGTTGCGCCGGACGGCAACGCGGTTGCATCGGCCGGTTGGGATCATACGGCTCGCGTGTGGCCGCTCGGTAGCGGCGCGAGCCCGATCACAATTGAGGGCCACAGTCAGGGGGTCAATGCCGTCGCCTTTGCTCCCGATGGACTCTCGCTCGTGACCGCCGGCTACGACGCGATGGTTCGCGTCACCCCTCTCAGGCGCGCCGGTTCGGCTCTGAGCGCGACGTTGTCCACGTCCCTCAACACTGTTGCGGTCAGTCCCGATGGCGAGATCGTCACCGCAGGAGCGGACGGCAAAGTGTATTTTCTCAATTCCAATGCAGAACTCAGAGGCGAAGTGGCGGCAGGCGAGGCACCGATCATAGCTCTCGTACTATCTCCTGATGCCCGCATTATCGCCGCCGCAGGCATTCGCGGTTCGGTCGCCATTATTGAGCGCGCCTCGCGCAAGCTGCTTCGCACACTGGTCGGCCCTGGGCTGCCGGTGTGGTCGCTTGCATTCCTGAAAGATGGTCGCACGCTGCTCAGCGGCGGCACCGATCGCATGATCAGGCGATGGGATGCGGAAACCGGCGAGCAGATCGGGGATGTGGTCGCGGGGGCGCCGGAAGATCCGCTCGCGCGTTTCGCTGGCGACCATGGCGCTGAGGTCTTTCGCGCGTGCGTTGCCTGTCACACGCTCGATCCCGCGGAGGGCATGCGCGCGGGACCTTCGCTGGCCGGAATCTTTGGCCGCAAGATCGCGACATTCCCCGGATACAATTTCTCAGAAGCGCTCAGGAAACTCGATATCGTGTGGACGCCGGAGACGATCTCCAAACTCTTCGAGATCGGTCCCATGGCCTACACGCCGGGGAC
>JBEVJT010000205.1:0-3495 GCA_040510075.1 Xanthobacteraceae bacterium | reverse complement strand
TCGGCCGGCGCGCGTCGTGTTCCGGCACATTCTGCGCAATGCGTTGCTGGCCGTGGTCTCGGCTTTTGGCTTCACCTTCGCGGCCCTCATCTCGGAAGCGGTCGTCACCGAGACGGTGTTCGCGTTGCCGGGCATTGGGCAACTCGTCGTGCAGTCAATTCTGCGGCGCGACTATCCGGTCATTCAAGGGATCATTCTGGTGACGGTCGTCCTCTATTTGACCATCAACCTCCTGGTCGACCTGTCGTACCGTGTGCTCGACCCGCGGGTGGAACTGCAATGAAGGCACTGCGCTGGTACCTCGCGCCGTTCACCAGCCGGCCGGTCGCCCTAGTGGGCTTGATCATCCTGATCACGATTTGCGTCGCTGCCGTCTTCGCGCCGCTGCTTGCCCCTTACGATCCATCGCGGCTCGCGCCGGAGGCGCGGCTTCTGCCACCAAGTGCCGCGCACTGGTTCGGCACCGACCAGTTCGGCCGCGATACGCTGTCGCGCGTGATCTATGGCACGCGCCTGGCGCTGGTGATCGGCATCGGGGTCGTCATCTTCGCGCTTGTGACCGGCGTTCCGGCAGGCGTGTTCTCCGCGCTCTTCCCGCGGGTCGGCCGCGTCGTCATGCGGATGATCGATGTCTTGATGTCGTTCCCCGCGCTCCTTCTGGCGCTCGGCCTGATCGTGATCCTTGGCCGCGGAGTGAGCAACGCCATCATCGCGATTGGGGTGGTGTACCTGACGACGACCTGCCGAATAACCTATGGCCTCGCGTTGCGTTTGCGCACTGAGACCTACGTTGACGCGGCGAATAGCCTAGGGGCCGGAGTTGCTTGGACGATCCGCAAACATATCCTGCCGAACCTGATCTCTCCGCTGCTCGTGCAGGCGAGCTTCGTATTTGCCTTCGCGCAGCTTGCCGCGGCTTCGCTTGACTTCCTCGGGCTCGGCGCCCCGCCCGAAATTCCGAGCTGGGGCAATATGCTCGCCGAATCCCGCATCTTGATCACGCGCGCGCCCTGGCTGCTCGTCTTTCCCGGCCTGTCGATAGCGATTACGGCTTTTTCGCTCAACTTGGTCGGCGATGCGCTGCGAGACCAGCTTGATCCTCGCTTCCGTGACATGATGGCCAGCCCCAGGAGATAGCGATGTTGCGCGTCAGCGATCTCACCATTTCCGTCGGCGCACCCAGTGGCCTTATCGATATCGTTTCGTGCGTCTCCTTTGCGATTCGCAAGGGTGTGATACTCGGGCTGGTTGGGGAGTCCGGGTGCGGCAAAAGCATGACCTCGCTCGCCATCATGGGCCTGATGATGCAGGGCGGACCCAGAGTGCGTGCCGGCAAGGTAGAGCTTGACGGCTTCGACGTGACCCAGCTGCCACCTTACCGGCGGGTCGAAATTGGCCATGGCGGGATCGCGATGGTCTTCCAGGAGCCGATGTCGTCACTCAATCCGGTCTTGAAAATCGGCGAACAAATCGAGGAAGCAGTCGCTGTTCATGAAAAGCTTGGTGCTGCCGCGCGAACCCGCAGAGCGCGGGAGCTTCTTGAAATGGTCCGCATGCCAGATGCGGGCTTGCAGCTTTCGGCCTATCCGCATCAGTTATCAGGAGGGATGCGCCAGCGTGTGATGATCGCAATCGCACTCGCCTGCCAGCCGAAAGTACTGATCGCGGACGAGCCGACCACCGCTCTTGATGTCACCGTGCAGGCACAGATCCTCAGCCTCCTGCGCGAGCTTTGCGACACGCTCGGCCTCTCCATCCTGTTCATCACCCACGACCTCGGTGTCGTGGCGCAGCTCGTCGACCGCGTCGCCGTGATGTACGCAGGCCGGATTGTCGAAGTTGCGACGGTTGCGCAGCTCTTTGCATCCCCGGCTCATCCCTACACGCAGGCCCTCATGGGTTGCCTGTCCGATCCGGCACATCGGGTGGACCGGCTGACGACCATTCCGGGGCAAGCCGCGCGGCCGGGCGAAATTGTCCGGGGCTGTGCATTCGCACCACGCTGCCGTCACGCCGCCGACGTCTGCCGCGCCGGGCCGGTGCCCTATGCGCCGCTCGCGGATGACCACCTCGCGCTCTGCCGTTTTCCGCTCGTAGGGATCCACGCATGAGTGAGCGGCCGATCCTCGAAGTGCGCGGGCTATCGACCGACTATGCTGTCAAGCGGGGCGGGCGCACGATTCAAATTCACGCCGTCGAGGACGTATCCTTTACTCTGGCGCGCGGCGAGGTGCTCGGGATCGTCGGCGAATCCGGATGCGGCAAGACCACTCTCGGTCGCTCAATTGTGCGATTGGCCAAACCGCATCGCGGTCAGGTGCTATTCGATGGCGTGGATATTTTTGCTGCCAAAGCCGATGCGCTGCGAAGCCTGCGGCTGAAGATTCGAATGGTTTTCCAAGACCCGTTTGCTTCGCTCGATCCCCGGCGCTCAATCGGCGATTCGGTTGCTGAGGCCGGCGACATTCATGGGCTCTTCGCAAATCAGTTCGATCGTGCGCGGCAGGTTGAGAACGCCTTGATCGAGGTCGGGCTCGACCCCTCGTTCGCGCCTCGGTATCCGCACGAGCTAAGTGGTGGGCAGCGCCAACGGGTCGGCATCGCGCGCGCGATCCTACCCACGCCTGATATCGTGATCGCCGACGAGCCGGTCTCAGCGCTCGACGTTTCGGTGCAAGCGCAAGTCCTCAATCTCTTGGCCGACCTTCGGGAGACAATGCGACTTGCAATGATCTTCATCTCGCATGATCTCGGCGTCGTGGCTCAGATTTGCGATCGCGTCGCCGTAATGTACATGGGCCGCACTGTTGAGACTGCAGGGACGCGCGAGATTGTTGATCGGCCGATCCATCCATACACGCGCGCGCTAATGGCGGCGATGCCCAAGCCCGATCCCAATGTCAGAATCAAGCCCGCTACCGAGGTGAATGAACCGCCGAGCCACTTTGATCGGCCAATCGGCTGTCCCTATGCGCGACGCTGCTCCATCGCAAGCGCTGCCTGCGTCGAACGGACGCCCGAATTGCGCGAGGTGGCACCAGGACGGCTCGCAGCCTGCCATAATGTCTGACACGGTGCCGAGCCGGGGCTCGAGATCAACTTTCCGCAAGGTGCGCGACCAGGTCCGCGAGAAGACAGCCAAACAGCAGGAGCCGTTTCTCTATAGCCCCCTTGGAAGCGACCCGCTTAACTTTAAAGCCGCGACTGCACGATAGACGTCCCCTCTTGCATGGCGGAACGGCAGTCGTGCTGTTGGGCCGCAACCGTTTGTGGCACAAACTTTCCGTTCTCGCGCTGCGTAGGATTGGGCAGCTTTCGGGAGTAACGCTGCCGTTCCACTTCCGACGCCGACCGGTAGGTCATGACCCTGAACGGGCGACCTTGGTGCCATGCACTCGGCAATTCTCAAATCAGCGTCCCAGGGCGTTCGCGAGGATCACGGTTCTCCACCAGCCGCGATCTACCCGACGTTCCTTGGTGGAAACGCGCGAGGTT
>JBEVJT010000204.1:0-4102 GCA_040510075.1 Xanthobacteraceae bacterium | reverse complement strand
CCATCGCCGCGCCAATCCCGAGCCCGGCGAAGCCGTTTTCGCTGATCGGTGTGTCGATGATGCGCGTCGGTCCGAAACGATCCAGCAAGCCCTGGCTGACCTTGTAAGCGCCATTGTACTCGGCCACCTCCTCACCCATCAGGAAGACGTTTGGGTCGCGCTCGATTTCCTCGGCGAGTGCTTCGTTCAACGCCTGGCGGTAAGTAATTTCTCTCACAGCTCTTTTCCCGGGGCGTCGATGTTGGCAATGCGCTCTTGTTTCCCGGCGGCGCCAGCCGAAGGGCGCGGCTTCTTCGCGGACACGTCCACATCTAAGCCGTTCAAATACGTGTATTTGTAAAGATTTTCGAGCGGCGGTTCTGCGCTTTTCTCGGCAAACCTTACGCTCGCCAACGCCTCTTCCTTGGCCCGCTTGTCCATCTCGCCGAACTGCTCGTTGCTTAGTTTTCCTTCACGGGTGAGCTGCGCGCGCAGCCGTGTGATCGGATCATCGAGCCGGTACTTTTCCAGTTCTTCCTTCGTCCGATAGCTCGCCGGATCGGACATCGAATGACCACGGTAACGATAAGTACGGGCCTCGACAAAGGCCGGGTGCGGATCCTTCCGGATGGAGGCGATAATCTCGCTCAACTTATCGCGCACCTCGCGGAAGTTCATGCCGTCCACAATTTCACCCGGCATGTCGTAGCCTTCGGCGCGATCGACGACGTGCTCGAGCGAAGTCGAGCGCTTTACCGATGTTCCCATGGCGAAGAAGTTGTTTTCGCAGATGAAAATGACCGGGAGCTTGAAGAGTCCCGCGAGATTCAACGCCTCGTGAAAGCCACCCTGGTTGATCGCGCCATCGCCGAAAAAGCAAAGTGTAACCCGGTCTTCCTTCCGATATTTCGAGGCGAACGCCATCCCGGCGGCGAGCGGCACATGTGCGCCGACGATCGCGTGCCCACCATACATATGATTTTCCTTGTCGAAAAAATGCATCGAACCGCCGAGCCCGCGTGAACAGCCGGTCGCCTTCCCGAAGAGCTCCGCCATGCAAGCATTGGCGCTAGTACCGCGAGCCAGCGCGTGCGCATGATCGCGGTAGGCCGTGATGAGGTAATCGTCGGGCCGGGTGGCCGCGACCGCACCAGCCACGACCGCTTCCTGTCCGATGTAGAGGTGACAGAAGCCGCCAATCTTCTGCGCTTGATACTGCTGGCTGGCGCGCTCCTCGAAGCGGCGGATGAGCAGCATCGTCGCGAGCATCTCGACTTCGTCGCGTTGCTCCGGCCGCGGCATCTCGACTAGTTGGGCAGCGGGCGGGCGCGAGAAGCGACGGACAGCGCGGCGCGCTGGCTGAGGCTCATGCAGGCGACAAAAAGAAGTGTGAACAGCAAGTCACTCACGAGCGAGTTGCGAAAGAACATCCAAGTCGGCGTAGATCCATATTGCGGCAGACCAACGGTTAGCGCCTGGATAAAGCCGGCGAAATTTTTCACATACCCCGGGTCTGTCAGCCAGGAAAACGCGTTGGTGATCGCGTAGAATAAAGCCGATCCGGCGAGCGAGGCTGGGATAATGGTCCGCAGCGAAGCGCGCCGGCTAATGGCGAGCCCGAGCAAACCAACAAGGGCAAAGGCAAAATAGCGGCAGAGAATCAGCGGTTCGAAGAGCGATACGCCGTAATAAACATCAAGAACGATGTCCGAAATAAGCAGTGCCGCGAATGGCACCGTAAACTTGTATTTCCGCGGGAAATAGATGGCGCTACAAAGGGCGATCGCGGCGAGAGGAGCGAAATTCGAAAGCCAGGCGCTCCCGCCACCTTGCACGATAATGGCCGCGGCAATCCGGTAGACAACCGCGAGAAGGACGAGAAGAAGCGCAGGAATCATCGGGAAAACTCAACCGTTCCAAGCGAGATGCAACGGAGTTTTCTCCATCCTGCTCGTCCTCCTCCTTGAAAGTCAAACCAGTCCGCCAAAATACCGAGGACGAGGAAGGGTAAAGGCTAAGCCGCGCGCATTTTGGCGGCGGCCTTGTTCAACCGCGCCTTGCGACGATTGGCGACGTTCTTGTGAATGACTCCGCGTTTGGCCGCTTTATCGAGTGCGGAGATGAGAGCGCGGTTTTCCTCCGTTTTTCCGCCGCCGGCCGTGTTCCGTTTGGCGAGCGAACGCAGATTCGTGATGACGCTGCGATTGCGCAATGTACGGCGCGGATTTTGGCGGGCGCGTTTGGCGGCGGATTTGGAGTTGGCCATGAGTCAGGATTTTGTGGACGGGCAGGCTCGCGGACACACTCCGTATTGTCAAGCCGGTCGGGCCGACGCCTAACCGCTCGCCCGGGTTCGGATCCACGTCTACTTTGTCCCGCGATGGAGCTTTTCTGCTGGAGCGTCACTCTCGTGCTGATGGCGATCGGACTCATCGGCACGGTGCTGCCGATTTTTCCGGGCCCCGCGGTGATCTTCGCGGCAGCGATCCTTCATCGCAGCATACTGGGGACGGAAAAGAGCATCGGTTGGCCGAGCATCCTCGTTCTTCTTTTCCTTGCCTTGGCTTCCTACGCGATCGACTTCGCCGGCGGCTGGCTCGGCGCGCGACGTTTCGGAGCGACGCGTTGGGGCATGCTCGGCGCTGCCGCCGGGGCGATTTTCGGACTCTTTTTCGGCTTGCCGGGGCTTTTGTTAGGCCCGGTGTTGGGTGCGCTAACAGGCGAAATTATTGGCGGTAAACAGCTCGTCCTTGCCGGTAGGGCCGGCTGGGGAGCATTGTTAGGCAACGTTGCCGCTCTGCTCGGGAAGCTTCTCATCGCGCTCGCGATGGTGAGTTGGTTCCTGGTCGCCGCTCCGGCACCATTTTAGCGCCCTGCGCCGGTGCGCGAAATTCGCGAAACGGAAACGGCCGCGACTATGACGAGGTCTTGGCGTAGATGCCAATCAATGGACGGCGCGAAGGTATTGCTGCCCGGAAGTCGCTCACGAACCCGCGGGCCGTACGAATTTCGACGTGGCCCGCGGCGCGGCCCGACCCGTAAACCAGAACCGAGCCGATTGGAGCCAAATACGGATCGCTCACCGGCAGACGCTTGAATCCGTAGCGGTGCACCAGCTCGTCGCCCGCCTGCCGCGCCAGCGCAGTTTGCGGATACGAATCGACCGCGCCCGCTGCGAGTAGCGCCTCTTTCACATAGCGCCAACAGCGCGATCTGGAGTGCGCGTGGGCGCGCTCTTCGGCGATAGTCGCCGCCCGTGCCAGCTTCGGATCGAGGTGCGGAAGCGGATTGCGCATCTTGCCCGTAAAATGCGAGATCACTTCCGTGGACTGCACCTTACCCTTGGCATCGACGTAAACAAAACGCGTCTCCGACTTCGAAAGACCCGCCGCCTGGGTAACTGGAAGGGCTAAAACGCAGATGGAAAAAAGGAGGAAGAAATATCGGAACACGTGCGCCCCTTATGAATGCAATTCCGGTGCCGCGCAACCGCAAATTTTTCTGGAAGGCAACATTTTTCTGGTTTCGCGGTCGAACTGGAGCAACTCGGGGTCGGGTCCAAAAAGTCCTATCCGCCACCGAAATTTTGGATCTGAGGCAAGGCGGTCGGCACGCTTTTAACCTACAATCCGACCGGTCACTTCCCCGAAGCCGACCCGATAGCCCTCGCCTTCACACCAACCGCTGATCGTTAGGCGGTCGCCGTCCTCCAGCCAGTTGCGCGTCTCGCCGTTCGGCAATTGCAACGGATTTGCGCCGCGCCAGGTCAGCTCGAGCATGCTGCCACGCTCATTCTCCGCCGGCCCGCTGATCGTACCGCTAGCCAGCAAGTCGCCCGGTTGCAGGTTGCAACCCCCGGCCGTGTGGTGAGCGAGTTGCTGTGCGATGCTCCAGTAGAGATTCAGGGAATTGCTCCGCGTGATTGTTTGCGGCGCGCTCATTTTGGCGGTTTGCAATTCCGCCTCGAGCCGGATGTCGAAAATAAAGTCGTTAGGTGCGCGCAGATACGGTAGCGGCGTCGGATCCTGTGCGGGAAGCGGCTTTCGGAACGGCTCGAGCGCTTCCATGGTCACAATCCAAGGCGAAATACTGGTGCAGAAATTTTTCGCGAGAAACGGGCCGA
>JBEVJT010000203.1:0-13480 GCA_040510075.1 Xanthobacteraceae bacterium | reverse complement strand
GACCGCGTTGGTGACGAACACTTCCTCCCGCGGAATGCCCGCTTCCTCGAGGGCCTGATCAAAGACGCGTCCGGCGGGACCGACGAATGGCTTGCCGGCAATGTCTTCCTTGTCGCCCGGTTGCTCGCCCACGAGCATCAGATGGGCGTGACGCCGGCCTTCGCCCGGCACGGCCTGGGTTGCATTTTCATAAAGCGGGCAGCGACGGCATTCGTGCTCGGCGCGGGCCAGTTCCCGCAAGGAGGTGATTGCGGGCGGAGCATCAAAGTCGAGTGCAAGCTTCCGTACAGCCATTGGCGTAGTCTCTGACCGAGAACGCACGCCACTCCTGACCGGTTCAATCCCATGCCGCGGCTCATATAAAGGAATCTTTATATGTTTGTTGCGGGCCGATACCTGGCCTGCTAAGGAGCGACAGCCCGCTGAGCGAAGCGATATGCGGGACCGATATCGCCTTCAGCTCAAATCCTCCGGATATCGCTCGCTCATCCGGGTTACGCCCAATTCACTCACGCAAGGAACGCCATGACCGCTGCCGCAAAAGCCGCAACACCCCCCCATGCGAGTAAGGGGCGCGTGACTGATTACGTCGTCACGGACATTGGCCTCGCCGAATGGGGCCGCAAGGAAATCGCCATTGCGGAAACCGAGATGCCCGGCCTGATGGCGACGCGCGAGGAATACGGCCACGAACAGCCGCTGCGCGGTGCGCGAATCTGCGGGTCGCTGCACATGACCATCCAGACCGCCGTCCTCATCGAGACACTGAAGGCGCTGGGAGCCGACGTGCGCTGGGCTTCCTGCAATATCTATTCGACCCAGGACCATGCGGCCGCGGCGGTGGCAGCGACCGGCACGCCCGTCTTCGCGGTGAAGGGCGAAACCCTGAAAGATTATTGGGACTATCAGCACCGCATCTTCGAGTGGGGGGACGGCGGCGCGCCGAACATGATCCTGGATGACGGGGGTGATGCCACGCTGTTGATCCATCTGGGCCTCCGCGCCGAGCAGGGCGAGACGGGACTCATCTCGAAGCCCACGAACGAGGAAGAGGAGGTGTTGTTCGCGGCGATCAAGCGGCGGCTCAAGGAGAAGCCGGGCTGGTACAGGAAAAATGCCGAGGCCATCCGCGGCGTCACCGAAGAGACCACGACCGGCGTTCATCGCCTCTATGAGATGCAGAAGAAAGGCACGCTGTTGTGGCCCGCCATCAATGTCAATGACAGCGTCACCAAGTCGAAGTTCGACAATCTCTACGGTTGCCGGGAATCTCTGGTCGATGGGATCCGCCGCGGCACCGATGTGATGATGGCCGGCAAGGTCGCCATGGTGGCGGGCTTCGGCGATGTGGGCAAGGGCTCGGCAGCCTCGCTGCGCCAGGCCGGCTGCCGCGTGCTGATCTCGGAGGTCGATCCGATCTGCGCCCTGCAGGCCGCTATGGAAGGCTACGAGGTCACCACCATGGAGGAGGCGGCTCCTCGTGCGGACATCTTCGTCACCGCGACGGGCAATATCGACGTCATCACCATCGACCACATGCGCAAGATGAAAGACCGCGCCGTCGTCGCCAATATCGGCCATTTCGACAGCGAGATCCAAGTCTCCGCATTACGCAACCTGAAATGGCACAACGTGAAGCCGCAGGTGGACGAGATCGAGTTCGCAGACGGCAAACGCATCATCCTGCTCTCGGAAGGGCGCCTGGTGAATCTCGGCAATGCCATGGGGCATCCGAGCTTCGTGATGTCGTCCTCGTTCACCAACCAGACGCTCGCCCAGATCGAGCTCTGGAACAATTGGAACAAATACGAAAAGAAAGTGTACACGCTTCCCAAGCAGCTCGACGAGAAGGTGGCGCGGCTGCACCTGGCCAAGATCGGCGTGAAGCTCACGCAATTATCCGACAAACAGGCGCACTATATCGGCGTGCCGCTCGACGGCCCCTACAAGCCCGATCATTATCGGTATTAGAGCATGTTCCCGGCCCCTGCGAACCCAAGTCGGGTTACGCGAGTTCGGGCCCTCAGAGGGTCCGAAGTGGACTAAATCCGGCTTCGGTCGGCGCGGCGAGGGCATCTATGGTATGGGTGGGGAGGAGGTCCATATAAGCGGTGCCATCGCTTTGCCGCATCGCGACGCGATGCTGCATCAGGAGTCGGAGCGCTTCCCATGTGCCGCTGGATTGCCTATCGCGGCGAGACGATCCCGCTGGAGGAATACGTCACCGCACCCGCGCATTCGCTCGTCGTGCAGAGTCAGCGCGCGCTTGAATCGACGGCCGCCACCAACGGCGACGGCTTCGGCATGGGCTGGTACAGCGAGCATCCCGAACCGGGGCTTTATCGCGAGGTGCGCCCGGCCTGGTCCGACGAGAACCTTCGCTATCTCTGCCGGCATATCCGCTCGCATCTCTATTTCGCGCATGTGCGCGCCTCGACCGGCACCCCGACCATGCGCCCGAACTGCCATCCATTTGCGTGCGGCCGATGGCTGTTCATGCACAACGGGGTGATCGGGAACTGGTCGCGCCTGCGGCGCAGGGTCGAGGCGCTGATTCCGGACGCGATCTATGGCTCACGCATCGGCACCACCGACTCCGAGGCGGTCTTTTTGGCCATTCTCGGCGCCGGCGGCGACCGAGACCCTTTGGGTGCGACCGCGCGCATCCTCATGAAACTGACCGACATGGTCAGCGACAATGATCACACGGAGCCCTTGCGTTTCACCGCCGCCCTTGCCAATGGGCGCGATCTCTATGCCTTCCGCTACTCAGCCAATGACAGCGCCAACTCACTCTACTATCGCGAATCTGCAGGCAACGTGGTGATCGTTTCCGAGCCGCTCGACAGCAATCGTGCCCATTGGAAGGTGGTGCCGCCCGGTCACATGGTGATTGCCCGCGCGAACGAGCGCGTAGAACTCGAGGCCTTTCCGGCCACGCAGCGCATTGCTGCCGAGTAGTGGCCATCCCCGAGCTTTGAGCCCAGCGTCCGCGCCATGTCAGCGGCCATGCACAACATCCGCAATTTCTCGATCATTGCCCATATCGATCACGGCAAGTCGACGCTCGCGGATCGGCTGATCCAGGCAACTGGTGCGCTCGCTGAACGGGAAATGGTCGAGCAAGTGCTCGATTCCATGGACATCGAGCGCGAGCGCGGCAACACGATCAAGGCGCAGACCGTCCGGCTCGAATATCGCGCGCGCGACGGGAAGCCTTATGTGCTCAATCTCATCGACACGCCAGGCCATGTGGACTTCGCCTATGAGGTGAACCGCAGCCTCGCCGCGTGCGAGGGCTCTTTGCTGGTGGTGGATGCGTCCCAAGGCGTGGAAGCGCAGACGCTCGCTAACGTGTACCAGGCGATCGAGAACAATCACGAAGTCGTTCCCATCCTCAATAAGGTCGATCTCCCGGCGGCTGAGCCGGAAAAGGTGAAGCGCCAGATCGAGGACGTGATCGGCCTCGACGCGTCGAATGCCATTCTCATCTCGGCCAAGACCGGCGAGAACGTGCCGGAAGTCCTCGAGGCCATTGTCACGCGCCTGCCGCCCCCCAGGGGCGACCGCGATGCGCCGCTCAAGGCCCTGCTGGTCGACAGCTGGTACGATTCGTATCTCGGCGTGGTCGTGCTGGTCCGGATCGTGGACGGCGTGCTGCGGAAAGGGCAGCGCATTCGCATGATGGGAACGGGGGCGGCCTACGACGTCGACCGCGTCGGCGTGTTCACGCCAAAACTGGTGCACGTCGAGGAGCTGGGTCCCGGCGAGATCGGGTTTCTGACTGGTTCGATCAAAGAAGTTGCAGATACGCGCGTCGGCGACACGATCACCGACGACAGGAAACCCGTGCGCGAGCCGCTGCCCGGATTTCGGCCGGCGATCCCGGTTGTGTTCTGCGGTCTCTTTCCCGTCGATGCCGCGCAATTCGAGGACCTGCGCGCGGCGATGGGCAAGCTGCGCCTCAATGATGCGAGCTTCACCTACGAGATGGAGACATCGGCCGCATTGGGCTTTGGCTTCCGTTGCGGCTTTCTTGGCCTCCTGCATCTCGAAATCATCCAGGAGCGCCTGCAGCGGGAGTTCAACCTCAATCTGATCGCAACGGCGCCATCGGTGATCTACAAGATCGCTCTGCGGAATGGCCGGCACGTCGAAATCCATAATCCGGTCGACATGCCCGACCCGATGCAAGTGGAAGAAATTCAGGAGCCATGGATCCGCGCCACCATTCTCACCCCCGACGATTATCTCGGCAGCGTTCTGAAACTGTGCCAGGACCGACGCGGCGTGCAGGTGGAGCTTACTTATGTGGGCAACCGCGCCATGGTGAAATACGACCTGCCGCTCAACGAAGTCGTGTTCGATTTCTATGATCGGTTGAAGTCAGTCTCCAAGGGCTATGCGTCGTTCGATTATCAACTCACCGATTTCCGGCCCGCCGATCTCGTGAAAATGCAGATCCTGGTCAATGCGGAGCCGGTCGATGCGCTCGCCATGCTGGTGCACAGGACGCGCGCGGAAAGCCGGGGGCGCGCCATGGTGGAGAAGCTCAAGGAGCTCATTCCACCGCACATGTTCCAGGTGCCGATCCAGGCTGCGATCGGCGGCAAGATCATCGCGCGCGAGACCGTGCGCGCCTTCCGCAAGGACGTCACGGCGAAATGCTACGGCGGAGACGTCACGCGCAAACGCAAGCTTCTTGAGAAGCAGAAGGAGGGCAAGAAGCGAATGCGGCAGTTCGGCAAGGTCGAAATCCCGCAAGAGGCCTTCATCGCCGCGCTCAAGGTGGACGTTTGATAAGAAAAACCCCCGGGTCGGCCCGGGGGCAGGAGATGTTCACTTCCTTTTATTTCGTTACGAGCCCCAATAGGGGCCGACGCCGTAGTAGTCGGAGATGGCCTTATCGCGGCTGCGATCAGACCAGTCCCAGCTCTCGTGCTTGCTGTATTTGGGCGCTCCCTTGAGCTGCTGCTCGCTCACGTTCACCTCGTAGCCGCCGAGCTTGGTGTTGTAGGTCAGGAGCGGCCACGGCAGCGGGTAATAGTCCTCGCCGATGCCCATGAAACCGCCGAAGCTCATCACCGCATACGCCACCTTGCCGCTGATCTTGTCGAGCATGACGCGTTCGATCTGGCCGACGCGGTCGCCGCTCGAGCGATAGACCGGCGTGCCCTCGACCTTGTCGCTGGCAATGAGGCTTGCAGTCTCACGCCGGTCGAGCGTGCTGCCTTGGGTCGTGGTTGCTGTTGCCATGAGATTCTCCTTCTTTTTCGATGAATGAGGAGGTGCAATCTCCTTGTGACGCTAACGATCTCGCCTGAGGCACAGTTCCTCTGCGGATGTGGAACTTCGTTTCACTTCCCGGGACGATAGCGCCACAATTATGCCGCTCGGCACGACGATGGGTGTGGCGAACCCAAATAACCAACCAATCACAGGGGACCAAATGATGTCACCTGCACGTGCGCCGGGTTTTCTGGTCATCGCTACCGCGATGGTTGCGATGCTGCTCGCGACCGGCGCCCATGCACAGGATCGCGGCACGCTCAATCCCGAACCGCCCCCGCCCCTCGCCAATCCCGGTGATCCGGGCACGCCGGCCAAGGAATTGTTCGGACGCAAGACTGCGCCCGCGCCGATGGAGTCGCGCACCATCGGCTTCTATTCCAAAGGCTGCCTTGCGGGGGCGAAAGCGCTGCCGATCAACGGCAAGACCTGGCAGGTGATGCGGCTTTCGCGCAACCGCAACTGGGGGCACCCCAGCCTGATTGCCTTTCTCGAGCGGCTTGCGAATCAGGCGCCGAAGACTGGCTGGCGCGGGCTTCTCGTCGGTGACATGTCGCAACCGCGGGGCGGGCCTATGCGCACGGGTCACGCGAGCCATCAGGTCGGCCTCGACGCCGACCTCTGGCTCACGCCCATGCCGGCGCGCGAGCTCACGCGGCACGAGCGCGAGGAAATGTCCGCAACCATGGTGGTTGCGGAGGACCGGCTCGATGTCGATCCGCACGTGTGGACGCCCGCGCACCTCGGCGTGATCAGGGCCGCGGCGAAGGATCACGAGGTCGAACGCATTTTCGTCAACGCCGCAATCAAGAAGGCGCTTTGCCGGGATGCAGGCAGCGATCGCACATGGCTGCACAAGGTGCAGCCATGGTGGGGGCACGACTATCATTTCCACGTGCGGATGCGCTGTCCTGCCGACAGCCCGCAATGCACGCCGCAAGGACCGCCGGCAGGCGGAGAGGGTTGCGGCGCGGATCTCGACAAGTGGTTCACGGACGAGATCCTGCACCCAAAGCCTTCGCCTATTCCGCCCAAGCCCAAACCGCCGCTTAGGGTGGCCGACCTGCCGGCCGCCTGCCGTCAGGTGCTGCTCGCGCCCTGACCTGTGTCCCGGGCGCTGCGCAGCACGCAGTGGTGCGCCACAGACCCGGGATCGTTACAGTCTGCGGCGATCCCGGAGCAGCGGTGCACCGCTTCGCGCTGCACCGCATCCGGGACACAGGCGACATGTGCTAAGACAGTGCGGTGGCACGGTCCCGAACGCAGGCATCTGAGAATTCCGAGCTCGACATTCTGCGCGAGCTCGAGCGCAAGGTGTTATGGCTAGCAAGCTGGACTATTCACAACGCCAATCAGCTGCGCGAGAGTGTCGACGGACTAAAGGTCGGAGGCCATCAGGCCTCGTCCGCTTCGCTCGCCACCATCATGACCGCGCTCTATTTCGGCGTGCTGCGTCCGCACGACCGGGTCGCGGTCAAGCCCCACGCGAGCCCGATTTATCACGCCATCGAATATTTGCTCGGACGCCAGACGCGCGAGAAGCTCGAAGCTTTTCGCGCCTATAAGGGTGCGCAGAGCTATCCCTCGCGCACCAAGGACGGCGACGACGTCGATTTCTCGACCGGCTCCGTCGGGCTCGGGGTCGCGCAGACGCTCTTCGCAAGCCTGGTGCAGGACTATGTGCGCGCCCATGGTTGGGGACTGGAGCGGCCCGAGGGGCGCATGATCGCACTCGTTGGCGACGCCGAGCTCGACGAGGGCAACGTCTTCGAGGCCATCCTCGAAGGCTGGAAGCAGGGACTGCGCAACTGCTGGTGGATCATCGACTATAACCGTCAGAGCCTCGATGCCGTCGTGCGCGAGGGGCTGTGGGCGAGGTTCGAGGCGCTGTTTGCCGCCTTCGGCTGGGACGTGGTGATCCTCAAATACGGCACGCTGCTGCAGCGGGCCTTCCGCGAGGACGGCGGCGAGCGCCTGCGTACATGGATCGACAACTGCCCGAACCAGCTCTACTCCGCACTGGTCTTTCAGGGCGGCGCCGCCTGGCGCAAGCGGCTCCTTGATGAGATCGGCGACCAGGGTCCGGTGACCCGGCTAATCGAGTCCCGCTCCGACGAGCAGCTTGCGCAGCTCATGACCAATCTCGCGGGCCATGATCTGCCTTCGCTGCTCGATGCCTTCAGAAAAGTCGATCATGACCGGCCTATCTGTTTCATCTGTTACACCATCAAGGGCTACGGACTGCCGTTCGCCGGGCACAAGGATAATCACGCGGGCCTGATGACTCCTGCGCAGATGGAATCCTTTCGCGCCAGCATGCAGATCCGCAGCGGCCACGAATGGGACCGTTTCGAAGGACTCACAATTGCACCCGCGCGGCTCGAGGAGTTTCTAAAAAACGTGCCGTTTGCCGCGGCGGAACGCCGGCTCAGCGCACCGTTCCTTCCAGTGCCGGAGGAGCTCGCACCGCCCACGCCGCACGTTATCTCGACGCAGGCGGCATTCGGCATGCTGCTGAACGAACTCGGTCGCGGAAAAAGCGAGATCGCCGAGCGCATCGTTACCACGTCTCCCGACGTCACCGTCTCGACCAATCTCGGTCCCTGGGTGAACCGGCGCGGGCTTTTTGCCCGCGAGAAGATGGCCGACATTTTCAGAAGCGAGCGCATTCCCTCGACCTTCAACTGGGATTTCTCCCCGCAGGGGCAACACATCGAACTCGGCATCGCCGAGATGAACCTGTTCATTCTCTTGTCCGCGCTCGGACTTTCCCACGCAATCAACGGCGAGCGTCTCATTCCCGTGGGCACGCTTTATGATCCGTTCATCCAGCGCGGGCTCGATGCGCTTAATTACGCCTGTTATCAGGAGGCGCGCTTCATTCTGGTGGCGACGCCGTCAGGGATCACGCTCGCGCCGGAAGGAGGCGCGCATCAATCCGTCGCAACTCCGCTCATCGGAATTGGCCAGGACGGGCTTGCCGCTTTCGAGCCCGCATTCGCCGACGAGCTCGCGGTCATTCTTTGCTTCGCATTCGATTACATCCAGCGCGAGGGTGACAGCGAAGCTTCCGAACGCAACTGGCTACGCGACGAGACCGGAGGCTCCGTCTATCTGCGGCTTTCCACGCGGCCGATCGAGCAAATGAAGCGCGCCATGATCCCGGAATTATCGCAGGCGATCGTCGATGGCGGCTACTGGATGCGCAAGCCCGGGCCGAACTGTCAGGTTGTCGTCGCCTATACGGGAGCGGTTGCACCGGAGGCGATCCAGGCGGTCGGCCTCATGGCAGAGGATCGCCGCGACGTGGGCCTCCTCGCAGTCACCTCCGCCGACAGGCTCAATGCGGGCTGGACGGCGGCGCAACGCGCGCGCGAACGCGGCCTCGTGCATGCCCGCTCGCACATCGAGCGACTGCTCGCCGATGTGCCGTCCCATTGCGGCATTGTGTCGGTGCTCGACGGCCATCCCGCGACGCTTGCGTGGCTCGGCGCGGTACAGGGACATCGCGCGCGTTCGCTGGGGGTGGAGCATTTCGGCCAGACCGGCTCGATACCAGACCTCTATGCGCATTACGGCATCGACGCGAATGCCATCGTCGCGGCGGCAGCCGCGCTCACGCCCGGTCGCCCCATGCGCCACCTGCGGGCGCTGCCGTAGCGCCAGCGCGGGCGCGCGCATTCCCGATCCACAACCAGTCGTTGTTCAACGATAACGAGCGATGTGCGGTCTTTGCAACTTCCGACCTAGAGTTTACAGGTCAAGAAACAGGACCGATGGGACGCAAAACGAGCGTCACCACTGCACGAATTGGTTGTAAGCGCTCTGGGGCGCCATCTGGCCCGAATGGATTGTTCACCTTGGGCCCTCTCTAGGCATGAAAAAACCCGGCGCGGTGACCGGTCGGGCAGACTCATCGAAGTTATTCAGCCTGTAGCATATTCCTGTACACTGACAAACAATAAAATCGTACCACCAGCGGCATGGGCGAACGCTCACTCCACACACGCAGAGCCAAACGATACCTGCTTCACCCCTGATCCTTGTACGAAAAGCGTCGGGTGGTAGCGGCCTTCATCGGCAGACCATGCCACACCGGCAATGTCCGGCATCTGCGCCATCTGCCGTGCCATATCTTTTGATACTGCAACGTTCACCTCGCTATCATCGGGCATGATGGTGTAGGCGACATCCGAGCCAAACGTCTTCAGAAAAACCGGAATGTTGCAGCGGCTGCCGATTTCCCGTGCGATCTGCGAGCCTGCATCAAGAGTTCCCTCCTGGTCCAATCTTGCATTCTCGTTTATCTGATAGAGGGGTGGCGCGCGCAGGAGCTTTTTTTCCAGCGCCTCGGCAAATCTAGTTGGGTTGTTTTTTGCGACATACCCGACTTTGCGGGATTTGGAAATCGAGCCCTGTTGCCGCGCAGCTTCAACCTCCGCCAGAAATTCGTTGAAAGTATCGGCCAATGCCTGGGTGCCAAGCATGTGGACGTTATCGAGATGGATTCCGACGATCGAGTCCACAGGCGCCATCTTGTCTCCCTGCTCCACGATCCTAACAAGATCCCCCATCACAATCTTTCTCACGATGGGATTATTGAGGTCGATCTGCCGCTCGCTGGCGCCCCATCGATCCCCTGTCGGCTCTGACGATGGGAATCGATCGCAGTCGTCGCCGATGTAGCAATTTCCTCCGACGTGGTAGAGAATCAAATTGATACGTGGCCTCAGCGGCGGAATGGAAGACGTGGGATCGACATCCAGCCAGCCGACCTCGTCCCGCGCGATCGCTCTGTAAAGACCCGATAAAAGCTCATCATCAACGGAGCCGGACAGGCTCGTTGCCCAATATTGTTTTCTCAGCTCGGCGGGCTTCGCGGGAAAATACGGCGCCAGCAACAAGCCGCTCGCAAGCACGCAAGCGAAGGCAGTTCGGGACTTACGCTGCCAGCTACAGGTACCAAGGTCGTCAGACAACGGGGGCGTGGCTCTCCAGCGGGGATTTTTCATGGCTGTCCTTATTCGTGACCGCATGCGGTGCGCTACCCGGCACCGCTGTCCTGGTGCTTGACTCCGGCTACCGCCTTCTTCAACGCTGCAATCAAATCACTGCTGTGCGTAAGGAATTTTTCTTCCGCATCCAGAATCTGCATGAAACCGCGCTGCTTGAGAGCCGTCACATCGAGCGCATTGCCTGCCGGATCGATGCCGGCGGCATTGCAGATGATATCGACGAGCCGGTCGAGCGAATGCAGCCGGCCGAGCAGGTAATCGTTCTCGCGATAGGAGCGCGAAAGGAAGCCGGCGAAATGTCCAAAGGCGACTCCTTTCAAACCGATGCCGCCGCCCAACCCATTGAGAGTATGAGCGTCGTCCGGGCTCACGCGATCGATCAGGATCTCTCGGAGCTCGTCAAGCTCGCGCGCGCCCGTGATGGGAAGCGTGAGAACGTCCCAGAACGGGAAACCCAGATAGTTGATCAAGACTTCTCGCCGGGCTTGCGGATGCCACTCCACCGGATCGAGCGAAGCGAGCAGTTCGTCGAGCTCGCGCGTGCTCGCGCTCAAATCGATTTCGCCGGCCAGGCGATCGATCAATGGGTCGATGTCGTTACCGCGCTGCTCGACGAAACGGCGAGCATAGTCGTCGATGTGCTTGATTTCGTCGCCTGACGCAGAAGCCGGGAATATGTCCGCAACCAGTTCGCGCACCGTCTCGCTGTAAAACTCGGCATTCTCACGCCGGCGGATTGCTTCCAGTCGATCATAGAATTGCCGTTTGAGCCGATCGATGAGCCGGGGGTCGAAGCCGGTGAGGCGCTTCTGATCGATGAGCAGATAAAGCCGATTCTGTCCCTCGATCAGGAAATGCAGGCGTCGCACACGGTACTTCACATCGAAGGCGAGAAGATATTGCACCCAAGGGGCAATATGCTCGGCGCTCGCGCTCGCATCTTCGAATTCGAGCGCCTCACTGCCAGCTCGCTCGAAGACGATACCCTTGCGCACGGCCCACAGTTCGATGATCTGCGAGACCACACGGGCGAGCGGCGACTGCGAAGGCACACCGCGCAGCTTGACGATCAATTCAGACCCGAAGGCGCGCACCGAAGCGAGCTTGAGGCGCACATAGGCCTGGTAGGCAAAGCCGGCATCGACCGCCACCTGCGCGTTGACCCGCTCCCGAAAACGACGCAGATCCGCGGCTGACAGGGCGCTATCGAACGGACTGGTAACCACCTTGCTCACCAGCTCGCTCACGTGCGGGCGCGCGCTGTCAATAATCGCGCGCACTCGGCGTACCTGCTCATTGAATTTGATTACACGATTAAGCTCCTCCGCCACTGGTTGGGAGCTTGGGATGTCGGAGAGCGCGCCACGCAGCGTCGTAAAGAAACCAGGAACACCGCGCGCTTGGCGCGTTGGCGCAAGCGGCGGGTGAGGGTCGATGTAGATCAGGCGCCGGTCGACTTCCCGATGGGCGGGACGCCCATGCACGGCAGCGAAGGCTTCCTGAAACGGCCGGTTGTTGAGCACCGATCCGTCAATGAAAGAGGCGGTAGTCGGATCGATGCCGGCGCGAATGTGATCGACAAACGAGTTCGCCACAAACGCGGCACGGCGTGGCCAGCTCTCCTGCCGTTCTGCCACTACCTCGTCCATTTCCACGATGCGGGCCGGCGGAAAGGCTCCGGGAAATGATGAGGTGGCGCGGGCTGCAAATGCGAGCGCAGGGGCATTGTCCAGCTGGAAATCGCTTTCGATCTCACCGCTCGGATGTCGACGATACTTGAAATGCAGAAGGTGGCGATGTTCCAATTCATCAATAAGGGGCGGATCATGAATCTGCACGAGCTGCGGATAGCCGTAAAAGTCGGTCAGAGTAATGAAAAGATCAAGCGACTGACCAGTTGGAACGAGGGATGTCTGCGCGTCTTTTCCCTCCCCCATCGATGCGATGCCCTCATACATGAGTCGTGCCATCACCCGCCCATCGAGCGGCGGCTTGAACCAGCGCGAGCGCAAGAACAATGAGAGCTTCTGCCGCACCTCCAGGTCCTTGATGCCGGCAACCTGCCCGGTTGCGGCGGCCGCCCAGATCAACGGCTTGAGAAACCATTTGCTCCAGTTTCCCGCGCGTGCTTCCGACGCCAGAAGCACGCGGACATCGGCATTTTCCAGCCACAGCTTGCGCAGCGGATTCATTGGCAAGTCGTGGCACAATGCCCGCGCCAGCATGGTGCCATTGATCCCACCAGCGGAGGCGCCTGCGATGATATCCACCAGGACACGAAGCTCGACCTCGCGGCCGATCTCGCGCAGCAAATCGAAGTAAATCTGTTCGGTATCGTACTCGGGATCGCTGCGGTCTGCGCCCTCAAAAAATGTCGATCCAGCCCGACGCGAGCGGTCTGCGATCGCGTGAAGCGCACGCGAGGCGCGAACGAGCTTGAGGATCTCCTTGCTGACTCCATGCATGTAGACGGCGAGCGAAATGCCGCCGAAGCAAACAAGCGCTATCCGCAGCTCCTTTTCGCGCATAGTGGCTACTCGATGGTGCTCGCTATATAGGCCCAAATGCCCGTCAGCGCCCGACGAACTGCGGCGTCTTCTTTTCCAGAAACGCGCGGGGCCGATACGGTAGTCCTCGCTGTCGACAAACCGGTACATCTCCAGGCGTTCCTCGCGCGTCACCGGCGCCGGATTGGTGACTAATCACCGCAGCTGGCGCTTGTGCAGGCGCGCAGCCACTGGGCTGCCGGCCACGATGTTCTGCCGCGCCGCGTCGACCTTCGCCTCGAGCTTCGCATCGGGCACGACGCGGGTCGCCAGCCGGCGATCATAGGCCTCGCGCGCGGTCAGAATCCTGCCCTCGATCAGAAGCTCCGCGGCCACCGCGGCGCCCACCAGGTTGAACAGTGTCTCGGTCTCGCCCAGCGCCAAAGGAAATCCCAGCCGGCCGACCGGCGCGCAAAAGCGTGCGCTCTCGCCGCACAGGCGCAGATCGCACGCGGTGATGATTTCGAGGCCGCCGCCCATGCAGGCGGGTAGTGCTTTCCCACATGTCGCTACGGTCATGCGGGCTACACCCTACGTCTCAAGATTGAACTGACTGCATAATCCTGACAGTCTGAGCCGCTCCCGCCCCATGATCACAAGGCACAAAATGAACCAGCTCAGCCGACGCCT
>JBEVJT010000202.1:0-10097 GCA_040510075.1 Xanthobacteraceae bacterium | reverse complement strand
TTGTGGCTGCGCAAGTGCGCTGCTCGCGGGAGATGTGAGCGCAGTGCCGATGAACAAGGTCTATGCCGGGCCCGAGGACCTTGCGCAGGTGATTGCGGTGTTTCCCTTGCCGGGAGCGCTGCTCCTTCCGCGCGGTCAGATGCCCCTCAACATCTTCGAGCCGCGCTATCTCGCCATGGTCGACGATTCGATGCGCTCCGAACATCGCCTCATCGGGATGATCCAACCGGATACCGCGCATCCGGGCCCCGAGGGGCGGCCTAATCTCTACAAGGTCGGATGCGTGGGCCGGATCACGCAGCTTGCCGAAAGCGGCGACGGCCGATACCTCATTCAGCTCACCGGCATTGCGCGCTTTCGCGTAGAGGAAGAGCTCAGGGTCACGACGCCCTATCGTCAGTGCCGCGTCACCTACGCGTCTTTCCTTGACGACTTCACCCCGCGCAAAGGCGAGGAGGCAGTCGACCGCACGAGCCTCCTGCAGGCGCTCTCGGAATTTCTGAAGGCCAACGATCTCAAGGCCGATTGGGACGGCATCGAAAAAGCGCCCAACGAGGCGCTGGTGAATGCGCTCGCGATGATGTCGCCGTACGGAAGTGCGGAGAAGCAGGCGCTGCTGGAAGCGCCCGATCTGAAAACCCGCGCCGAGATTCTGGTCGCGGTGACGGAAATCGAGCTCGCAAAGAAGACCACCGGCGACGACACGCCGCTGCAGTGAACACCAGCGACGCGATGTGCTAAGACGCGATGTGCTAAGATGCAGCGCGCCTTACCCTAATCCGTCATCCTGAGGTGCTCGGCCCAAAGCGCCGAGCCTCGAAGGATAATCGGCCAATGGTCCGGCCGCATCCTTCGAGGCTCGCTCGCTTCACTCGCTCGCACCTCAGGATGACGGGTCGAGGTAAGTGTCGCCCCACCACTGGAGCGCTTATGAACACGACCCCGCCTGAACGGCCCCCCGGCAGCGTCGATCCGAAGCTTCTCGAAATTTTGGTGTGCCCGCTCACCAAGGGGCCACTCGAATACGACGCCGAGAAGCAGGAGCTGATCTCGCGCCAGGCGAGGCTCGCCTATCCCATTCGCGACGGCATTCCGATCATGCTGCCCGAAGAGGCGCGCAAGATCGATTGAGCGCGGGAGGCAAAGGCAATGATCAAGATCTGGGGGCGGACCACGTCCATCAACGTGCAGAAGGTCATGTGGGCCATCGGTGAGTTGGGGCTCGCACACGAGCGCATCGATGCCGGCGGCACATTCGGCAAAAACAATGAGCCTGCCTATCTGGCGATGAATCCGAACGGGCTCGTGCCGACGCTCGACGAGGATGGGTTTATTCTTTGGGAATCGAATTCGGTCGTACGCTACATCGCGGCCAGATATGGCGCGGGCAAACTCGAACCCTCCGATCTGCAAGAGCGGGCGCGCGCAAGCAGCTGGATGGATTGGCAGCTCTCTACCGCATCGCCGGCCATTCACGCGCTGTTCTGGGGCATGATCCGCACGCCGCCGGAAAAACGCGACCAGGCGGCGATCGTTGCCTCGCGCGACAAGACCGCGGCGGCCATGAAGATTCTTGACGGGCAGCTAGCGAAAACCCCTTTTGTTGCCGGTCAGAAGTTTTCGATGGGCGACATCCCGGTTGCGCTCGTCAGCTACAGATTTCGACGCCTGGCGTCCGAATATCCGAAGTTCAACAATCTTGAACGCTGGTATGCCGAAATCGAGCGGCGTGCTCCCTTCAAGGAGCACGTGCTGGCGATTCCGTTTGTTTGATCCTCGTCGCTTACAACGCTTCACCGCGGAGAAGCTTGGGGACCTCGCCCGTGAGGCCCGCAGCCTCGCGGATGAAGAACTGCTTCAGCGCCGGAGCACGGTCGACAAGCCCGAGCCCCACGTCGCGCACGAGCCGCAACAGGTCTGAGCGATTTGAGAACAGGCGGTTGAGCGCGTCGGTCGCAAGCCCCATCGACATTGTATCGAAGCGCCGCCAGCGCTCGTAGCGCTCGAGCGTGCCGATGGAGCCGGGGTCAATGCCGACGCGCGCGGCGTCGGCAATCACCTCCGCGAGTGCCGCCACATCCTTGAGGCCCATGTTGAGCCCCTGGCCGGCGACAGGATGAATGACATGCGCCGCGTCGCCGACGAGCGCGAGACGCTCTTTTGCGAACGAGCGCGCCACCCAGAGCCCCAGGGCAAGCACATGGCGCGGCCCCACGGCCGCGATGTCTCCGAGCCGCAGCCCAAAGCGCCGCTCAAGCTCGGCATGAAATTCCGCATCGGGCAGCGCGATGATGCGCTCGGCGTCCTTTGTGGCCTCGGTCCACACGATCGATGAACGGCGGCCGGTAAGCGGCAGGACGGCAAATGGGCCCGCGGGCAGAAAGTGCTCTTCGGCGCGCCCCTCGTGATCGCGCTCGTGTTTGACCGTGGTGACGATGGCGCTCTGATCGTACTCCCAGCCGTGCAGCGCTATATCGGCACGGGCGCGGATGCGCGACTGCGCCCCGTCGGCGGCCACGAGCACGCGCACTGCAAGCTGATTTCCATCAGAGAGCTGAACTTCAACATGGTCCGAAGGAGTATCGCCAAATTCCTCCCTCCCCCTGTCAGGGATCGGAGAGAAGTCGGTGACGGCGGTGGGGTGGAGCAGCACGCCGCACTCGCGGGCGCGATCCAGGAGCGCGGCGGTCAGCGGCGCGTTTTCGACCATGTGCCCGAAGGGCTCGCCCGGTTCGATCTCGCCGTCGAAGGTGAGAAAGGTGGGGCGCATCACGTCGGTGAGACGGCTGTCGGTCACCACCATGTCGAGGATCGGCTGCGCCTCAACCTTCTGCCAGACGCCAAGCGTCTCAAATAGCCGGCGCGCGGCGGCGACAATCGCGGTGGCGCGCCCCTCGCCCGGTGGGCGGGTCAGCGCGGGATCGGCGACCGCGACGCGGAATGTTTGCCCAAGCGCCTGGCGCAGCGCAACCGCAAGGGTGAGCCCGACGATGCCGCCGCCGGCGACGAGCACGTCGACGCGATCAGTGCCGTGGGACAACTCAGCCATGCACGCTCCTGCTCTGACGAAAGCTCAGGCGCATTCCCTCTTCCATTGGGAGAGGGCTAGGGTGAGGGGTTACAGTCTCTCTGAAAAGTTTGTAACCCCCTCACCCCAACCCTCTCCCCAAAATGGGGAGAGGGAGCGTACCGCGGTCGCCTCACGGCCGGGTTGGGAGCCCTCGATGTCTTCTGCCGTTGCGGATCTGATGCGTGTCCTCGATCTCGAGCCGATCGAGGTCAATCTCTTTCGCGGGCGCTCACCCCAGGTCGGCTGGCAGCGCGTCTTCGGCGGGCAAGTGATCGGCCAGGCGCTGGTGGCCGCTTGCCGTACCGTGGACGTCGTTGGGCGGCCGCCGCATTCGTTGCACGCCTATTTCCTCCTCGGCGGCGATCCCGCCGTTCCGATCATCTTCGAAGTGGATCGCATTCGCGACGGCGGGAGCTTCGCCACGCGGCGCGTGATCGCCATCCAGCACGGCCGCGCCATCTTCACCATGGCCGTGTCCTTTCACCGCGACGAGCCGGGCATGAGCCACGAGGCGCCTATGCCCCAGGTCCCCAAACCCGAGGATCTGCCCAACGAGGAGGACATCAAGGCGCGGGTGCTGCCCATCATGCCCGATCCGGTGCGCCGATATTACGAGCGCGAACGTCCGATCGAGCTGCGGCCCGTCGAGTTCGATCGTTATCTCGGAAAGAAGATCGACGACGGCCGCTTCCATGTGTGGATCCGCGCTACCGGAAGGCTCCCCGATGAGCCCGCCATCCACCAGTGCGTGCTCGCCTATGCGTCCGATATGATGCTTCTGGATTCCGCGCTCATTCCTCATGGGCGCACGGTCTTCGAGCCGACAATCATGGCCGCAAGCCTGGACCACGCGCTTTGGTTTCACCGGCCGTTTCGCGCCGATGAGTGGTTGCTCTACGCCCAGGACAGCCCGAATCTGTCGGGCTCGCGCGGTTTTTCCCGTGGTCTGATTTTTGCAAACGACGGCACGTTGGTGGCGTCGGTCTGCCAGGAAGGACTGGTCCGGGAAAGGCGCACGTGACTGCGAGATTTCCGGGCATGTGCCCAAAAATGTGCGGGCATACCGACGGGCAAGGATCAAAGAAGCGCTTAATTTTTGAGCACGGGGTCGATAATGTGAGCTTGTATTCAGAAGCCGCACGCACGCGTTCCGGCAGTTCTTTCGGGGAGTGTTCATGAAACTCGTCATTGCCGTCATCAAACCATTCAAGCTCGACGAGGTCCGCGATGCCCTTGTCGCCGTCGGCGTGCACGGCATGACGGCGAGCGAGGTCAAGGGCTATGGACGGCAGAAGGGTCACACCGAGATCTATCGCGGCGCCGAATATGCGGTGAATTTCCTGCCCAAGATCCGCATCGAAGTCGCGGTCGCTTCCGACCGGGTCGACAAGGTAATCGAGGCAATCACCACGGCTGCAAAAACCGGACAGATCGGAGACGGAAAGATTTTCGTCGTGCCCATCGAGCAGGCGGTCCGCATCCGGACCGGTGAAACGGACGTGGACGCGCTTTAGAGCTATTGCGTCCGATCATGCTCAAACAATAAGGAGCGCACGCACGGGTGCGCAATCAGCTGGGGGAGACCATGAGCAGACAGAGCACGCTTGGCCGCATCGCATGCGCGGTAGCGGTATTGTGCACGCCAACTGCGGCATTCGCGCAGGCATCCAAGATCGACGCGGCCGATACCGCGTGGATGATGGCAGCAAGCGGGCTCGTCCTGCTCATGACCATTCCGGGCCTCGCGCTGTTCTATTGCGGCATGGTCCGCAAGAAGAACGTGCTCGCGACAATGGCGCAGAGCGTCGTTTGCACCGGACTGTGCTCGATCCTGTGGTTTGCGTTCGGCTACAGCTTGAGCTTCGTCGGCGACGGCCCGTGGCTCGGCACATTTGCGCATGCGTTCATGCGCGGCACCTCCGTGGAATCCACAAGCGCGTTTGCGCCGACGATTCCCGAGGTCCTGTTCATGTTCTATCAGATGACCTTCGCCATCATCACTGTAGCGCTGGTCGCCGGGTCGGTTGCGGACCGCATGCGTTTTTCGGCCTTCTTCTGGTTCGCAGCGGGCTGGCTCGTCTTTGTCTACGTGCCCATTGCGCACTGGGTGTGGGGCGGGGGATTTCTGGCGAAGGCCGGCGTTCTGGATTTCGCGGGCGGCACCGTCGTGCATCTCAACGCAGGCGTTGCAGGACTAGTCGCGGCCTATGTCATCGGCAAGCGCTACGGTTATGGGCACGAGAATTTCTCGCCCTACGACCTGTCCATGGCAGTCATCGGTACCGGCCTTCTGTGGGTCGGCTGGTTCGGCTTCAACGGCGGCTCGGCGCTGAGCGCGGGCTCCCGCGCGGCTTTTGCGATCGTTACGACGCACCTCGCCGCCTCGATGGGCGCGCTCACATGGATGTTCCTCGAGTGGTGGACACGCGGAAAACCATCGGTGCTCGGCATGATCTCCGGGGCCGTCGCCGGACTGGGCACGATCACGCCTGCCTCGGGTTTCGTGCTGCCCTGGCACGGCCTCATCATCGGGCTTATCGCCGGCGCGATGTGCTTCTGGGCATGCACCTGGCTGAAATTGCGCCTGGGCTACGATGACTCGCTCGACGTCTTCGGCGTGCACGGCATCGGCGGGGCAACCGGCACGCTGCTCACCGGCGTCTTTGCGGTTGCAGCGCTCTCCGCCGGCCCCGATGCGCCCGGCGGATCGCCGGGGTTGATCGAGGGCAATGCACGCCAGGCGCTCATCCAGCTTTATGGAATCATCGCCACGCTGTTGTGGTCCGGCGTCGTTACCTTCATCTGGCTCAAGGTGGTCGGATTTCTCGTTCCCCTGCGCGTGAGCCAGCAGAACGAAATCGAAGGCCTCGACCTCACCCAGCACGGCGAAGCCCTGCAGTAGCCGGACGTGTCCCGGATGCGATGCAGCGCGAAGCGGTGCATCGCTGCTCCGGGACCGCCACAGACCCCGTAACGGTCCCGGGTCTGCAGCGCACCACTATGTGCTGCGCCGCGCCCGGGACACGATGGATGGTTAATCGGGCCTTTACCACGCGCCCGCTATGGTAGGAGCAGCCTGGTGCGGCGGGTGTTGGCGCCGCTTCCGTCGATGTTCATGACCGCCGCATCCCGCGAGCCCGCCTTGCCAAACGACGTTGTCCGCAGCGACCTCGGGCGCTCGCCCTTTGTGCGCCTGCGCGAGCTTTTGGGCGACAGTGCGCCCGGCAAACCGCCGATCAGCCTCGCTGTCGGCGAGCCGCAACACGGTGTCCCATCCTTCGTCGCCCCGATCCTCAGCCGCCACATCGACGAGTTCGGCCGCTATCCCATGAACAAGGGGCTCGACGAGCTGTGCGGGGCAGCCGCCGATTGGCTCAACCGGCGTTTCACGCTTCCGCGGCCGCTTGATCCCGCGACCGAAGTGCTGGTGCTCAACGGCTCCCGCGAAGGGCTCTTCCTCGCCGCGATCACGGCAGCACGCCACGTGACCGGCCGGCGCGGCAGGCCCGCCATGCTCATCCCCAATCCGTTCTATGCGGCTTACGCGGCGGGCGCCGTGGCCGCTCAATGCGAACCCGTCTATCTGCCTGCGACCGCTGCAAACGGCTTCTTGCCCGATCTCGATTCCCTGTCTGAGGAATTGCTGTCGCGCACCGCGGCCTTTTTCATTGCCTCCCCGGCAAACCCGCAAGGCGCAGTCGCTGACATGACTTACCTGCGGCGCGTCGTGGCACTCGCGCGCCGTTTCCGCTTTCTCGTCTTCAGCGACGAGTGTTACTCCGAAATCTATACGCGCGAGGCACCGCCCGGGATGCTGGAAGCGGCGGGGCCGGATTTTTCCAACGTGATCGAGTTTCAGTCGCTGTCCAAGCGCTCGAACCTGCCTGGGCTCCGCATCGGTTTTGCCGCCGGAGACAAGAATTTCCTCGCGCGCTTTCTCGATCTGCGCAACGTGGCGGCCCCGCAGGTGCCGATACCGGCGCAGCGCGTCGCCATTGCGGCTTATGCGGATGAGGAGCACGTGATCGCCAACCGCCGCCTCTATACGCAGAAATTTGAACTGGCTGATCAGATCATCGGCGACCGCTTCGGCTATTGCCGGCCCGCGGGCGGATTCTTTCTTTGGCTCGACGTCTCGGCGCACGGCAGCGACGAAACGGTCGCGCTTCGCCTGTGGCGGGAAGCAGGCCTTCGGGTCGTGCCCGGCCGCTATCTCGCCCGCGAACAGAAAGACGGCAGCAATCCGGGTGCGGGTTATCTCCGCGTTGCCATGGTGCAGGACCGTGAAACCACGGGCGAGGCGCTGCAGCGCCTCGCTGCAGTTTTGCGCTGAACAATGGCCCGCATGGACCGCCTCACCTTTTTCTCCGACAGCGTCCGCGAGGCGTTGCACCGGCGCATGCGCGAGCTCATCGGGCTCGCCCTGATCGGGATTGCGATCGCGCTCGCGCTTTCGCTCGCGACCTGGAGCATTCAGGACCCGAGTCTGAGCCACGCAACCGACGCGCGCGTGCGCAACAAGCTCGGCTATCCGGGCGCCATAGTGGCGGATCTGCTGGTCCAGCTTCTGGGCACGGCCTCGCTCGTGTTGGTTCTTCCCATCGCGTTCTGGGGTTGGCGCATCGCGAGCCACCGGCCGCTCGTGCGCGAGCGCATTCGACTGGCGCTCTGGTTGGTTTGCGTCCCCCTCGCTGCCGCAACCGCCGCAGGCCTTCCCCGCATTGCTTCCTGGCCGCTGCCCTCCGGATTGGGAGGGGTGGTCGGCGACTGGATTCTTGCGCTGTGCAGCTATGTCACCGGGTCGCACCCCACCGGCTTGCTCAAGACCGCCGTCGTAATGGGGTTCGGAAGCGGTGCTCTGGTTTGCTTTTCCATTGTGGGCGGCGCGGGCTTCCACGCGCCCAAGGAGAAGCCGAAGAAAGCAGCGCAGCGGCAGAAGGTCCCTGAACCCGAGCCGTCCGAGGACGACGAGGAAGCCGCCGGCTGGATTTCGCTCGGCTGGTTCACCCATGCGGCGCTCAGTTTGAAGGCGCGCGTGCGGCGGCTGTTCGCCACTGCGCCGGCCCCGCGCGTCTCCTCCAATGAGATGCCGACTCGGCTCGAACCGCGCTTTGCGGAGAACGTGACGCTCGCGCCGGATCTGGAAGAAGGAGAAGACCATTCAGCGTCGACGGCGCGGCCGAAAAAAGAGCGCGCACCTGCGCGCGGGCCGCGACGCTCCCCAGGCGGCTACATCCTTCCGCCCATCGATCTTCTGGCAGCGCCGCGGTCCATTGCCCGCACCGTGCTGAGCAGCGACGCGCTCGAAGCGAATGCCACCGCGCTCGAAGGCGTGCTTGCGGATTTTGGCGTGCGCGGCGAGATCATCAACGCGCGGCCTGGACCCGTCGTGACGCTGTACGAGCTCGAGCCCGCGCCGGGAATAAAGTCCTCGCGCGTGATCGGGCTCGCCGATGACATCGCCCGCTCCATGAGCGCGCTTTCCGCGCGCGTGGCGGTGGTGGCCGGCCGCAATGCCATTGGCATCGAGTTGCCCAACCCGACGCGGGAGAAAGTTTTCCTGCGCGAGCTCCTCGCGAGCAGCGATTACGCCGATAGCGCAGCGAAGCTGCCGCTGTGCCTCGGCAAGACCATCGGCGGCGAGCCGGTCATCGTCGACCTCGCGCGCATGCCGCATCTGCTCATCGCCGGCACCACCGGTTCAGGCAAATCGGTGGCGATCAACACCATGATCTTGAGCCTCGTCTACCGCCTGCGTCCAGAGCAGTGCCGGCTGATCATGGTCGATCCGAAAATGCTCGAGCTTTCGGTCTATGACGGCATCCCGCACCTACTCACTCCGGTGGTTACCGATCCGAAGAAGGCGGTCGTCGCGCTCAAATGGGCGGTGCGCGAGATGGAGGAGCGCTACAAGAAGATGTCCAAGCTCGGCGTGCGCAATGTCGAGAGCTACAACGCGCGTCTCGCCGAGGCCAAGTCGAAGGGCGAGAAGCTCACGCGCACTGTTCACACCGGTTATGACAAGGAGAGCGGCGAAGCGATATACGAGCGCGAAGAGCTCGAGCTCGAGCCGCTGCCGTTCATCGTGGTCATCGTCGACGAGATGGCCGACCTGATGATGGTCGCCGGCAAGGACATCGAGGGCGCCGTGCAACGAGTTGCGCAGATGGCGCGCGCCGCGGGCATTCATGTGATACTGGCCACCCAGCGCCCCTCGGTTGACGTGATCACCGGCACCATCAAGGCGAATTTTCCGACCCGCGTCTCGTTCCAGGTCACGTCGAAGATCGACAGCCGCACCATTCTGGGCGAGCAGGGCGCGGAGCAGCTGCTCGGCCAAGGTGACATGCTCTACATGGCAGGCGGCGGCCGGATCAGCCGCGTGCATGGCCCCTTCGTTTCCGACCAGGAAGTCGAGAACGTGGTGCGCCACCTGAAGGCGCAGGGCACGCCGCAATATCTAGAAGCGGTTACCACAGCGGACGACGAGGACGAAGACGGCGAGGCGATCTTCGATGCAACCGGGATGGGACAGGCGGAGGGCGGCGGCGACCTCTACCAGCAAGCTGTGCAGATCGTCATGCGCGACCGCAAGGCTTCGACGAGTTACATCCAACGGCGGCTGCAGATCGGCTATAACCGCGCCGCTTCGCTGATGGAACGCATGGAGAAGGAAGGCGTCGTGGGCCAGGCGAATCACGCCGGCAAACGCGAGATCCTGATTGGGGAAGACGGCGCGGAAGAGTATTGACGCGACTAATCCATGCCCCGTCATTCCGGGGCGCCGCGACAGCGGCGAGCCCGGAATCTATAACCCTAGGCCTCTGGATATGGATTCCGGGTTCGCTGCTGCGCAGCGCCCCGGAACGACGGGGCATGGATTAGTCGCCTCAATACTCTTCCGCGCCGTCTTCCCCAACCAGGATCTCGCGCTTGCCGGCGTGATTCGCCTGACCCACGACGCCTTCTTTCTCCATGCGTTCCATCAGCGAAGCGGCGCGGTTATAGCCGATCTGCAGCCGCCGTT
>JBEVJT010000201.1:0-10433 GCA_040510075.1 Xanthobacteraceae bacterium | reverse complement strand
GGCCGCGCCCACCGGGCGCTGATGAAGAAACTGCATCCCGACCAGGGGGGCTCTACGTACCTCGCGGCTCGCGTTAATGAGGCGAAAGAGGTCCTTCTGCGCAGGCATCGCTAAACTCCCGTACTCGATACATGAGGAGGCGACTCCTGTCCCGACGCAGCTTCCCGCTCAAACTCGATGTCAGTATTTCGTTGTCACGCATTCGACGTCGTTGCGTTTGAGATATTTACAAGCGGCTTCTGCCTTTTCCTTGTCCAGGCCGGCAAAGCGCGCTCGATAATAGGTCGTGCCGCCTTTATCCACCGATTCTGTAAACGGATCGGCCCCGTCGAGCATCTTCGATGCCTTACTCTGAACCTTTGAGAGGCGCTGCTTCGCTTCCTCTTCGCCCTGGAAGGCACCGACCTGGATGGCCCATCCGCTGCGCACCTGCGGCTTGGCTGGCGCCGCACTGGTCGCCTCGGTACTGCCTTGCGGCGGCGTTGCGGCGGCTTTGATTGGCTCGGCGCTGCGCGCCCCAGCACTCGCGTGCGTGGTCTTCATTGTGGGCGGGGGCAGGGGTGCAGCTGGTGGGGGTACGGGGCGGGAATTTTCAGACGCCAACACGCGCGCTCCGCCACCGTGTTCATTCTCCCCGTTGCGTTCTGTGATCGCGGCGGCTGCCGGTGCGGTCTCGTCTTCCTCGACAAAAGCCATTTGCACGGGTGCGAGAGGTCCGGGCGCTGGTGCAGGTGACTTTCCGGCGCGCACCGCGAGCGTCCTTACCAGCACCGGCTGAATTGGGTCAGTTGAGCCGATCGCGATGACCGGATGTGCCATTTCAGCCGACTCAGTTGTCGCCGGCATACTCGGCTCCTTTGCCGGGATTGCGCGCGCCGGTGTGCTGCTCGCCGCGGCGAGCACAGGCTGCGGCTTGGTCTTTGCTTTCGGCGCCGGTTCGGTTTTCGCCTCCTCCGCCCCACCTCTCTTGGCGGCACGTTTTGGCTCTGGCTTCGCAGTAGCCTGAGCCAGCATCGTTGCTTCTGAACTCCTGCCGGCTTCGGCGATAACGGGCGCCGTGCGCTTTGTCGCTGCCACCGTGATCTGCTGGCTGATGAGTTCGCGCATGCGCGCGTCGCGACTGCCGGCGCTATCGCCGCCCATGATCACCGCAACGACATACCGATTGCCTCGGTGCACCGAAGTTACCAGATTGAAACCCGAAGCACGGATATAGCCGGTCTTGATACCGTCCACGCCCTCAACGCGCCCTAGCAGATGGTTGTGATTCCCGATTCGCTGCCCGCGGAAATTGAACGAGCGCGTCGAGAAGAATTTGTAATGGCTCGGGAAGCGTTCTTGAATCGCCCGGCCCAGGATTGACTGATCGCGCGCGGTGGTAATCTGATCATCGTCGGGCAGCCCGGACGCGTTCTTGTAGATGGTACGCGTCATGCCCAACGCCTGTGCCTTGCGCGTCATCAGCTTGGCAAATTCCTGCTCTTCGCCGGCGATCGCTTCGGCGACAACTACGGCTGCATCGTTTGCCGAGCGCGTGACGATGCCCTTGATGGCATCTTCCACCTGGATCGTGCTTCCAGGTTTCAGGCCTAGCTTGGTCGGGCTTTGGCCTGCGGCGTGTTCGGAAACTTTCAGTGCGCTGTCGAGCTTGAGCTTGCCCGTTTCGAGCTGCTCGAACAGCAGGTAAAGCGTCATAATTTTGGTAAGCGAAGCCGGATGCCGTGTCGCGTCGGGGTTGGTTGCATGCAGCACGTTCCCAGAATTGGCGTCGACGACGATGTCGGAGTAGGGCGCCGCGAGCGCCGGCAGGTTTCCAAATACGAGCAGAGCGCTAGCAAAGCCGAACGAAAGGCAGCGAAGCCCATGCCGGGCTTCGGCTCGGATCAGCACCATGATCGTTCCCCCGTCCTCGCGCTGGATAAAGCGCCGACACCCCTGTCGTTCCGGGCAATTGGACGTGGCAAAAAAGGCGGTTTTCTGAAGTGAATCCGGCCTTTTTGCTCCTGTCCCCCGCCTCGCTTCTGGCACACCAGCACGCACCGCGCGACGCCTGCGCCCGGGCTCAAGCCCCAAAGTAAAAACCTCCCATTTCTATTCCGTAAACTCATGAGGTTAGCGCATTGCTGCACTGCAAAATAATCGTTGATTTTATTGTGCAGTGCAATATATTCCTCGGGACGGCGGCAGGGACCGCTGCAGTGGCAGAGAGCAGAAAGGGCAACGTGTTATGGTGAAAAACCTCGACGAAGTGCAGAAGCTTGGCAAGGACAGCATGGAAGCGTCCTTGAAATCATGGGGCGCGATTTCGCGAGCCGTGCAGGCAATTACCGTGGAACTGGCGGACTATTCGAAAAAGACCTTCGAGCAGAGCACCGCGGCGACCGAGAAGCTGATCGGCGCAAAGTCGCTTGACAAGGCGTTTGAAGTGCAGACCGATTATCTCCGGAATTGCTACGAAGGTTTCGTGGCGGAGGCGACCAAACTCGGCGAGCTTTATTCCGACGTCGCTCGGGAAGCCTACAAGCCTTTCGAGGGCCAGTTCAGCAGGGTCAACGGCGCCGGCTAAGCTAGGCCGCGGCCATATTCCGTTCAGAGCCCGGCACTTGTGCCGGGCTTTTGCGTTTGAGCACTGTCTTCGTCGCCTCGTCGGACCGGCAACACTCCAAAGGAATCCCGACTCGGGAGATAAACCGCCCCGAATCGTCCGCAATTGAGTAGAGATCATGAAATCGCGGAAGGGGAAGCTGGCGGAACGGGTTTTCGGGACTAAATGCTCCACCGGAGCACGAGCTGCTGGCCAGAGGCCGTAGTCGCACTGTGCCTATTGACAGGCGCGGTTCATGTCCTAATCCCGCCACGTCATGGTCCATAATGCAATGCGAACTAGATCGAGCGAGATGAATTCAGGCGAGCGGCGCCGCGGGCCAGCGCCACGTCTGGGGGAGGGCGATGGCAAGCGGAGAGGGCAGCCCGGCACGGCGGTCATCACCAAGACAAAGCCGCAGACCAAGCGGCCCAGTCTCTACCGTGTGCTGTTGCTGAATGATGACTACACGCCCATGGAGTTCGTGGTGCATGTGCTCGAACGCTTCTTCAACAAGGATCATGAGGCCGCGCATCGCATCATGATGCACGTGCACCAACATGGGATCGGTGAGTGCGGAATTTACACCTACGAGGTGGCCGAAACGAAGGTGACTCAGGTTATGGATTTTTCTCGCAAACACCAGCATCCGCTGCAATGCGTAATGGAGAAGAAGTGAATCCAGTCGAGGGGCGGGAACGCGGTCGCTCGATCAACGTTAAACAGGGGACCTGACATGCCGACCTTTTCGCGCAATCTCGAGCAATCGCTCCACCGTGCGCTGGCTTTGGCCAACGAGCGCCACCACGAATATGCCACGCTTGAGCATCTGTTGCTGGCGCTGATCGATGATCAGGATTCCGCCGCAGTCATGCGCGCGTGCAATGTGGATCTGGACAAGTTGCGCCGCAGCTTGACCGCCTATCTCGAGAGCGAACTAGAAAACCTGGTCAACGACGGCAACGATGATTCGAAGCCCACGGCCGGGTTCCAGCGCGTGATCCAGCGCGCCGTGATCCATGTACAGTCCTCGGGACGCGAGGAGGTGACGGGAGCCAATGTGCTCGTGGCAATCTTTGCCGAACGCGAGAGCCATGCCGCTTATTTCCTGCAGGAGCAGGACATGACCCGCTACGATGCCGTCAATTACATCAGCCATGGCATTGCCAAGCGGCCCGGCATGTCGGAAGCGCGGCCGGTGCGCGGCGCCGAGGACGAAAGCGAGTCGAAGGGCGGGGACGACGCCAAGAAAAAGGGCGATGCTCTCGAAGCCTATTGCATCAACCTGAACAAGAAGGCGCGCGAGGGGAAGATCGATCCGCTCATCGGGCGCGGGGCGGAGATCAATCGCACGATCCAGGTCTTGTGCCGGCGGCAAAAGAACAATCCGCTGTTTGTCGGGGACGCCGGCGTGGGAAAGACAGCTATCGCCGAAGGGCTCGCGCGTCGCATCGTGCATGATGAAGTGCCCGACGTGCTCAAGAACTCGACGGTATTCTGCCTTGACATGGGAACGTTGCTGGCGGGCACGCGCTACCGTGGCGATTTCGAGGAGCGTCTCAAGCAGGTCATCAAGGAGCTTGAGGCCTATCCGGGCGCCATCATGTTCATTGACGAGATCCATACCGTCATTGGCGCGGGTGCGACTTCCGGCGGCGCAATGGATGCTTCCAACCTGCTCAAGCCCGCCTTGGCCTCGGGCACGCTGCGCTGCATTGGCTCGACCACTTACAAGGAATACCGGCAGTATTTCGAGAAGGACCGCGCCTTGGTGCGGCGTTTCCAGAAAATCGATGTGAATGAGCCGAGCGTCCCCGACGCGATCGAAATACTCAAAGGTTTGAAACCCTATTTCGAGGACTATCACAAGCTCAAATATACAACCGAGGCGATCAAAGCCGCGGTTGAGCTCTCCGCGCGCTACATCCATGACCGCAAGCTCCCCGACAAGGCGATCGACGTGATTGATGAATCGGGTGCTGCACAAATGCTGCTGCCGGAAAGCCGGCGCAAGAAGACAATCGGCATCAAGGAGATCGAGACGACCATCGCCACCATGGCGCGCATCCCTCCGAAAACCGTTTCGAAGGACGACGCCGTCGTGTTGCGGCATCTCGATCAGACCCTCAAGCAGGTGGTGTACGGTCAGGACAAGGCGATTGGGGCCTTGTCAGCTTCGATCAAGCTCGCGCGCGCGGGGCTGCGCGAGCCGGAGAAGCCTATCGGCTGCTATTTGTTCTCAGGGCCGACCGGCGTCGGCAAAACCGAGGTTGCCAAGCAGCTTGCCACCGCACTCGGCGTGGAGATGATCCGTTTCGACATGTCAGAATACATGGAGCGGCATACGGTCTCCCGATTGATCGGCGCTCCACCCGGCTATGTCGGCTTTGATCAGGGAGGGCTACTGACAGACGGGGTCGATCAGCACCCTCACTGCGTCCTTCTCCTCGATGAAATCGAAAAAGCCCATCCCGATCTGTTCAACGTGCTGTTGCAAATCATGGACCACGGCAAGCTTACCGATCACAACGGCAAGCAGGTGGATTTCCGTAACGTGATTCTCATCATGACGACGAATGCAGGCGCCGCCGATCTCGCGCGGCAACCCTATGGCTTCACGCGCATCAAGCGCGAGGGCGACGATGTGGAGGCGATCAACCGCCTGTTCGCACCGGAATTCCGCAACCGGCTCGATTCCATCATCACGTTTGCGCATCTCACGCCGGAGATCATTGCCAAGGTGGTCGAGAAGTTCGTCATGCAGCTCGAGGCGCAACTCGGGGATCGCGACGTCACCATCGAACTCTCCGAGGATGCATCGAAATGGCTCATCCAGCATGGTTATGATGAGCAGATGGGCGCGCGGCCGATGGCCCGCCTCATTCAGGAGACCATCAAGAAGCCGCTTGCGGACGAGGTCTTATTCGGCAAGCTCAAATCCGGCGGGCACGTCCGGGTGATCACGAATACCGAGGAGTCCGGCGGCGAGAAGCTTGGCTTCGAATATCTCGATGGTCCCGTTACTCCGAAGCCTGACAAAATTCCGGAACCGGGAGCGACCAAGCCGAAGCGACGCGCGTCCCGGCGCAAGCCGCCAAGCCCGCCTTCCTCCCGTGGGTCCGTGCCCAAGGTCCCGCTGGTCAAGGTGTAGTCCGGTTCGGCATTCCCGAACTGGTGCTTTCGTGAAGCGTCTCGGCCGGCATAGGCGACGCGTGATCTGTGCTCGAAGATCTCTATAGCCGCACTACACAGGTGCGGCTTCCCGAGGCCAGCATCTGCTGCCTGCGCCAGGGCTCCGGCCCCCATGTAATGTTGCTGCACGGCATTCCGCTATCGTTGCTCACGTGGCGCAACAACGTCGAGGCGCTCGCGCGCCAGCACACCGTAGTGGCGCCAGATCTCAAAGGGTACGGGCGTTCGCAGAAGCCGCCGGGCGACTACAGCCCCGAAGCGCATGCGCGCGTTCTCGGCGGGCTGCTTGATGCCTTCGGCATCCGCTCCACGACTCTCGTGGCAAGTTCCTATAGCTGCGCGCCGGCGATCCGCCTTGCACTCGATGATGGTCAACGCGTGGATCGGCTGGTCCTTATCAACAGTATCGGCCATCCCGGTGGGCGCCATTCGCTCGAACGGCTCCTGCGCATCCGCGGCGTGGCCGCCATGCTGCGGCTTGCGCTGCGCCGTCGCCGCGTCGGTCGTGCGCTGTTCATGTCGCGCCTGAAACAGTCATATGCGAACCCAGCGGCGCTGCCGAAGGAGGTGGCGGACGCTTACTTCGACCTGTTTCTGCGCAACCACGGTGAGGAGACCTTCCTCCGCACGCTCCTACAGTTCGATGAGACCGCAGTCGTCAAAGCGCTACCCCGCGTTACCCAGCCGACCCTGATCATCTGGGGCGAGCGCGATCGCATACTGCCTGTTGCCAATGCCCTATGCATTCAGCAGCAGATTCCCGGCGCGCAACTGCGCATTTTACCCGACGTCGGCCACCTGTCGCACGAGGAAGCTGCCGCCGACGTTAATCGCCTGATCATCGATTTTCTGGCCGCTGCGCCAGCGGGCAATCACTTGTCCGGATGAGTCGCGCTGTCCGGTGGAGTGTTAGGCGGCTGTCAGCGCGCTGCTAAGTCTCTTTGCGTGCTCTGCAAGGATCTCGGGCGCCTCTTTAGCGCTCGCCGGCGGCTTCAGCGCAACGCCTTCGCGGCGGGGTATCACGTGCATGTGCAGATGGAAAACCACCTGTCCGCCGGCGTTCTCGTTGAATTGATGAATCGTAACACCGTCGGCAGCGAATGCGGTGCGCGCGGCTTTCGCGATTCTTTGCGCGACCTTGCTGACATAGGCGAAGTCATCGGGGGAGATATCGAAGATGTTGCGTGCAGGAGACTTCGGCAGCACCAGCGTGTGGCCGGGCGCACGCGGCATGATGTCAAGGAACGCGAATGCCTTGTCATCCTCATAAACCTTGTGGCATGGCAGCTCGCCGCGCAGAATCTTCGCAAAGATGTTGTTGGGATCGTAGGCAGACATGAATTCCTCCGGCCTTCTCGTCATTCTCGACGGAATGGTGCTGCGAACGCGAGTTCCTGCTCTGCCGCCGCCACATAGCTGCGCTCGCGCTTGAGAAATTCGGCAATAGCGCGGCGCAGTGCGGGGTCAGCGATGTAATGAGCTGAGTAGGTGATCGTGGGCAGATAACCGCGCGCAATCTTGTGCTCGCCTTGTGCTCCGGCTTCGACCCGCGCCAATCGGCGCTCGATCGCATATTGTATCGCCTGGTAATAACACAGCTCGAAATGCAGGAACGGGTGATGCTCGATCGCGCCCCAATGCCTGCCGAAAAGAGTGCTCGAGCCGACAAAGTTCAGGGCACCTGCGATCCAGCGCCCTGCGCGCTTGGCCATGATCAGCACGATGCGATCGCCCATGCTCTCGCCCACCAACGAAAAGAACGCGCGCGTCAGATACGGTCGGCCCCACTTACGGGATCCCGTGTGCATGTAGAATTTGAAAAACGCATCCCACACGGATTCCGTGAGATCGGTTCCCGTGAGCCAGTGCACGGTAATGCCGCCGTGGAGGGCATCCTCGCGCTCGCGTCGGATGATTTTGCGTTTCCGCGATGAGAGCGCCGCAAGGAAACAGTCGAACGTAACGTAGCGCGCATTGCTCCAGTGAAATTGCTGGTGGGTGCGCTTGAGATAACCGTGCGCGCCGAGCAGGGCCCACTCGTGCTCGGGCAAGAAGGTGACGTGGACCGAGGACGCATCAAGGCGCTTGCAAACGTCGATCAGCGCATCAGCGAGGGCGTCCCGAACCGCGTCGCCTTTCGGTCCGGGCTGCGCCAGAAGCCGCGGCCCGGTCGCCGGCGTGAACGGCACCGAGACCTGCAGCTTTGGATAATAGTTTCCGCCCGCCCGCTCATATGCGTCGGCCCACCCGTGGTCGAAAACGTATTCCCCTTGCGAATGCGATTTCACGTAACAAGGGACCACACCCTGCAGGGCGCCTTGGCTGTCGGTGGCCAAGATATGCAGGGGCTGCCAGCCGGCGCGTGCGCAAACCGAATTGGAGCGCTCGAGCGCGGAGAGAAACGCATGCGAGACGAATGGATTGTATTCTGCATCGGTGCAGCGCAACCCGGTTTCGGGTTGACCGGACATGGCGGACCGATCGCCAGGACCTGGATTGGCCAGGGCGTCCCACGCGTCGGCACCGGCTTCGTGAATGGAATGCGCGATGCGCAAGGTCAGCTCGAGGCCCATGTACTCCAGCAGCTCTCGTTAAGGACGAAAGCCTTCGAATATGATCTGGTCTGCATGGCGCCTGGCCGCGCGCTCTTCGGCAGGCGTGCGGATGGTCCAGGCCAGCACCGGCACTCCGAAGACATTCCGGCCCGTTGCCGGAATAAGGTGAGGCAGATCTTTGGCGGCGAAAGCGATGAACTGGGGTCGTGCATGCAACAGGTCGTAATAGCCCCACAGCGAGCGGAGAGTTCGGCCCACGAAGTCTGGAGCCGTTGCAGATTTCGCTCTCTCGGCGACGATGCCACGCGGGAGCGCCGGTGCACGCTCGCGCAAGGTGGCGATGAGCAAGGGATCGAATGACATCACTGCAGCATAACCGGGATAGTTGGAGAGCGTGCGCGCAGTACGTTCAAGCAGTCGACAGTCGCCCTGAAAATGGCTCTTCATTTCAATCAATAACGGGCTCCGGCCGGCGGTAATGTCGCATAACTCCCCCAACGTGATCATATGGTCCTTGGTTGCCTTGAAATCGAGATGCTTTAGTTCCCGCGCCGGCAACGAATCGACACGCGCGTTTTGCTCGGTGAGGCGGCCCAAGGTGGGGTCGTGAAACACCATTGCTTCGCCGTCGGCACTGACCTGCAAATCGCATTCGATACCGTAGCCGGCCGCGATTGCCGTAACAAATGCCGACAGCGTGTTTTCGATGACTGCGCCCCCGCCGTGCAGGCCGCGGTGGGCTACAGGTCGGGCAATTAACACGGGAGCCCTCGCATGCTCCGATCACTGGATTTCGAAGATGCCTTCGACCTCGACTGCCGCGTCGGCCGGCAAAACGGCGACGCCGACTGTCGTGCGGGCATGGCGGCCTTTTTCCGCAAATACCGCAACCATCAGATCGGAGGCGCCGTTCATCACTTTGGGGCCGTCGAGAAAAGCTGGATTAGAGTTGATGAACCCGCCAAGCCGGACCACCCGCTCCACTCGGTCGAGGTCGCCGACTGCCTCTTTCACTTGCGCAATCAGATTGACGCCACAGGCGCGAGCCGCATTCTGACCCTCCTCCACGGAAACGCTCGCGCCGAGTTTGCCTTTGGCGACGAGCGTGCCGTCCGCGCCGAAGCATAGCTGGCCCGACACGATCAGCAACGCGCCCGCTTGCACATAGGGCACGTAGTTTGCAATCGGCGCCGCAGGCTTGGGGAGCATGATCCCGAGTTCCCCGAGCCGCCCTTCGATCAATCCGGCCATGATGTTGTCCTCTTATTGCGTAGCTTGCATGCGAATGTGCGAGGGCACGAATCATAGAACCCAGAGACAGCATTCCGCTATACGATTCGGGTGCGTCACGGTATAGCGCTGCTGTTGCCGTTTTCCATTGAGCGGCGGAGCTGTGCGTCACCGGCATTCGACGCTGAATTTTGGGACGCGAGGACATCGAGATGGCGAAGCCCCGCACATACATTCTCGTCTGCTGGCTCGCTGTGGCCATGCTGACGGTGAGTCCGCGCAGCGTTGTGCGCGCGCAGGAGACAGCCGTCGATTTTGTCTCGCATCGGGCTGTGTACGATCTCAAACTGGCCTATTCGCGTGGAAGCTCGTCAGCAATGTCCGCGCGAGGTCGGATCCTCTACGATTTCTCCGGCAACTCTTGCGAGGGCTATGCCTTGCAGTTCCGGCAGGTATCCGAGCTCGACAATGGAGAGGGCAAGGTAACACTGAGCGATTTGCGTTCGACAACGTGGGAAGACGCCGCCGCAAACAAATTCATCTTCAAGTCGCAAAACTATCTGAACGAGACCTTGATCGAGACGGTGGACGGGGAGGCGCAGCGATTGGGCGACAAGGTTCTCGTCACGCTTGCCAAGCCGGTCGAGAAAAGCTTCGATCTCGACCGCATTATCGCGTTCCCGACCGACCACATGCGCAGAATTATAGAGGCTGCGCGTCGGGGACAGTCGCTGCTCGAGGCTCCGGTCTATGATGGATCCGAAAAAGGTGAAAAACTATACCAGACGCTCAGCGTGATCGGACACGCGATACTTCCCAACGAGCGCGTGCCCGGCGCTGCAGGGGCCAATAAGGAAGCGCTGCGGACGCTC
>JBEVJT010000200.1:0-5478 GCA_040510075.1 Xanthobacteraceae bacterium | reverse complement strand
AGCTGAAGTTGGCCTTCCTCGTTGACCTTGACGCGGCCGTCCTCATTACATTCAACAAAGTCAGCAACGTTGGCAAATGCGATCTTCGCCGTAGCTGATAATACGGCACCGAGGCGCACGCCGGCCTCTGCGGCCTTCCTGCGCTCCATCTGCTCGATCTCGTGTCTAACGCGCGGGTTATTGAGCAAACGCCGCGGACCGCTCGCCGACTTCGGCGAATACCCGGCGCGGATATAGGCGTGCTTGAGCGAAACGCCTCTGAGTCCTCGCCCTGCGGCTTCACGCACGAAAGCACGCTCGCGGGCGTTCAAAGCACGGCCAAGGCTGCCCAAAGTTATTCCTTTCGACGCCTTTTTTGAGCGAATTCGGGTTTTGTGTTCAATGAGATGCATGTCCGCCTCAGCCATCATAGGAGCGCGACTGTAATATGAGGCTCTGCCGGCGTTGCGTGTCACGACGTCTGGCCCAATGTGCGGTCGAGGTGGGCATATAACGCATTGATAATTTCTGCATCTGCGTTACGCATTTCGCTTTTCAGCAGGCCTCTCCGGATCAGCGCGTCAATGTCCGTTTCGCGTAACTCGATTATCAGGCATCGCAGTCCAGAACGCCGCCTCTGCCTGTAAAGGCGCATACGTTCCGCAGCGGGAGTACGGGCGGGGGCTGACGATATTGTCTCAGCGCTCATCGAGGCTCCCCATTCAGAGAAGCCGCCTCGCATTCTGAAATTGCTGCTAACCTATTGAGGTGAAAGGACCCGAATTTGTGGGATTTTTCAGAACGGCCGTTGAATTTACGGACGAAATAGGCGGATTTACAGTCCGCCCCCTTTGCCACTCGGGACACTCCCCCGCAGAGCCGGTAGTTAAACACTGATCATGAGTGAGGCAATCCCTGACGTTTCTAGCGCACAGAGGTACAGCTTTTCTCCCGCGGATTAGCTTCACGCGCGGCGTGTTTCTCCGTCGTCACGTTCAACCGTTACGGCGAAGGACAGCTTTCGTCCCGAAGTGTTGCTAGCATGCGTGCGGATGGCTTTGAATGAAGCATTGGGACGCGGCACACAGCACGGCGATGCAGATCAGAGGCAGGGGCAAACGGTGGGAGGGGCACAAAGGAGGCCGAAAGCGCCAGCCCTATGCGCGTGAACACAAAAGCGTCCGCAAGTCGCCGGCGGGCAGCGCCATCGTGCTTTACGGCTGGCACACGGTGAAGGCGGCGCTGGAAAATCCGCAAAGACGCGTCCACCGACTCTTTGCAACCGAGAACGCCGCGCGCCGGCTCGCGGAAGAGGGTATTCCCCGCGGCATAACACCCGAGCTCGTACGTCCCAGTGCCATCGCTCAGCGGCTGACCCCCGACGCGGTGCACAATGGCCTTCTCGCCGAAGTCGATCCCCTGCCCGCCCCCGATTTCGATGAGATCGCACTGCGGGGTGTCGTGCTGCTACTCGACCAGATCACGGATCCGCACAATGTCGGCGCGATCATGCGCACAGCCGCAGCCTTCGGCGCCGAGGCGGTCATTACTACAGCCCGGCACAGTCCCGAGGCCTCAGGCGTGCTCGCAAAATCCGCCTCCGGCGCGCTGGACTACGTGCCGTTGATCACAGTGCAGAATCTCGCGCATGCAATGGAAACGCTTCGCGAGCGCGGCGTCTTCGTCATCGGCCTCGACAGCACCGCAGACGCCGAGCTTAGCCAAACCGACTGGCAGCTGCCGGTCGCCCTGGTTCTGGGCGCAGAGGGCAAAGGGCTGAGGCAACGCACAAGAGACACGTGCGACGCCCTTGGGCGCCTTTCGCTTCCCGGCAAAATCCAGAGCCTGAACGTTTCCAATGCCGCGGCGCTTGCGCTCTACGTGATCACGAGCAGGACAGGCGTTGCCTGAACACGTACGCGCCGGCCGGAAGGCTATCGCGAGAACGTACGCGCATGAGGCGCACGCCAGGAGTAATGTCGCCGGTGGTGACGGCGCCAAGAGGAAGGGGGTAGGCTGCGGGGTGGGCTGAGTAGGGCTCCGCATAGGGATATCCAAGATAAGGGCTGAAGAAGCCCCGCGGATTACCGCCTGGCCCGAACTCCCCATACGGATACCCCGTAAAGACAGGTCCCACATACGGATAGGCCTGCGGCGCCGGATCGGCTGCCTGGCGCAGGCAAGGACCTGGGCCGGTGAAGATTGGGCCCTGCTCGACGACATATATTTGCGGTGCAGGGGCCGGGCACACGCAAGTAGGCATCGCCGGCGGACAACAGCCCGCGATGGCCTTCTCTCGCGTGCCGGGCGATAGAATGAGAAGCGTCGCAGCGAGTGCGATCGTGCGCGTAAACATGTGTCCCCCGGCGGCAAGCACCTGTCGAGTGGAGGTATCCCGGCGCTTACCTTTTCGGCCATATGAACAATCAATGCCGGGAATGGCGTTAACCGCGCGCCGAAATTGAGGCCTAACCTTAAGCTTCCGTTACCGTCAGCAATGCGCCCGGAGTGATCGCAGCGACGCAGCCCGGCTTGAGTAAAGCCAAAGCCGGCAACCCTCGTGCATCGCGCAATCGCAGCGCGACTTCGATATGCTCAATCCGGAGCAAGCAGGCGCCGCGTCGCCCGGCACGAACCTGGGCAGTTTCCGCGGTGGAACCAGCGTGCGCGGCCCTGTGCGCAGCGCTCAGGCAGGTCCTCGCACGCTTGCAAGACGGGCGCCCGCGACAAAACAGCAAAAGCGTCCGACGCTCGCTGATCTTTCTTGCAATAAAGAACCGACTGTTGTTAGCCTGACATTGGAGCCTTTAGGCTCAGGTCAGTGATGCTCTCATCGGCTGCTGACCCCGAGGCTGCGTGTATGAGTGCACCGGTCATCTATTCCGCGATCGGCTTTCTCCTTGCCGCATTCCTGTTTTTTGGCTCATCGGCGCCTGACCCGGACGCGGCGTATTTGAACGAGCCAGTCATCTATTCCGCGATCGGATTGCTCCTTGCCGCACTCGTGCTTTTTGGAATCAGTCCTCTGCTGCGGCGGCTGCGCCGGCCGCGTGCTCACCCGACCCCAGAGCCGCAGCTGATCGCCGGAATCGCCACCGAGATGGGCGATCTGCACGCTCAGATTGCGGTCGCCACACGCCGGCTCGAAGCCAGCGTTGCGCAAATGAAGAGCAGGACCGCAAGCCAATTGTCCGAGATCGGCCAAACGAGCGCAACAATCGCGCGCCTAAAAGCCGAGGCTGCGGAGAGAACCATCGCGCTCGAGGCGATCGCCGAGAAGGAGCGCACGCTTTACGAGCAATTGGCCGTTACGGAGGCGGAGCTTTCGGTGAAAAGCACGGCGCTTGCGGAAACCGAGCGCAAGCTCGCGCAGGAGAAGGCGGAGCTCAATGAATTCATGGCGTTTGTCGACGCGCGCGACAAGCTGGGGGAAGCTGAGAAACGGCATGCAGCCGCCATGGAGGCGCAGCGCGCCGAGAACCGGGCGCTCGAAGACCAGCTCGGCCAGTCCTTCGACGAGATCACGAGGCTCGAAACCGAAATGGCCACCCTGAAACGCCAGGTGGAGGCGACTTGGGCCGCCGAGCGCATGGCCAATGCCGTCTTGCGCGAGCGCATCAACGACGTCGCCGGCGAAGTGGTGCGCGTCGCGCATGCGCTCGAAGGGTTGGGATCACCCATCGAGACCATCCTTGCAGGCAAGGCCACGGAGCTTGATGCGCTCGCGGGAGCGCTCAACGGCGATTCGATGGGATTACCATCACTAGCCATGGGAGGACATGACTCGAAAGGCTCGCTCGCGCGGCGCATTCGCTCGCTGCAGAAGCGCGCGGCGCGCGTGGCCTCCGCAACCAAATCGTAACACAGCTCACACTTCTACTCGCCTGAACGTAATAGAATAGTAAGAAGCGGCGCGAGGTAAGGTTCATGTTGGTGCAGTTGAGTACGCTGCGACCGAAATCGGCGCACGTCATTGTGCTCGGAAACGAAAAAGGAGGTGTGGGCAAGTCGACCATCGCGATGCATGTCGCGATCGCCTTGTTGAACCATGGCCAGCGTGTCGCGACGGTCGATCTCGATCTGCGTCAGAAAAGCCTCACGCATTACATCGAAAACCGACGGACTTGGGCAAAGCACTGCCGCATCGACCTTCCCATCCCTTCGCACTTCTGCATTCCGCGCGGATGCACGCAGGATCTTGATGACAACGAGGCGATCGAATTCACCGGCTTTGTAGATGCGCTCACGGCAATCGAGGAAACTCACGACTTCATCGTCATCGACACAGCCGGCTCCGACAGCCATCTCACGCGGCTCGCGCATTCCATGGCGAACACGCTGATCACGCCACTCAACGACAGCTTCTTGGATTTCGATGTTCTCGCCAGCATCGACCCGGCAAGCTATGCGGTGACGACCGAGAGCCATTATGCGAGCATGGTGCGTGAAGCACGGCAACAACGCCGGCTTGCCGACGGCATGCAGATGGATTGGCTGGTCATCCGCAACCGGCTTTCCAGCCTCGATGCGCGCACCAACGAGCGCATGGCCCAAGGGCTAGCCGAACTGGGCACACGGCTCAGGTTTCGCAGCGCCGAGGGCTTGGCGGAGCGGTTCATGTATCGCGAATTCTTTCCGCGCGGGCTGACCGCCATCGACGAGGTCAACGAGCGCACGCATGGCGCTTTGCCGAATGCATGCCACGCGGCGGCGCGTGACGAGCTCATGAACCTGGTTGGCGAGCTCAATTTGTCCCTCGATGAACGCAGCCAAAGACGCGCTGCGGCGCAAGCCGAGTGGGCCGCGCGCAAGCAAGCGCCCCTCGATCTGCACGAGGTCATCGCCGAGGCTTAAACGTCGAAGCCCCGGCGAACTCAACGCTGCCGGGGCTCCTTCATGTCGCGTATCGCAGGGGGCTGGGAGGGACGCGACACTGACCACTATGTAGGCAGGGAATCCCGGGCGGCAAGGACGGGTCCCCCAAAGTGCCGCAAGGCTCGAATGCCTCAGTTCGGCATGGTGGGGAGTGTCGGTCTCGTGCTCTGGCCTGTTGTTTCCGGTGACTTGCCGCCCGCGATCAGGGGCCCACGTGCGCTGTAACCGTAGATCGCGACCAGGCCCAGGAGCACCGCGGCAAGCACGGCAGCGACAATCCAGCCCGTGTCACGCGTCCATCGATCTCTGTACCCATAGCTGCGGCGGTTCGATCGTGAATCCAGGTCTCGAAGAGCCGTCACGGGATCCTCCTGTAAAGAAATTGCAAAGAAAGAACGCCTTGCCGAGGTGCGAAGTTCCCCGCGCAATTCCGGGTCAGGGCAGGACGGATGATTCAAGCTGCAAACGAGATGCTCGCTGGCGATATGATGGCAGTCGGCCTACCTTACGTGCAAGAAATGCGAACGCATGCCGGGTTAGCTCAGTGGTAGAGCAGCGGTTTTGTAAACCGTTGGTCGGGAGTTCAAATCTCTCACCCGGCACCAATAAAATCAATGACTTAAA
>JBEVJT010000199.1:0-4744 GCA_040510075.1 Xanthobacteraceae bacterium | reverse complement strand
TGGCGGTTCTGGACTGGGAACTTTCCACTTTGGGCGACCCGCTCGCGGATCTCGCCTATCACCTCATGCAATGGGACATGCCGCCGTCGGAGAGCGGGGCCGGCGTGGGCTCGCTCGTCCGCCACGACCTTGAGATGCTCGGCATCCCGTCGCGCGCGGCCTATGTGGATGCCTATGTCAATCGCACCGGACTCGATCCGCGACCGCATCTGCCGATTTATCTGGCCTACAATTTCTTCCGCCTGGCGGCAATTTTTCAGGGCATCGTCGGTCGCGCGCGCGACGGCACCGCCACGAGCGAGCTGGCACTCGCCATGGCGCCATTGGTGCGGCCGCTCGCGGACAAGGCCTGGGAATTCGCGCGCGCAGCCGGCGCGCGATGAGCAAAAGCTTCGGAGTCGCGCTCGGAACCGGGGGAGCGCGGGGCCTCGCCCATATCGCGATTTGCGAGGCGCTCGACGAGATCGGCCAAAAACCGGTCGCGGTTTCCGGAACCTCGATCGGGGCGCTGATTGGCGCGGCCTATTGCGCCGGCATGTCGGGCAAGGAGATGCGCCGCTTCGTCGTCGGCCTCGCGCACGACCGCGCCGAAGTCTTTCGCCGTCTCATCGCGACACGAGCCGGTACGTTTGCGAGCCTGTTTACCTCGGGCTTGGCCAGCATGACGCTGCTTGATGCGGAGAAATTCTGCGACCAATTTCTCCCAAGACGCGTTCCGCATCAGTTCGAGGATTTGAGCGTTCCGTTGACTGTTGTCGCGTCCGATCTCTTTCGGCGCGAACAGGTAATCTTCTCATCCGGACCGCTACGGCCGGCGCTGGCCGCATCGATCGCGCTGCCTGGCTTGATGCGGCCGGTGGTCATCGATGGCCACATCCTGATCGATGGCGGCGCCATCAATCCGCTGCCGTACGAGCATCTGCGGGAGAGCGCAGACGTGACCGTCGCGGTCGATGTTTCGGGGGCGCCGCTGCAAATGAGACGTGAGATCCCCAACGCGTGGGAGTGTCTCTTCGCCGCCGTCCTGCTCATGGCGAGCTCGATAAAGGCGGAGAAGGTTAAACATGCCCCGCCCGCGCTGCTCGTGCGGCCATCCGTGGCGCCGTTCCGCATGTTGGATTTCCTGCAGGCAAGCGCGATCCTGCGCGCCGCCGAGCCGGCAAAACGCGAGCTGAAAGAGAAGCTGGCGGCGCTGCTGGAATAAGCTGGATACTCGATGTCGTCATTCCGGGGCGCCGCGTGAAGCGGCGAACCCGGAATCCATATTCACAGGCTTGGGATTATGGATTCCGGCTCTCGGCCACGCCGCGCTGGCGAGCGAAGCGAGCGGCCAGCGCGGCACCTCTATTATGGTGCGCGCGCCGGATACTAGCTGAGCTCGTCGTCGCGCGCGCGGCCTCGGCCGGAATGGACAGCGGATAGTGATCGGATTGGCGGAGTAGTCAGCGCACGTCGCAGCGCTTGGAATCGTCGAGCATCGGGGTATTCAGGTTGATCCAGTTGGGGGCCGCGTAAAAGCACACCGCGACTGATTTCTCCTTCTGCAGCGTGATCACGAAGGCCTCTCGGTTATCCGTCGATTCCCCGCGCGCAAACGTGACGGCTTTTATCTCGTAGCCCTTTCCCAACAGCGTCTTGAACGACTGCTGCTCCTGCGCATAGGCCGATCCGCCGAGGGCGGCGACTGCAACGGCAAGCACTGTAATTTTCTGCACGAAGTTCCTCCTCACGAGAGTTTGCGCGAACACACTTGTCGATGGGGCGGCACGCAGGCTTCTGCGGGGCTTCACGGCCGCCGCGCGCGAAAGAAGTTCTGCAACAGCGTCGCTGCTTCGCGCTCGCCGATGCCGCCATAAACTTCCGGCCGATGCAAGCAGGTCCGGTCGGAAAAGAATTGCACCCCGTGCTCAACGGCACCGGCCTTGGGATCGCCAGCGCCATAATAGAGCCGGCGGATGCGTGCAAGCGAGATCGCCGCCGCACACATGGTGCAGGGCTCGAGGGTCACGTAGAGATCGCAGTCGACCAGCCGTTCATTCGCAAGGACGCGCGCCGCTTGCCGGATCGCAATTATTTCGGCATGCGCGGTGGGATCGCGATACATCAGCGTGCGGTTGCCGGCCTGGGCGATGACAGCGCCGGCGCGCACGACAACCGCGCCGATCGGCACCTCTCCGGCGTCCCCCGCTGCCTGCGCCTGCGCGAGCGCTGCATCCATGAAGCTTTGCGTTTCCACGGCTCGTCCGATCCTGGCAACCTTGCTACCACCTCGCTCGTTCAGCGGCGAGACTGATGATGGAGCGCATGGCGGAGCGCGAGCCCGAGCGGCCCGAACGGATCGCCAAGGTCATAGCGCGCGCCGGACTGGCGTCGCGACGCGAGGCGGAAGCGTGGATTGCCGAGGGCCGCGTTGCGGTGAACGGCCACGTGATCGCCTCGCCGGCGCTCAATGTCGGGGCGGGCGACAAGATCAGCGTCGATGGCAGCCCATTGCCCGCGCGCGAACCCACGCGCCTGTTCCTGTTTCACAAGCCACGCGGGGTTCTGACCAGCCACGGCGACCCGCGCGCGAGGCCGACCGTCTTCCAAATTTTGCCAAAAGGGCTGCCCCGACTGGTGAGCGTCGGTCGGCTCGATTTCAACACGGAGGGTCTCCTCCTCCTGACCAATGACGGGGGCCTTGCGCGCGCGCTCGAACTGCCAGCAACCGGGTGGCTGCGCCGCTATCGCGTGCGCGCGTATGGGAGCGTGCGCCAGAACGAGCTCGATGGATTACGTGAGGGCATCTCCATCGACGGCGTGCATTACGGTCCTATCGAAGGCAGCCTCGACCGGGTGCAAGGTGACAACGTATGGCTCACCTTCGCCATGCGGGAAGGCAAGAACAGAGAGGTCAAGAACGTCCTCGGCGTTCTGGGCCTGACCGTCAGCCGTCTCATTCGCGTGTCGTTCGGACCCTTCCAGCTGGGAGACCTTGCTCCGGGGAAGATCGTCGAAGTAAAGAGACGCACATTGCGCGAGCAACTCGGCGCCAGACTGGTAGCACTCATCGGCGCGGATGTTTCAGCGCCGCGCGCGCCGGCTGCACGGGAGCAGCTTAAGGTGCGAGCCGGCAGGCACTCGCGCGCCCGCCAGAACAAACGCTAATGCGCATCGTCGGCGGCCGGCTGCGCGGGCGCATCCTTGCAGCGCCGCGCTCCCAATCCATCCGGCCGACCGCCGACCGCCTGCGCGAAAGCCTCTTCAACATCCTCCTGCATGCCTATGGGGATCCCGTCGCCGGCGCGCGCGTGCTCGATCTTTTCGCCGGGACCGGCGCGTTGGGGCTCGAGGCGCTTTCGCGCGGTGCCGCTTTCGCCTTATTCGTCGACAACAGCGCGCAAGCGCGGGCGCTCGTACGCGAGAACATCGCCTCCCTGGGTCTCGGCGGGCTGACGCGGCTCCTGCGTCGCGACGCCACAAAGCTGGGCGCTGCGCAGACCCATCAGTCTTTTTCGCTGATCTTTCTTGATCCGCCCTATGGACACGGTCTTGCGGAAGCGGCGCTCGCCTCCGCCCGCGGCGGCGGCTGGCTGCATCCGCATGCGCTCGCGGTCGTCGAAGAGGCGGTCAGCGGTAAATTTCTAGTGCCGGACGGGTTCGAAGAAATCGAGCGGCGCGCCTACGACGACACGGAACTGATTTTCCTGCGCCTGAACGCAGACTTGGAGTGCACCCCAAAAGTGAGACACGGAAACAATGAAAAACAATGATTGGGAACCAGGATGTCCACAGCCAAACGACGAGTTTTCACCCGAGAGTTCAAGCTTTCGGGACGGTGCCCCGGAAATCGCTGGCGCTCATTCGGGCTACTAAACAAAAACCCGGCGCGGGGGATCCGGCCAGGTTGACGCAGTTCTGAGAAGTACCCCTTGGTATCACTGTTTCCGTACAGGGTCAACCGTTGGTAGTGGGTCCAGTTTCATTAAGGCAGTGAATCCCGACCCCGCTCTTGCTCGATCTCCTGCTTTTGGCGGGCTAGTTCCTGCCATTGCCGGGCGCATCCGATAAACTCCGCTTTGGCATGGTCGTCTTTTGCCTGCGAAGCCATCCATTCGCATTCCCTAGCTCTGTCGAGGCATTGCTGAACGCTGTAGATCATGCGGCTGCTTTAGTCTCGAATTTCTCCAAGACTAGCACCATGTCCTCCACATCCCAAAGCCGATGCACAACACCAGCGGCCACGGCGGGCGTGACGCGGAGCTTTTGATGGATGCGTACGAAATTGTAATAAAGGAAATGCAGCGATCCCGCCGCGACGTGGTTTTCTGTCTTCTTGCTGAATGCATTCGTGAGCCGAGTAAACCGGCGCATATGCATCCGCATGGTGCGCCCCCGTCGACTCCATTCGGGTTGGCGAGCTAAATTAAATTTTCTTCATGGGGCTGGGTCCCAAGGCTTCGGCCAGATTGTGTCCCAAGTTCGCGCGCACGAGAGGCTTTGCCGATCGGCGATACGAACCCGGCCCAGCAGACTGGTGAAACGCCATGACCTCCGATCCTGCCTAGCAAGAACGCGGTAAGCAGCCGAAAGCCAAAGTCTTCATCTCTTATGCGCGCAAGGACCTCGCCTTCGCCGACCAACTCGAGGCGGCGGTGAAGGCGCGCGGCTTCGAAGCGCTCATCGACCGCACCGACATCTACGCCTTCGAGGAGTGGTGGAAACGCATCGAGGACCTGATCGGGCGCGCCGACACGATCGTCTT
>JBEVJT010000198.1:0-8721 GCA_040510075.1 Xanthobacteraceae bacterium | reverse complement strand
ATGCTCGCGCGCGCCTTCGCCACTCTGTCGAACTGAGCACCGGCATGTTGCAGGATATTCTGGCGTTTGCAGCACTTCCGCTCGCGGCTGCGGTCGTTTTTACCGGAATTCATACCTGGCTCGGGTTGCAGGTGCTCCGCCGCAACGTGGTGTTCGCCGATCTTGCGCTGGCACAAATATCGGCCCTGGGCGCGACCGTGGCCGTAGTCGCCGGACACCAAGCCGCAAGCCCGGCTGGCTACGCTTACACGCTTTTCTTCGCCGCGACGGGCGCGCTGCTTCTTACTGCCAGCCGCACGCTGGCACGCAGCGTGCGCCAGGAGGCGTTCATCGGCGTTCTCTATATCGTCGCGACAGCCGCCACCATTCTGGTGGTCGATAGATCGCCCCAGGGCGCCGAGCACGTCAAGCGCATGCTCGTCGGCGGGATTCTCTCCGTAACGGCGGAAGAAGTCCTGAGATTCGTCGTTCTCTACGGTGCGATCGGCCTCCTGCATTGGATTGTCCGCCGCCCACTGCTTGCGGCCGCAGAGCAGGAGGGAAGTAAAGGGACGACCGTTTGGGACCTCGCCTTCTATTTGTCGTTCGCGGTTGTGGTGACCTCGTCGGTGAGCATAGCAGGGGTCCTGTTGGTATTTTGTTTTTTGATCGTGCCGGCTTTGGTGGGGGGCTTCTTTTCGAGCCGAATCGCGCCGGCCCTGCTGATCGGTTGGGGAGCCGGCGCGCTTGCGAGCGCCGCCGGCATCTTCGGGTCGTTTGCCTTCGATGCGCCGACTGGCGCGCTCACAGTCGTGGCGTTCGCGGTGACGCTCCTCATCGCGGGAGCCGTGCGCGCCTTCATCGTAGGCCCGCCCGCCGAGAGCGCACGCAACCGCACCCTCGCCCTGCGCGCAGCGGGCTTGGCTCTGTGCGCCGCCGTAGCTTTGTCGGGACTATGGGTGATCGTTGCGCCCGCGGCCGATCACCCGCTGCTCGTGCCGATCGAAGCAGCTTTTGGTGCTACGCCCGAGCGGTTTCTTACCCCGAGGGAGCGCGCCGATTATCTCGAAGCCGCCGCGGTCGAGAGGAAACAGCGCGCCGAGATCGACCGCATCCACCAATACGAGCGGACCTCGCGGTGGCAGGGGGAGGAATTGACGGCCGAACAGGTGCGGCGCATCGGCTCGATCCAACAGACGCTCACGGAAATGAGCCGCGGCGAGCGCTTTGTGATGGACTATCTGCGAACCCGCGCACGCGAGCGCGAACGCTGGTACATCGGCATACCGCTCGCCGTTTTGGGGAGCGTAGGCTTGGCCCTTCTGCTCTGGAGGCTATTGCGCTCCCAGGAGCCGAACCGCTCAGTGGCGCATTGGCGGCGCTGACGCGCCTAGGGGAGCCACGTCAAACTCGACCTGCACCTTCCCGGCCTTTTGGAACTCGAGCGTGCCTTTGATCTTCTGCCCGTGTTCAAACGGCCGCTTCAACCCCACGAACATGATGTGAAAGGAGCCCGGCTTGAGCTCGACGCTTTCGCCCGGCTTGATTTCCAATCCGCCTTCCAACTGCCGCATGCTCGCGACACCACCTTCCATCTCCATTTTGTGCAGCTCGACGCGGCCTGCGACATCCGAAGAGCCACCGACGAGCCGATCGGGATCGCTGCCCTTGTTCCTGATCACCATATAGCCGCCCGCCACCTCCGCACCCTTCGGGGTGGCGCGCGTCCAGGGATTGATGATCTGCACGTTTCCGGCCTCGAATTCCGCGGCTCTGGCACTTGCGGTAGAGCCAAGCGCCAGAGTGCCGACGATGCCGACCAGGATAAAAAATCTGCACATGATGCATATGGTAGGAGAAGACTGTGCTTGCGTCCATTATCCCGGAGCGGATAGACGCTTTCACAACCCGGTGTTCTGCGCAAATGTGCTCGGAAGCATACATTGAGCATTGCCGGTCTTTTCTCGAACCGCTCGGCTGACGCCCAATCGACCCGCTGGTGGCTATGGGACGCGAAATTGCACAGGACCCTGAGCACCAAGTGCTGCCATTCCGGCCGCGCAACGCTCGGCCTCAGCCACCCATGCCCGCGACCCAAGACGGCGCCAGCTCTTTCCTTGTGGGCCTCGCAAAATATGAAGGCGGCGAAGGTGAGGACAACTACCGGCACCGCATGATCGTGAACGTTGCCGGGCTTCTGGTCACCGTCGCGTTATCAATTGCGGGGGCATGGCTCGTGATCCAGATCGCCGATCTACGCAAGAACCAGGATTGCGTGTTGTCGGGCCGCCGAAACTGCACGCCCATCGATGCGAGCCTCTTACGGCGCTGAGGGGCGGAAGACGAGCATTGCCCGCCCCGTTCGCGCCAATTATCGTTGACGCGAACGCGGGTCGCGTAGTCGCTGCCGGAGGAGGAGATGATGAAGGCGCTTAGGCGGTGGTTTGCGCGTTTTGCGGCACTCGCGTTCGTACTGAGCCTAGCCTGCGCTGCGAGCGCGGATGAATGCAAGCACCGCGGCCAACTCGATACGCTCTACTGCGACGAAGATAATGACCTGGTCGCCGACGTTCCGTCGGACCCGAAAAAGTGGAAGGACCCCGCAACGTTGGTGTTTGCCTATACTCCTGTCGAAGATCCTGCGGTCTATCAGAACGTGTTCAAGCCATTCACCGAATTTCTGGCCCAATGCATCGGCAAGCGCGTGGTCTATTACCCGGTGCAGTCGAACTCGGCCGAAATCGAGGCGATGCGCTCAGGACGCCTGCATGTGGCCGGCTTCTCCACCGGCCCCACTGGGTTTGCGGTGAACATGGCAGGGGCGGTGCCATTCGCCGCAAAGGGTACCGCGAAGGGGCCGCACGGTTATCATCTCATTTCCATCGTGCGGCAAGACAGCCCCTATTTGAAGCTCTCCGATCTCAAGGGCAAGCGCGTAGCTCACACGTCGCCCTCCTCCAATTCAGGCAATTTGGCCCCGATCGTCCTCTATCCGCCGGAGGGGCTTAAGCCCAACGAGGACTACAAGCCATTGATGTCGGGCGGCCATGACAAATCAGCCCTCGGCGTGCTCTCGGGCGATTACGACATGGCCGGCGTCGCTTCCGACGTGTTCGAGCGCATGGTTGCGCGCGGAACCCTGAAGGCGGAGGATTTTCGCATCATCTATACCAGCCCCCTTTTTCCCACCTCCTCTTTCGCGCACGCCCATGACCTCCATCCGGATCTGGCGAAGAAGACCCGAGCCTGTTTCTTCGCTTTCGATTTCCCGCCTTCCATGCGGCAGGAGTTCAATGGCGACGATCGCTTTTTCCCGATCACGTATAAAACGAACTGGAAGGTGGTGCGCGAGATCGCAGAGGGCTCTGGCACTCCGTACAACAAGACGGCTTACGACGCGGAAACAAAGCGCGAAGCTGAGGCGCTCGCAAAGAAACAGCAGCAACAACAGCAAAAGCCACAGTAAGAGCGCCTGCGTTCACACCTAGCGACGCTGATGCCGAAATGACGGAGAGCGCGATCGAGCCCCATTCGGGCAGGCTCGACGACTGCCCGCTGGTGATCCGGCACCTCTGTAAGGAATATCGAGCCGGCCAGCCAGTGCTCAAGGACATTTCTTTGTCGGTGGCCGCGCACGGCACGACCGCTATCGTAGGACCTTCCGGAACCGGAAAGTCGACGCTGATCCGCTGCATCAACCGGCTGGTGGACCCCACTGCCGGAGAGATTCTCTTTCGCGGTGAGGATTTGGCCCGGCTGAAAGGTCGCGCCTTGCGCGCGGCACGCCGGCGCATCGGCATGGTGTTTCAGGAGTACAATCTGGTCGAGCGTCTGTCGGTCATGGAAAACGTCCTGTGCGGCCGGCTCGGCTACGTGGGAGCGTGGCGCGCCTGGTTGCGCCGCTTTCCGGCCGCCGATATCGAGCGCGCCTTCCACCTGCTCGATGCAGTAGGGCTCACGCATCTCGCGCGCGAGCGCGCCGATCAGCTTTCGGGCGGTCAGCGGCAGCGCGTCGGCATTGCGCGGGCGTTGATGCAGGAGCCAGAGCTGCTTCTTGCCGATGAACCCACCTCCTCGCTCGACCCCAAGACATCCGTGGAGATCATGGAGCTGATCAGAAGGAGGGCCCGCGAGCTCAACATCCCGGTGATCGTGAACATCCACAATGTCGAGCTGGCGCGACGCTTTGCCGACCGAGTGATCGGAATGTGCAATGGGGAGATCGTCTTCGACGATGCACCTCGGGCGCTCGACCACGCCATTCTATCGCGCATCTACGGCGGCGAGGGCTGGCTGGAGTGATGAGCTCACTGCCCAGCCCCTCGCGGGCACACCGCGCGGCATTCCCGCCCAATTGGCCGGCGCGCCTAGCCCTTGCTGCACTCGCGCTCTACGTCGTCTATGCCTGCTTTGTCCTCGACATCACCTGGGCACGTTTCGTCGAAGGCTTCGGGCATGGCTCACGTCTCCTCTCGCGCATGTGGCCTCCGAATTTCGCGCCCGACAAGCTGGCGCTCCTGCGCGCCGGTATGCTGGAAAGCCTGCAAATCGCGATCCTCGCCACGGTCATTGGCGTGCTCGTGTCACTTCCCCTGGGCCTTGCCGCCGCGCGCAGTCTCGTGCCGGTGCCGCTTGCGCTTGCCTCGCGCGGAATGATTGCGCTCTTTCGCACCTTTCACCCGGTCATTGTCGCGATACTGTTCGTGAAAGCGGTCGGATTCGGAGCGCTCGCCGGTACGCTGGCCTTGATCGTCGCCTCGCTCGGATTTCTTTCCAAGCTGGTCGCCGAAGCGGTCGAGGAAATGTCCATGAAGCCCGTGGAAGCTGTGCGGGCCACCGGCGCTTCATTTCTTTCCGTCGTCATCATGAGCGTGTTGCCGCAGGTCATGGCGCGCTTCATCGGCTTTTCCGCCTACCAGCTTGATGCCAATTTGCGCAATTCGGCACTCGTGGGGCTGGTCGGCGGCGGCGGCATCGGCGCGACGCTCTTCACGGCTTTTCAGCGCTTCGATTACGACTTTGTCCTCACCATTGTGCTCGCCGTCATTGCCCTCGTCATGCTCGGCGAATTGATCTCCGGCTGGATGCGCAGGCTTTTCCAATGAACACCCTTCAGGAGCCGATCCCGGTGCACAGCTGGCATCGCTTCTCGCCAGCCGAGCGCGTGGTGCGCTCGGTTTTCTATATCCTCGTGCTGATCGCGATTGTTTGGTCGCTCGAGAGCATCGAGATCATTCCGGAATTCCTTTACGACGCGCCAGCCCAATCGATCGATCTCTTCGCGCGCATGTGGCCCATTGATTGGGCCTGGTACCCCGAGGTCGTTCATGCCGCGCTGATCGAGACCCTGCACACTGCGACGCTCGGGACGATTCTCGCGGTCGGCTTTGCCAGTGCCGTTGCACTCATGTGCGCGCGCAACATCACGCGATCGCTCGCGCTCAACGCGCTCGGTCGCTTCATCCTCGTGGCCACACGGTCCGTGCATGCGATGGTCTGGGCGCTGTTCTTTGTCGCGCTATTTGGACCCGGATCGCTTGCGGGTACGCTTGCCATCGCGGTGCATTCTATTGGATTCACCGGCAAGTTCCTGTCCGAGGCCATCGAGGAGGCGAAGCACGGCCCCATTGAAGCTTTGATTGCCGCCGGCGCCAGTCGCGCCAGCATCCTGCTCAAAGGCTACTGGCCGCAGGTGAAGCCGGCTTTCCTGTCGATCGTCGTATTCCGCTGGGACATCAACGTGCGCGAATCCGCCGTGCTCGGGCTGGTCGGCGGCGGCGGTCTCGGCATGGCGCTCGATACCGCGCTTTCCAATCTCTACTGGGACCGCGCGGGCCTGGTGCTGTGCGTGACCTTCGCCGTCGTCGTTGTCGCCGAACTGCTCACCATCTGGATTCGAGGCAGGATCATCTGAGTTGGTGCACTGCCATCGAGTTGGGGTTTCCGTCGAAACTGCCATGCGCCATTGAATTTGCGGGGTCTCTTCGATATACGGGCCTGCCGGCTTCGCGCCCGGGAGGGCGCATCACGGGGTGATTGCCGCGTGCCACGATCAGCCGTTGCCATTTGCGAAACGCGTGATGGATCAGGGATTTGCTGATGTCTTCGACTTTCGACACCGTGGCCAATATCATCTCCGAGACCTGCGATATTCCGCGCGACACCATCAAGCCGGAAAGCCACGCGATCAATGATCTGGGCATCGACAGTCTCGACTTTCTCGACATCGCCTTCGCCATCGACAAGGCATTCGGAATAAAGATGCCGCTCGAGCAATGGACGCAGGAAGTCAACGACGGCACAGCAAGCACCGAGCAGTATTTTCAGCTGAACAATCTGTGCTCGCGCATCGATGAGCTGGTTGCCGCAAAAAGCGCCTGACGCGCTTGCATGCGCCTCGAATATTTTCAGCTCATCGACCGCATTGTCGAGCTTGACCTGGCAGGCGAGACCATCCGCGCGCAGGCGCGTGTGCCGGAGACTTCTACGATCTTGGAAGGACACTTTCCGGGATATCCGCTCATGCCTGGCGTGCTGCTCATCGAGTCCATGGCGCAGACCTCGGGCTGGCTGCTCATCGGGCTTACGCAATTCACCCGGATGCCGTTTTTCGCAGCGGTGAAGGAAGCGAAGCTGCGCTCCTTCGTTACTCCCGGCCAGGAGTTGATGCTGACGGCCAAGCTTTTGCATCAAGGCTCGGGCTATGCGGTCACCAAGGCCGAGATCCGCGTCAACGAGAAGCTTGTTGCAAACGCGGAAATCACGTTTCGTCTGGTGGAATTTCCAAATGCGGAATTCCGCGCCAGCATAGACAGGATGGCCTCGGTAATCGAATTTCCGACCGCGGCGCGCGCCCATGGCTGATGACTCTCGTGAAGTCTGGATCACAGGCATCGGAATCGTATCCTGCCTCGGTGAAGGTGCGGATGTGCACTGGGACGGCTTGTGCGAACGGCGGACGAAAGTCGATAGCGAGCACTTTGCGCCTTATCTCGTGCACCCGCTCGCCCCCCTCGATCTCGATAAGCAGATCCCCAAGAAAGGCGACCAGCGCCAGATGGAGCCGTGGCAGAGGATCGGCACGTATGCAGCGGGGCTCGCGCTTGCTGACGCATGTCTGAAGGACAACGCCGAACTCCTTGCCCGGACGGATATGATCGTCGCCGCGGGGGTGGGCGAACGCGACCTCAGCGTCGATCTCGACATTCTCAAAAAGAAGCCAACCTCGCCAAAGCCCGAGGCCTTTCTCAACGAATCTCTGATGAGCGGCCTCCGTCCCACGTTGTTTCTCGCTCAGCTCTCCAATCTGCTTGCCGGCAATATCTCGATCGTGCACGGCGTCACCGGATCTTCGCGGACCTTCATGGGCGAGGAAGGCGCCGGCAGCGATGCAGTGCGCATCGCGTCAGCCCGTATACGGGCTGGTCAGAGCGAGCTCGCCTTGGTGGGCGGCTCGCACAATGGCGAACGCGAGGATCTGCTGGTGCTTTACGAGGCGGGCGGGCACCTGCTGCACGTGCCGTTCCGCCCCGTGTGGGAGCGCGAAAATGCGCCAGGTCTCGCGCTCGGCTCGATAGGTGCGTTTCTGGTGCTGGAATCCGGCAGCCATGCGCAGGCGCGCGGTGCACGAGCATTGGCGCGGCTCGGCCCAGTGCTCTCCGAACGGTCGAGCCGGCGATCAGGCGCGGTCAGGGTGGCGCTTGCACGCATGTGGCAGGGATTGAATGCGCAAAGCGGCTCGCCCGCTAGAAAAATAAGTACAGGCATAATCTCCGGCGCAACAGGAGCGGAACCTGCAACCGGCGAGGAGCGCGCCTGGCTCAAAACCGTGCCGGAGATTCCCGTGCGGGCCACCGGGAGCTATCTGGGACACGGTTTCGAGCCGCAATTCGCGATGAATATTGCGCTTGCCGCAATCGCACTCGGCCGCGAAAAGGTGTTCGATCCCTGGGACTCCTCGGGGGTCGAGCGACCGCATCAAGGAGGGCTTGACCGGATGGTCGTTACAAGCGTCGGTCATTGGCGCGGGGAAGGCATGGCCGTGGTCGAGGCGGTGAAGTGAAGCGATGAAGGAGAGTCCAATGGCAGAGCAAACCGCCAACGAACGGGAGGTCGTCGTCGTGACCGGGATGGGAGTGATCACCTCCCTCGGCGTCGGTAAAGAGGACAATTGGACCAGGCTCGTCGCGGGACAGTCCGGCATTCGCCACATCAGGCGCTTTCCCCATGAGGGTCTCAAGACGACCATCGCGGGTACCGTCGATGTCATACAGATCGAACCTTTCTGCTCCACCGAGCTCGGCGAGCGCATGGCGGAGCAGGTGATTGAGGAGGCACTCGCGCAATCGGGCATCGGCAGCAAGGGCAATTTCCCCGGTCCCCTATTCCTGGCGGTTGCACCTGTGGAGATCGAATGGCCACATCGCGAGGCATTCGCCGCCGCAGCGGGAGCAAATGCGCACCTTGCATACGATGATCTCTTGCGCGCAACCGCGTCGGGGCAATTTCGCGACGTCCACGAACGCTGCCTCCTCGGCTCCGTGGCCGGCCACCTCGCCGATCGCTTCGGGACGAAGGGCTCGCCCATTTCGGTATCGACGGCCTGTGCATCAGGTGCGAGTGCGATCCAGCTCGGATTGGAGGCAATCCGGCGCGGCGAGGCTGATGCAGCGCTGTGCGTGGGCACCGACGGCTCCGTCAACCCCGAATCCCTGATCCGTTTCTCCCTTCTATCCGCGCTCT
>JBEVJT010000197.1:0-7093 GCA_040510075.1 Xanthobacteraceae bacterium | reverse complement strand
TGCGGCCGATGTGCCATGGCCCGGGCGTGCACGTCGTGGCGAAGGTGCCGTGCGCGGGTCCGGTGCCGCCGCCGAGCATGGAGGTGACCCCCGACATCAGCGCCTCCTCCACCTGCTGCGGACAGATGAAATGAATGTGAGTGTCGAAGCCGCCGGCGGTGAGAATCTTGCCCTCTCCAGCGATCACTTCGGTGCCAGGGCCGATGGTGATGGTGACGCCGGACTGGATGTCGGGATTGCCGGCCTTGCCGATGGCCGCAATGCGGCCTGACTTGATACCGACATCGGCTTTGACGATGCCCCAGTGATCGAGGATGAGCGCGTTCGTGATTACGGTGTCGACGGCGCCTTGGCGCTGGCTGAGCTGGCTCTGCCCCATGCCGTCGCGGATCACCTTGCCGCCGCCGAATTTCACCTCCTCGCCATAGGTCGTGTGGTCGCGCTCCACCTCGATGATGATTTCGGTATCGGCAAGCCGCACGCGGTCCCCGGTGGTGGGGCCGAACATGTCGGCATAGACGGAACGCTCAAGCCTCATGGGCATCTATTCAACTCTCCTCTGCGGCAGCAAATTTCATCCGCTCGTCCCCGCGAAAGCTGGGACCCAGGCTTTCTCTCTGGATTCCCGCCTGCGCGGGAATGAGCGGAAGAAAAATCACAGCCTCCCCATCACAGCCTGGCGGAAGCCGTAGACGGTGCGCTTGCCGGCAAGCTCGACGAGCGTGACCTCGCGCGTCTGGCCCGGCTCGAAGCGCACGGCGGTGCCAGCGGCGATGTCGAGGCGCATGCCGCGCGTATTCTTCCTTTCGAATTTCAGCGCCGGATTCGTTTCGAAGAAATGATAATGGGAGCCCACCTGGATCGGCCGGTCGCCGGTGTTCGTGACGGCTAGCGTCACGGTCCTGCGCCCCTTGTTGAGCTCGATCTCGCCCTTCTTGATGAACTTCTCGCCCGGGATCATCTGCACTCTCCTCTATTCCGCTCATTCTCGCGCAAGCGGGAATCCAGAAAGCAAGACGGGGTCCCCGCTTTCGCGGGGACGAGCGGACAATAACGAGTTCTAGCGGATCGGTTTGTGCACCGTGACAAGCTTGGTGCCGTCCGAGAAGGTGGCCTCGACCTGGATTTCCTTAATCATCTCGGCAATTCCCTCCATCACGTCGGCGCGCGTGAGCACGTGCGCGCCCTCCTCCATCAGCTCGGCCACAGTCTTGCCATCGCGCGCGCCTTCGACAATGACATCGGTGATCAACGCGACGCTTTCCGGGTGGTTGAGCTTGACCCCGCGCTCGCGCCGCCGCCGCGCCACCATCGCGGCCATCGCGATGAGCAGCTTGTCCTTCTCGCGCGGGGTGAGATGCATGGCGTCTCGCTCAGCTCGCCCAGAGTCGCGGTAATGCCACCCGTAGCCCGGATTGAGCGGCAGCGAAATCCGGGTTGCCGAGCAGCGCGATCAGATCGCGTTTGAGAGTCGCGCCATCGCGCGCGCACAGGCGCGCAATGGCCATGCCCTTCCACGCGGAGAGGCCGACCTCGCCGCAGAATTTTTGCACGCGTAGCGCCTCGGCGATCATTTCATCTCCCGGATAGATCAGCACGGTCGCGATCGCAACGTTGCCGCCCGTCACGGCGCGATGTGCAAGCTTTTCGGCAATCGCGCCGTCCAAGCGCAAAGACTCGGCGTGAAGCAGCCGGCCTTCGCAATAGAGGTGCCAGCGGTCGATGAGGCGGCCGTGCGCGACCTCCTCGCCACGCCCGGTGCGGCCGAACACCACGGTCTCGGCGAAAACGAGCTGCGCGTCTTGGGCCACATCGATGCGGATCGTGCGTCTAAGCCGCGCTCGATCAAACAGGATCGTCTCCTGGGGCAGCCAGGCGAGCGCCGCGCCAGATTCGACTTTCAGGTAGACGTCAATGACCGCATCGGCGCCGAGGCTGCGGTAAATTTTTTCGGCGGCGGCGGTTGTCACCGTGAGCCGGGCATTCTCATCGACGCTCAAATGGAGTTGCAAGCTATCGCCGCCCGCAACGCCACCGGCGGTGTTGACGATCATCGCTTCGAGCGCGCCCGCCAAACTATTGGGGCAGCGCAGACGCAAGGGCCCTTCCTCAAAGAGGCGCGCCTGCCGCGTGGTGCCGGCTTTCTGCTGCGCCGAGAACGCTATGCGCCCTACGGCGCGGTTTTCCGCAAATTCGTCCGCCAATGCCGACGTTCTTCGCATATCAAATGGCCATGGCGCGGCGGACCGCCGCCTCGTCCATGTCGGCGCGGGTAGCGGAGTAGACGATCGCGCCACGGTCCATGACGGCGAAATAGTCGCCCAGCTCGCGCGCGAAATCGAGATACTGCTCCACGAGGACGATGGCGATTCTTCCCAGGTTGCGCAAATAGGAGATCGCGCGGCCGATGTCCTTGATGATCGAGGGTTGAATGCCCTCGGTGGGCTCGTCGAGCAGAAGTAGCCGCGGCCGCATCACCAGCGCGCGCCCGATCGCGAGCTGCTGCTGCTGCCCGCCCGAAAGATCGCCGCCGCGGCGGCGGCGCATGCCTTCGAGCACCGGAAAAAGCGAGAACACGTCATCGGGAATGGACCGCTGCTCGCGCGGGAGCGGCGCAAAGCCGGTCTTCAGATTCTCCTCGACCGTCAGCAAAGGAAAAATCTCGCGGCCCTGGGGCACATATGCCACTCCGCGGCGGGCGCGCGCGCTTGCGGGAAGGCGCGTGATATCGGCGCCATCGAGCATGATCGTGCCTTTGCTTACCGGATGCTGACCGGCGATGGCATCAAGGAGACTGGTCTTGCCGACGCCGTTCCGTCCCATGACGCAGGTGACCTTGCCGGCCTCCGCGTTGAGCGAGATACCGCGCAGCGTCTGCGCCGCGCCGTAGTGCAGATCAATGGCGTTCACGGCCAGCATCAGCGCCCCAGATACACTTCAACCACGCGCTGATTGCATGACACCTGGTCGATGGTGCCTTCGGCGATCACCGAGCCCTCGTGCAGGCACGTGACCTTGACCCCGAGCTCACGGATGAAGGCCATGTCGTGCTCGACGACAACAATGGTGCGCTCGCGGTTGATTTCTTTCAGGAGCTCGGCCGTCTGGTGCGTTTCCGCGTCGGTCATGCCGGCGGCGGGCTCGTCAACGAGAAGGAGCTTGGGATCCTGCGCGAGCAGCATGCCGATCTCGAGCCACTGCTTCTGGCCATGGGAAAGAAGGCCGGCGAGGCGATCGCGCATCGCGGTCAGCCGGACAGTTTCAAGGACCTCATCGATGCGTGCTTGCTCCTCGACCGAGGCCAGCCAGGATAGCGTGCTCATCGCGCGCCGGTCAGCCTTGAGGGCCAGTGCGAGATTGTCCGCAACCGTGTGCATCTCGAAGACGGTAGGCTTCTGAAACTTCCGGCCGATGCCCAGAAGGGCGATGTCCGCTTCGTCGAGGCGCGCGAGATCATAGGTGCCGTCGAAATAGATGTCACCCGTATCGGCGCGGGTCTTGCCGGTGACCACATCCATCATGGTGGTCTTGCCCGCGCCGTTGGGGCCGATGATGGCGCGCATCTCGCCGGGCTCGATGGTGAAGGAAAGATTGTTGAGCGCGCGGAAACCCTCGAACGAGACGCTCACGCCGTTGAGATAGAGGAGCGCCGTGGTGGTCCGCGCATCCATTCTCGAACTACTCCGCAGGCCTGGTCGCTTCATCAGCCACCGGCGCGAGCTCGCCCCCGGCAGAGTTGGAGCGACAGCGCATCCAGAGATACTGCACGGTACCCACGATGCCGCGGGGCAGCAGCAGCGTGACGGCGACGAAGAGGCCGCCGAGCACGAACAGCCAATAGGACGCGAGGACGCCACTGGTGAGCTGGGACTTCGCGAAGTTCACCAGCACCGCGCCTAGCACGGCGCCGGTGAGCGTGCCGCGTCCGCCGACCGCCACCCAGATCACCGCCTCGATGGAATTCGCCGGCGAGAACTCGCTCGGGTTGATGATGCCCACTTGGGGCACGAACAGCGCGCCCGCCACGCCGGCCATGCATGCCGAGAGTGTGAACACGAACAGCTTGTAGGCCTCGGCGCGGTAGCCGAGAAAGCGCACGCGCGCCTCGGCATCGCGGATGGCGATGAGCACGTTGCCGAATTTCGAGCTCACCACGATGCGGCAGACGATGAAACCTGCCATGAGCGCCAGCATCGAGGCGACGAACAGCGCCGCGCGAGTGCCCTGCGCCTGCACGTTAAAGCCGAGGATGTCCTTGAAATCGGTGAGACCGTTGTTGCCGCCGAAGCCGAAATTGTTGCGGAAAAAGCCGAGCATAAGAGCAAAGGTGAGTGCTTGCGTGATGATGGAGAAATACACGCCGCTCACGCGGCTGCGGAAGGCGAACCAGCCGAACACGAACGCGAGGAGCCCGGGCACCAGCACGATCATTATGGCGGCGTAGGCGAAGTACTCAAAGCCGTACCAGTACACCGGCAATTCCGACCAGTTCAGGAACACCATGAAATCCGGCAGCACCGGGTGCGCATAGCTGCCCCGGCTGCCGATCTGCCGCATGAGGTACATGCCCATCGCGTAGCCACCGAGCGCGAAGAAGGCGCCGTGACCGAGAGAGAGAATGCCGCCGTAACCCCAGATCAGGTCGATGGCGAGTGCGAGCAAAGCGAAGCAGAGATATTTGCCGAGAAGCACCACGAAATACGTCGAAATGTGAAATGGCGAGGTGGGTGGCACGACGAGGTTGAGCAACGGTACGAGCACACCGATGGCACCGAGCGAGGCGAGGAATGCAATCGCGCCGCGATCGAGCGCCCGCGCAGCGATGGCGTATGCCCTCTCGGCACGTTGCTCGAAATAGCGGGAGGACTCAGCCCACGCCGACGTCATGCACGCGCTCGCATTCCACAGCCGTCATTCCGGGGCGCCGCGAAGCAAAGCGGAGCGGCGAGCCCCGAATCCATAACCACAAGCGCGGGATTATGGATTCCGGGCCTCGGCCTGCTGGGGCCTCGGCCGGAATGACGGATCCTGATTCTGTGCATCATGCTTCGGCGGCGCGGCCCTTGAGCGCGAACAGGCCGCGCGGGCGCTTTTGAATGAATAGAATGATCAGCACCAGGATGGCGATCTTGCCCAGCACGGCGCCCGCATAGGGTTCGAGGAATTTGTTGGCAATGCCGAGGGTGAAGGCGCCGACGAGCGTGCCCCAAAGATTGCCGACGCCGCCGAACACCACCACCAGGAACGAGTCGATGATGTAGCCCTGGCCCAGATTGGGGCTGACATTGTCGATCTGCGAAAGGGCAACCCCCGCCAGGCCCGCTATGCCCGAACCTAAGCCGAAGGTGAACGCGTCGATGCGGCTCGTGCGGATACCCATGGAGGCAGCCATGGCGCGGTTTTGCGTCACTGCGCGCATTTCGAGCCCAAACCGGCTAAAGCGCAGCAAGGCGAGCAGCCCGGCAAAGATCAACAGCGTGAAAATAATGATGCACAGTCGGTTGTAGGTGATGCTGAGCTGGCCGAGCTCGAACGAGCCACTCATCCACGAGGGAGCGCTCACGTCTTTGTTGGTGGGACCAAATACCGTGCGCACCCCTTGCTGCAGAATGAGCGAGAGTCCCCAGGTGGCCAGCAGGGTCTCCAGCGGACGCCCATATAAGAAGTGTATGATGCCGCGCTCGATCAGGATTCCGATCGCGCCCGCGACGAGGAAGGCGAGCGGAATGGCGATGGCGAGGGAGTAATCGAACCAGGCCGGGCTATGGGCGCGGATGACCTGCTGCACAACGAAGGTCGTATAGGCGCCGAGCATCACCATCTCGCCGTGCGCCATGTTGATGACGCCCATCACCCCGAAGGTGATGGCAAGTCCAATCGCGGCAAGGAGCAGCACGGAGCCGAGGGAGAGCCCGTACCAGGCATTCTGCAGCGCGGCCCAGATCGCAAGCGTGTTCTGGATAGACGCGATCGCATCCGCAGCGGCTTTCAACACAGCCGGGCTGGTCGTGGGCGGCAGTCCGCCCAGGAGCGCCAGCGCCTCCTGATCGCCGCGCTTGCGGATAATCGCGAGCGCCGCGATCTTGTCGCTATCGGAGGCGCCGTCGAGATAGAGCACGACGGCGGCGTGCGCCTCCATCAGGGCGCGCTTGATGCGCGGGTCGGTTTCCTTCGCAATTGCCTGATCGAGGGCGGGGAGCGCATTTGGATCACGCGACCTGAAGACCGCGAGCGCCGCTTCGAGCCGTTTAGCCGGGTCCGGCGATAATAATGTCAGCGTGCCGAGCACACCCTCGATGATCCGGCGCAGCCGATTGTTGAGCCGCACCGGCGAAAGATCGGATGGCGGCGTACCGGCAAAGGCCTCGCCTGTGCGCGCGTCAAGAAGGCCGCCCTCGCGGATGAGCACCAGCTTCTCCTGCGCGCTGAAGAGAAGACGCCCCTCCTGCAGTGCGACGATGACAGTTGCGGCAAGCGGGTGTCCGCTGCCGGCGACCGCGCCAATGCCCTGCTCGGTTTCACTGAAGGTGTCGGCAGTGAAATGCGCGAGCGCATCGGCATACGGCTCTGCCCGCGCGAGGCTACTTGCCGCAAACGATGTGAGCATCCATAGGAGCGCCGCAATAACGTAGCCGAACCTGTGCATTCGAATGGATCTTGAGCCGTCATGGTGAAGTGCTCGGCGCAAGGCGCCGAGCCTCGAACCATGCGGCCCAAAGCATCCGTCCGTCCTTCGAGGCTCGCTCGCTACGCTCGCTCGCACCTCAGGACGACGGCGCGGGGGAGGCGTAGGTCAGGCGCCCCCGCACTTCTTGGTGACGGTGTTGTAGTTGCCGCATTTCAGCGTAACCCAGTCGGCTATCAGATCCTTGGATCCAGGGAGATACTTGGACCAGGCATCGCCCGGCACCAGTCCCGGCGTCTTCCATACCACGTCGAACTGGCCGTCCGCACGCACCTCGCCGATGAACACCGGCTTGGTGATGTGGTGGTTAGGCAGCATGGTGGACATGCCCCCGGTGAGATTGGGAGCCTCGATGCCCGGGAGCGCGTCGATGACCTTGTCGGGATCGGTGGTCTTCGCCTTCTCCAC
>JBEVJT010000196.1:0-40652 GCA_040510075.1 Xanthobacteraceae bacterium | reverse complement strand
CATAAGCTCGCTTTATGGTTTGGATGACAAAATTCATCTTGCGCTGCAATGGCCTCGCGCGAAGATGGCGAGGGCCGTATCGAATCGGAGGTCCTCATGCTCAAAGCAGCCATCACCGCTTGCCTCGCCTGCGCCGGCGGCGCCTTTGTGCTGGCCAGCTCCAGTAGTGGCGTAAACGAACATCCCATGGCGACCACAGGATCAGGCTCATCGTTGCAAACAACGCGAGCGTCCTTCCAGGAGTTGCACGCCAATGCGCACCTGGAGAATCTGCCTGCCTTGGACCAGCGGAAATAACCCGGCCCGCAGGCGTCACTCCAAAAAAAAGCCCCGCCGAAGCGGGGCTTAGTGAAGGAGGAAACGCCCATGATTAGGCGGGTACAAGGTGACTGATTTTCCCGATAATGCCAATCGAAAATTACTGCCGACGGTAAGATTTGCGGGACGTGTAACTTTTCTGCATCAGTTCGTATGGGCTACTGGCCTGACTGATAAAACATTTTCGCGTCGAGGGTGAAGGACTTCCGCGACTGCGGATCGATGTAAAACATGTGCCCGCCGCGATAGAGCGCGAGCTGCGTGCGTCCCGGCTCCCCAATGGGCGGCAGGTGATCGAGCACGTAACGGCTCGCGCCATAGGGCGTGACCATGTCGCTCAACCCGTGTGCAACGAGGAGCCGAAACGAGGGGGTGAGCGCAAGCAGCTCGCGCAGGTCATCGCTGACGCTCGCGGAGGCGCGGCTGGTGCCGTGTCCCCAGTCCCATTTTCCCGAGATGTCGGAGGAAAGCAGGATATACGTCATCTCGGTCTTGAAGCCGAGCTCGTCGCGCGCGTAGGCGGAATAGAGGCCGCCGAACGCGCGCGTCAGGCCGTCGAGCAACGGATCGGGTCCGCGCAAGCTCTCCTGTTCGGGAAACGGATCCGCAACCGCGAAGGTCGCGTCGTATCGGCTGACGACCTTGCCCTCGTCGGAACGCAGATGCTTGAGGTAGCTGTCGCGAATGAAGCCGCGCGACTGGGCAACGATGTCCTGTGGCACCCCGGTGATCTGGGCGACGCGGCCATAAAATTTTTGCGCGGCGTCGCCCTGCAGCGGAGGGCCGGCGAGCGTCGTCAGATAATCGGAGAGCGCAAAGCGCTCCGCTTCCGCCAGCGCCTCTCTGCTGAACTTGCCTTTGCGCTCGAGTTCCGCCGCTGCGAGCGAGGGCAGATGCAAGGCCGCCCCGAGGGGAAAACGTGTGCTGCCGAAGATCAGCGAGCCTTCGAGCAGAGGAGAGAGCATCACGATGCCGGAGACGGCAATACCCTGGTCATGGCTCAGGGTCTGCGCGAGCTTGGCGGCGCGAAATCCACCATAGCTTTCGCCCAGCAAATATTTGGGCGAGTTCGCGCGCCCGTTTTTCGCGACATAAAGCGCAATGAATTTCGCGAGCGCCTGGGCGTCGGCCTGCGTGCCCTGAAACTGCGCGGCGCCGTCGGGCTTTGCCGGCCGGCTCCATCCCGTGCCGACCGGATCGATCATGACCAGATCGGTGAAAGCAAGCCATGTGTTTGGATTGTCGGCAAGGCGCGCGCCGGTCGCGTCGTGTCCGGGAAACTCGACGATGCGCGGCCCAACTAGTCCTAAGGTGAGATAGGTAGAGGCCGCGCCCGGGCCACCGTTGAAGCCGAACGTGACGGGACGGTTCGAGCGCCCTGCGTCCTTGGCTACATAGGCCGTGTAATAGATTGCCGCGGAGCGTTCTCCCGACTGGTCGAAGAGCGACAGGGTTCCGGCCGTCGCCGTATAGGAGAGTTTGCCCGCAGGCGTGTCGACCACATGCTCGCTCACCGCATCGCCGGGCAGCAAGCGCAGCACGCTTTCGCGAGGCTCGCTCTGCCGCTGTTCGGCTTGGCGCTGTTCGGCCCGTTGCGGCTCGGGTGCCTGCGCGGCTCGCCCTCTCGGCCGCTCCTGCGCCTGCGCGAGAGCGGTCGCGCCGGCGACAAGCAGCGCGAAGATCAGGGCGGTCGATTTCGAGAAGAACGTAGCGGGGGCCATGCTTTCTTCCTTGCCGCCCCCATGCTTGCGGGCACCATAGCGGCATCATGCCGTCCGCTCAAATCGCCGCTGTCCATGGACAAGCAGGGATAGATCGGGAAATCTCCACTTCTCCGGCGCCTGCCGGCAGGCGAGAAATCTGTGAAAGGCTCTCCTCGATGGCGTTCCCCCGGGCTTCGCGCGCGCTTGAACGATTCACCGTGCTTGACCTGACCCGCGTTCGCGCGGGACCCACCTGTGTGCGCCAACTCGCCGATTGGGGCGCCAACGTCGTCAAGATCGAAATGCCGCCCGAGCCGCAGGAGGGGGAGCCCCTGGGCGGACCGCGGGAGGGACCCGACTTTCAGAATCTCCACCGCAACAAGCGCAGCATGACGCTCAACCTGAAAAAGCCCGAAGGGGTGGCTGCGCTCAAGCGCATGGTGAAGAAGGCGGACGTGGTGATCGAGAACTTCCGCCCCGACGTGAAGCGGCGACTGGGCATCGATTACAAGCAGCTTGCGCGCGTCAACCCGAAACTCATCTATGCCAGCATTTCCGGATTCGGGCAGGACGGGCCCTATGCCGGCCGACCGGGCTTCGATCAGATCGCCCAGGGCATGGGTGGACTGATGTCGATCACGGGGCTTCCTGGTCAGGGTCCGGTCCGTGTCGGCATTCCGGTTGCCGATTTGACCGCCGGGCTTTTTTGCGCGCTCGGCATCCTCGTCGCGCTCATCGAGCGCGAAAAATCAAAAAAGGGTCAATACGTCTGCACGTCGTTGATCGAGGCGCAGATCTTCATGCTCGATTTTCAGGGCGCGCGCTGGCTCATCGGCCACGAGGTGCCAAAGCAGGCGGGGAACAATCACCCCACAAGCATTCCCACGGGCGTGTTCAAGACGGCCGATGGATTCATCAATATCGCCTCGACGGGCACGCGCATCTGGAGTCGGTTTTGCGAGACTGCCGGCGCCAAGGATCTCATGGAGCGTCCGGAATATCAGACCGCGGCCGGGCGATCGCAACACCGCGACGCCCTCAACGCCGATATGGAGCGATACACGGTCCAGCGCACGAGCGCGGAATGGATCGAGGTGCTGAACAGGGCCGGCGTTCCATCCGGCCCCATCTATGCGATCGATCAGGTCTATGCCGATCCCCAGGTCGTGCATCTCGGCATGGCGCAGCCGGTCAAAGGCAAAGGCGGGTTGCGCATGGCGCGCCAGCCGATATCGCTGTCGCGCACGCCGAGCAAACTTGTTGCGCCGCCGCCGGGATTGGGCGAGCACACCAACGTCGTGCTGAAGGAATTTGGATTCAGCGCCAAGGAAATCTCCGCCTTGCGCAAAGCGAACGCAATCTGACGCGCAATAAGTCGAGGGAAGTCTCATGGACGACATCACGAAGACGGAAAAGATCCTTGCCCGCAAGGAAGGGCGCGTCGGCACCATCATCTTCAACAATCCGGAGCGGCATAACGCGGTGTCGCTCGACATGTGGGCGGCAGTCAGCCGCATTCTCGAACGATACGCGAGCGATGAGGAGGTGCGCGTCGTGGTGCTCAAGGGCGCTGGCGGCAAGGCATTCGTATCGGGCGCCGACATTTCCAAGTTCGAGAGTGAACGGGCAACGCTCGATGCCACCAAGCATTACAACGTAACGGTGGAAAAGGCCTATTCGGCGATCGAGGACTTTCCCAAGCCGACCATTGCCATGATCGAAGGTTATTGCATCGGCGGCGGCGTCGGGCTTGCGGTCTGCTGCGACCTTCGTATCTGCTCGGATAATTCGCGCTTCGCGGTGCCGGCGGCGAAGCTCGGCCTCGGCTATTCGTTCAACGGGCTGCGGCGGCTCATCAACGTGGTGGGGCCGGCCTTTGCGCGGGAAATCTTCTATACCGCGCGGCAGTATTCCGCCGAGGATGCCCGCATCATGGGGCTGGTCAACCGCGTGGTGCCGCAGGCCGGACTGGAGCGTTACGTGCACGACTACGCTGACACGATTGCGGGCAATGCACCGCTTACCGTCACCTCAGTCAAATCCATCATAAAAGAAGTGCTGAAGGATGAATCGAAGCGCGACCTCGCCTGCTGTACCGCAGCGGTTGAGCAATGTTTCGCCAGCAACGACTTCATCGAGGGACGCCGGGCCTTCATGGAGAAGCGCAAGCCCGCATTTACCGGGCGCTGATGCGCAACAGTCGTCATTCCGGCCGAGGCCGAAGGCCGAGAGCCGGAATCCATACCCCCAAGCCTGTGGCTATGGATTCCGGGTTCGCCACAGCGCGGCGCCCCGGAATGACGGCGCGTCCGAAACGACGTCGGGGATGAATTAGCGTGGCGTCAGTCGAACTGCGCAATCTGACAAAGCGTTACGGGGATCTCGCAGTCGTAGACGATGTCTCGCTTACCATCGAGCATGGCCGGCTCGTGTGTCTGCTTGGGCCTTCGGGCTGTGGCAAGACCACGACTTTGCGGCTGATTGCCGGATTCGCCGAACCCTCGGCCGGCGAGATCCGCGTCGGCGATCAGCTCGTTTCCTCGCCTGCCCGCACGCTTCCCCCCGAACGGCGCAACATGTCCATGATCTTTCAAAGCTACGCGCTGTGGCCGCACATGACGGTTGCGGAAAACGTCGCCTATGGATTGAAGCTGCGCAAGGTCGATCGCGACACCATCAGCCGCAAGCTGGGGGCGATCCTGGCGACGACCCACCTGAGCCCATTTGCCGAGCGGTATCCGGGCGAACTGTCTGGTGGGCAGCAGCAGCGCGTCGCGCTCGCACGCGCGCTGTTCGTCGAGCCGGAGACGCTGCTCCTGGACGAGCCGCTGTCCAATCTCGATGCCAATCTGCGCGAGGAGATGCGTTTCGAGGTGCGCAGGCTGCACGATGAATATCGGTACACCACGGTGTACGTGACGCACGACCAGTCGGAGGCCATGACCACGGCGGACCTCATTGCGGTAATGAACGCCGGAAAGATCGAGCAAGCCGGGCCGCCTGAGGAAATTTACGATCAACCGCGCTCCGAGTTCGTCGCGCGCTTCATCGGCTCGAGCAATGTGTTGCGCGGAGAGGCGCGCGACGACATGCATCTTCTGTATGCAGGAGTGACGCTGCGCTGCACGGGAGGCAAGCTCGTTGGCGGACAAGAAGGTGCCGTCGCCATTCGCCAGCACGCCATTCGGCTATGGGGTAGGGAGCCGGAGAAAATGGACAATATGGTGCCGGGCAGGATCGTGCGGCAGGTCTTTCTTGGCGCGAACCGCGATTATCTCGTCGAGGTCGCGCCCGAAGTCGAGTTGCGGGTCATCGCACCGGCCGGGGAGAACATACCGCAAGGCACGGCGGTCTGGCTCTATCTGCCCCCGGACCGCTGCCGCATCCTGAGCGGGTAGGGTCAAATTGGTGCATTCCGCTCATTCCCGCGCAAGCGGGAATCCAGCTGAAAAGGACGGGGGTCCCCGCTTTCGCGGGGACGAGCGGATCAAGAACAAATCAGGGAGGAGCAACAATGAGAAAAATCCGGCCGTCGAGGCGGCAGCTGATGCAAGGCGCGGCCGCCTGCGCGGGTTCGGCATTGTGTGCTTCTGTCAGCTCGGCCGCTCCCCCGGCGAGCACGATCACCCCGCAGCTCATTGAGGCGGCGCGCAAGGAGGGCAGGGTCGTGCTCTACACGTCGATCGACCTTCCGGTCGTGGAGCGCATCGCGAAAGCCTTCGAGGCGGCATATCCCGGCGTCGCCGTGCGCGTGGAGCGCACCGGCGCCGAACGCGTATTTCAGCGCATCGGGCAGGAATACGGCAGCGGGATTCATGCTGTCGACGTGGTGAATTCATCCGATGCCGCTCATTACATCTACTGGAAACGGCAGGGCATGCTCGAGCCCTACGTGCCTGAGGACGTGGCAAAGTTCTATCCGCCCGAGCATCGCGACCCGGATGGGATGTTCGCTAGCTTTCGCGTCTGGCTGTCCGTGATCGCCTACAATACGAAACTGGTGAAAGCGGATGCAGCGCCCGCGAGCCACGCGGATCTGCTCGATCCGAAATGGATCGGCCGTATCGTCAAGGCACATCCGGCCTACAGCGGGACCATCATGACCGCGACTTTTCAGATTTCGCGCGATCTCGGCTGGGAGTTTTTTGAAAAACTCGCCAAGCAAAAAGTCTTGCAGGTGCAGTCGGCATCCGATCCGCCGAAGAAGCTTGCCCTCGGTGAGCGGTCGGTCATGGCAGACGGGGCGGAATACACCGCGCTTGTCGAGAAAGACAAAGGCGCGCCAATCGAGGTCGTGTATGCGGCAGAAGGTTCTCCACTCATCGTGGGGCCGAATGCAATCTTCAAGAACGCGCCCAACCCAAACGCGGCCCGTCTATTTCAGATTTTCTGCTTTTCACCCGAGGCGCAGCAGTTCTGCGTCAACGTCGGCTGTCTCCGTTCCATGCATCCGCAGGTGAAGGAGAAGGCGGGACGCAAGCCGCTCTCGGAAATAAAGATTATGGCGGACGATCCGGCTGCAGTCGAAAAGATGGGCGAAGAGATCAAGGCGCGCTACAGCAAGCTGTTTGGGGTATGAGTTGAGTCTCGATCGTGTTTCATCCCGTCATTCCGGCCGAGGTCAACGCGCGCCGACGAGCCCGCGAGTATCCGGCGCGTGCATTATTAAGTTGCCGCGCTGGTTGCTCGCTTCGCTCGGCGCGGAGTAGTCGAGAGCCGGAATCCATAACCCCACGCTTGTGTGTTATTGATTCCAGGTTCGCCGCTTTCGCGGCGCCCCGGAATGACGAGGGGGTCTCTGCGATGAAATTTTCGAGGCGCCAGCTGCTTTCCGGCTCGGTTGCGTCGGCGGGTTGTGCGTTCGCGACTCGTGCCAGGGCGGTCGAGCCTTCGGCCCTCACCCCGGCGCTCATCGCGGCTGCGAAGGCCGAAGGCAAGCTCGCCTTCTATACCGCGATGGATCTGCCGGTCGCCGAAAAACTCGCGCATGCATTCGAAGCGCAGTTTTCGGGCATTGCCGTGCGCGTCGAGCGCTCGGGCTCCGAACGCGTGTTCCAGCGCATCGGCCAGGAGATGACGAGCGGCATTCATGTAGTCGACGTGGTCAACAGCGCCGACGCCGCTCACCTGATCGCGTGGCATCGCAGCGGATGGCTCGCACCCTACCTGCCTGAGGAAGTGGCGCGTCATTATCCCGCCGCGTATTTTGACCCCGGCGGAATATGGATCACGACGCGCATCTGGTTCTCCTCGCTCGGCTACAACACGAACCTGGTGAAACCCGAAGAGGCGCCAACGACCTACGCCGATCTGCTGTCTCCCAAATGGACGGGCAAGATGGTGAAAGGGCATCCGGCTTATAGCGGCACCATCATGACGGCCACTTTCATCCTCGTGCGCCAGCTCGGCTGGCCCTATCTCGAGAAACTGGCGGCACAGAAGGTGATGCAGGTCCAGTCGTCGACCGATCCGCCGAAAAAGCTCGCGCTGGGCGAGCGCGCGCTCATGGCGGATGGCAACGACTACAATCTCCTTCAGCTCAAGGAGGCGGGCCAGCCGGTGGAAGCGATCTATCTGGCGGAGGGCACCCCATTGATCGCCGGACCGAGCGCGGTGTTCCAGTCAGCCCCGCATCCGAATGCCGCGCGGCTTTTTCAGAACTGGATGCATTCGGCCGCTGCCCAGCAACTGCTCGTCGACTTCGCGTGCCAGCACTCGGCGCATCCGCTGGTGAAGGAAAAACCGGGCACGCGCAAGCTCGAGGAGATCGGCGCGTGGAAGGCAGACCCGGTCGAGGTCGACAAGGCGAGCGAAGAGATCAAGCGCCGCTACGCGCAACTCTTCCGCGTGTGAACATGAGCATCGCCTTTCCCGCCGCCGCTGCACCACCCTCGCACCGCATCGATCTGTCCTGGCCGATTCTGCTCCTGTTCGCGGCGGTGTTGTGCATGCTGATCGTGCTGCCGATGTTCTGGCTGTTGTATTACAGCCTCGTCGACAGCAGCGGCCGCTTCACGCTCGGCAATTTCGCCACACTCCTGACCGAGCCGGTTTTTCTCGAGCCGCTGTTGATCACGCTTCTCATCGCATCGATTTCCGGCCTCGTCTGCGGTGTCTTTGCTGCGCCCATGGCGTGGCTGGTTTCGCGCACCGACATGCCGCTGCGGCGCACGGTACGTGCGCTGGTAACGGCTTCCTTCGTGACGCCGCCTTTCCTGGGCGCGATTGCCTATGAGCTCCTCGCTGCGCCGAACAGCGGGCTCTTGAACAAGATCTATCGAGCGGTGACCGGTGCCGACCAGTACGAGCACCTGTTCAACATCTATTCGCTCACCGGACTGATTTTTGTGATCTCCTGCTACACGTTCCCTTATGTCTTTGTCCTTGTCGCCAATGCGCTCGACCGCATTCCCGGCGATCTCGAAGATGCCTCCGCGATTCTGGGCGGCCGCGCCTTTACCACGGCGCGCCGCATCACCGTCCCGCTCGCCTTGCCGGCGCTGCTTGCGGGACTCCTCGTCGCTTTCCTCCAGGCCCTGACGTTGTTCGGCTCGCCTGCGATCCTCGCCATCCCGGCAGGCTTTCACACCATGGCCACCAAGATCTGGAGCCTCATGGGCTTTCCGCCGAAGTTCGAGCTAGCGGCGGCGGCCTCCGTGCCGCTCCTCGCCCTCACCATTCTGCTGCTGCGCGCCGAACATTTGATCCTGCGCCGCCGCAGCTATTCCGTGGTCGGAGGCAAGCAGGGCGATCCAAGGCTGGTCAGGCTCGGCAGGATGCGAGGAGTGGCGCTCGGCTTCGTGTTGGCCGTCATGCTTTGCCCGGTATTCCTGCCTTATGCGGCGCTGCTCAACGCCGCGTTTTCGCGTGTTGCCACTTCTTTCATCTGGTTCGATACGTTCACGCTGCACAACATCTATTTCGTGTTTTTCGAGTTGTCGCAGACTGCATTCGTCGTGAAGAACACGTTCATCCTGGGGATTGCCTCCGCCACCATCGGCACGCTGCTCGCGCTCATCATTGCCTATCTGACGACCAGGAAAGCGATCGCCGGTTACCGCACGCTGGCGTTCTTTGCCACCGCGCCGGTCGCGATTCCCGGTATCGTGCTCGGCGTCGGACTTTTCCTCACCTACGCGCGCCCGCCTTTCGTGCTCTATGGCACCTTGTGGATTCTGCTTTTCGCCTTTGTGACGATTGCGCTCCCGGCGGCTTACCAGCAACTGCAGTCGGCGTTTCACTCGATCCACACCGATCTTGAAGATGCGAGCCGCATCCTCGGCTCCTCGCGCCTGCGCACGCTCATGGTGATCACTGCGCCGCTCCTGCGCACCAGCGTGCTCGCGACCTGGTGCTTCATATTCGTGGGCGTGATGCGGGAGCTCTCTGCCGCCATGATGCTGTTCACCTCCGAAACCAAGGTGCTCTCGGTGCTCATCTTCGATCTCAATGAATCCGGCGATCTCGGCGCCATTGCCGTGCTCGGCCTGATGATGCTCGCGATCACCTTCGCCGTCGTTGTTGCGGTGAACCGCATCCCCGGCTTTGGCGAAGCGCGGCTGCGCAATGCCTGATTCTGTGCGTCTGCCCGACAAATCCGTCACCGAATTTCTTGCCGAGAGGATTGCCACGCTCGATGTCACGCAACTTCCATCAGCAACGCGTCGCGTGTGCGAGGATTTGCTCGTCGATGTGGTGGGGCTCTGCCTTGCCGTCCGTCAGGAGCATTACGTCAACGCGGCGCTCGCAGCCTGGGACGAGGACGGACCTTGCACCGTCCTCGGCCGCGCGGTGCTCCGCAGCGCCGCCGGGGCTGCTTTTATCAACGGCACCGCGACGCATGGGGAAGATTTCGACGACACGTTCGAAGGCGGCCCGGTGCATGCGGGCGCCGTTATCGTTCCGGCGGTGCTCGCTGCCTGCGAGCGCTACGACGCAAGCGGGCATGCGGCGCTGCGCGGAATTGCCGTCGGCGTTGAGACCATGTGCCGGCTGAGCCTCGTCTCGCCGCGGGCCGTGCACAAGGCGGGCTTCCATCCGACGGCAGTTTTCGGCGCCGTTGCAGCCGCCGCAGCAGCCGGGGCAGCGCTGAAACTTTCTTCCGCGCAGCTCGTCAATGCGATGGGTGTCGTTGGATCCATGGCAGGCGGGATCATCGAATATCTTGCGGAAGGCGCGTGGACCAAGCGCATGCATGCGGGCTGGGCCGCACAATCCGGATTGCGCGCTGTCCTCCTCGGCCGGGCGGGCTTTGTCGGACCGCGCACCGTGCTCGAAGGCACGCATGGCCTCTTTTACGCGTTCGCGCATTCCAGCAAGGGCGATTACGGTGCGCTCATCGGCGATGTCGGCTCGCGCTGGGTGACGGACACGCTCGCATTCAAGCTTTATCCCTGCGGCACCATGATCCATCCCTATATTGACTGCGCGCGGCGCCTCGCCCAGCTCGGCATCAAAGCCGAGGACATGACAGAACTCGTCTGCGAAGTCGCGGAAGGCACGGTGCACCGGCTCTGGGAGCCGCTCGCAGCGAAGCAGCGCCCGCCTAACGGCTATGCGGCGAAGTTCGCAACGCCTTACTGCATTGCGGCTGGACTGGTTCGGGGCAATGTGGGCCTCGATGACTTCAGCGATGCAGCCGTCCGCGACGCTCGGGTTTTGGCGCTTGCATCCAAGGTGCGATACCGCATCGATCCGCAAAATCCTTATCCGAACAATTTCACCGGCCACGTGCGCGCAGTGCTCGCCGACGGGAGCGTCGTCGAGGAGCGCCAGCCGCACATCCGCGGTGGCGCGCGGGAGCCGCTCACGCGAGCCGATATCGAAGCGAAGTTCTTGCTCAACGCCCGTCGCGGCGGCTTGGCCGCGCGCGCGCAGGAGACGTTGGCGGCGTTGCGAAGGCTGTATGCGGAGCCGATCCTCGACCTGAAGCCGTTGCGCGGAGATCTTTGCTGATGACGAAGGAGCTTGACGGCCGGGTTGCCATTATCACCGGGGCCGGCCGCAATATCGGGCGTGCGATCGCTCTTGCGCTTGCGGACGCGGGTGCGGCGGTCGTGGTGAACGCGCGCACCAACCGCGAGGAGATCGAGCGCGTTGCGGGCGAAGTGGAAAGAGGCGGCGGGCGTGCGCTTGCGGCTATTGCGGACGTCACGGACGCGAACGCCGTGCAGCACATGGTCAAGGCCGCCGCCGAACGGTTCGGCCGCATCGATATTCTCATCAACAATGCCGCCGTGCGCGTGGAGCAGCCTTTCGCAACCATGACGCTTGCCGACTGGCGCTCGGTGATCGCCATCATTCTTGAGGGCGCCTTCAATTGCGCCCAGGCCTGCCTGCCGCATCTGAAGCGGGCAGGGCAGGGGGTGATCGTGAACGTCGGCGGCCTGAGTGCTCATACGGGGGCGGCGCACCGGGCGCATGTGGTGACGGCGAAGGCCGGCCTTGTCGGATTGACCCGCGCGCTCGCGCACGATCTCGCCGCAGACAAGATTCGGGTGAACACGGTCACGCCCGGGTTCATCGCCACCCCCCGGCCGCCGGGCCAGCCCGAACCCCAGCACCACTCAAGAATTCAAACGCTGGTCGGGCGCCGCGGCTTGCCCGAGGATGTCGCTGCGACAGTGCGGTTTCTCTGCGGTCCGGGCGCGGCCTACATCACCGGCCAGAACGTTCAGGTCAACGGCGGCACGTTCCTGGGATAACAGCGCGCCCGGCCTGGAACTTGTGTCGATTGATGGACTTCAAATGCAGCGACAGCAGACGCGTGTACTGACTAAAAGCAGTGTTAGTGCCTTACTTTTGGCTTGTAGCCAGCAGCTTACATAGGGGCGTCGGTACGTTTCGTGGGTCAGCGCTCATCTCCGCTGCAGCAAGCCGTTTGGAAGTCTGCTCTTTAAAGGAGGCAGCGCCGAGTAGTACGTTCACAACGGGAGCACGCGGATGAAAATCAAGCGGATCGAGCACATCGCGATTGCCGTCAAATCTTTGGCAGAAGGTCGTGAGCTATTTGAATCCAAGCTTGGGTTAAATCTCGAGTACGAAGAATTTCTGCCACAGTACGATACGCGCCTTGCCATGTTTCCGGTGGGTCAAACATATATCGAGCTACTTGAGTCTGATCGAATCGATACGGAAACGTCGCGCTGGATCGCGGAGCATGGCGAGGGCCTCTTCCATATCTGTCTCGAGGTGGATGATATCGACGGCGCACTCAATGAATTACGCGCGAAGGGCATTAAACTTATCGATGAACATCCCCGCTTAGGTCATGCAAACTCGCGGATTGCCTTCTTGGACCCGAAATCGACGAACAACGTACTTATTGAGCTTGTGGAGCTTCCGCTTCCCCCACGAGCATAGGGATGAGTGCGTGCGGCTGTTTCCCAATCCTGAGCGCCGTATGCTTCCGTTGGCTACGATTCGCAACGCGGCCTTTCAGGTTGAGCTCCATGATCGGCCCGCGATGCGCGCAGAGGCGGAACGTCTCTCAGCCCGTCGGTTTCAGGTCGGTCATCATGTTGTCGCTCGTGATATCCCGCTTATGCATGTCGTGCATCGAGAACACCGAAACCGCACTGATGATGCTGACAAGCAGGATATACCCGCAAATCAGCCACGGCTTGTTGCCGCCGTAGGGCAACAGTGAAGTGGCAATGATCGGGGTGAGCCCGCTCGCAAAAATGCCGGAGAACTGATACACGAACGAAATCCCCGTGTATCGCACGCGGGTGTCGAACAGCTCGGAGAACAAAGCTGCCTGGGGTCCGTAGACCGCCGGGTACACGAGCCCGAATGGGATCGTGATGGCGAGCCAGATGAGCACGGGGACCTTCGTTTCCATCATGGCGAATGCCGGAAACGAGAGAATGCCGATCAGCAAGCCGGCATAGCCGAACATGCGCCGCCGTCCGATGCGGTCTGAAAGATTGCCGAAAATGGGCAGCATGATGATCATGATGGCAGAGGAGATCATCACGCCGGCGAGCGCCGTTTGCCGGGGGAGCTTCAATGCCCCGGTGATATAGGCGATGATGAAGACGCCAAAGATGTTGAACGTGACGCCTTCGATGTAGCGCGCGCCAAGCCCCAGAAGCGTATTCCAGCCGTGGGTGCGCCAAAGCTCGATGAACGGCACATGCACGATTTTCTGCGTTTTCTGCAAAAACGTGAATGCCGGAGTCTCCAGAATCTTCAGGCGGATATAGAGGCCGATCAGGACCAGCACCGCACTGATCAGGAACGCGATGCGCCAGCCCCAGTTGAAAAAATCGTTCTCCGGCAGGAACGACAGGAAATAGACCATGCCGGAGGCCAAAAGCAGCCCGGCGGGCACGCCGATCTGCGGCCAGCTTCCGTAGAAACCGCGTCTGCTTTCGGGCGAGTGCTCGACGGCCATCAGCACCGCCCCGCCCCACTCGCCGCCAATGCCGAGGCCTTGGAAAATGCGAAGCACCAGCAGCAAGACCGGAGCCCAGAGTCCCGCGCTGGCATAGGTGGGCAGGAGTCCGATCAGGAACGTGGCAATGCCCATGATCAGCAAGGTGAGCACCAGCACGGTCTTGCGACCGATGCGGTCGCCGTAATGGCCAAAGATGATGCCGCCGATCGGGCGCGAGAGGAATCCAACGAAGAAAGTTGTGTACGCCAAGAGCGTCCCGGCGAGCGGATCGAATTGCGGGAAAAAAAGCTTGTTCAGCACGATCGGGGTGACGACGCCGTACAGAAAAAAATCGTACCATTCGATGGTGGTGCCGATGGCGCTTGCGAAGGCAACCTTCGCCGGCGAGATACGGGTCTCGCCGCCGCTCTGCATGGTCGCTTGCATTTCTTGCCCCTCCTGTCCCGCTGTTGGGTTTAGGTGCGTTGAGCGTAGCGGAAGCTGCGAATGTCGCCGCGCCGCGTCACCTCCTTGAGAAGCGTGAGCAGCGGAGTAGTGGCGAGAGGATAATCGGTTTTGATCGGGCCGACCGCCTTGAGCGCGTCGAACTCTGAACGCGGATAGAACGCGGCGAGCAAGAGATCGTCATCCGAGGCAAACGGCCCGCGCTCACGCCGCAGCTTCGGAATGCCGGGTTCGAGGAGATCGCCCGGGCGGCCCCCCGCCGGCTCGGCCCCGTTGGTAATTCGGTCGTACAGGTTCGCATCGATGGGACCGGCGATTTCACCGTAACAACCGAGGACGTATTTGCGCACTTCATCGGGCACGGTGGCGTAGCGTTCCTCGCCCATGACGTTGAGCACCGCCTGTGTCATCACGAATTGGGCGAAGGGGCTTACGATGATCGGATAACCGAGCTCGCAACGCACGCGCGCTGCTTCCTCGAGGACCTCTGGCAGGCGATGGGCGATGCCGAGCGTCGCGAGCTGAGACTTCAGGTTCGACACCATGCCGCCGGGCATCTGATGCTCATAGTGAAACGCGTCGTACTCTACGATTTGGCCTGTCGGCTTGTCCTCGCGTTGGGCGATGTAGCGCAGCCGCTCGGCGACTTCGGAGACCGGCGCAAGCTCGACCGGCACCGTGAATCCCTTGCGGCGGGCATTCTCGACGAAATTCTCGGTGGCCGGATGGGAGGCGCCATTGGCCAGCGTCGAAGTCGCCGTGTGCACCACCTCGGCGCCGAGCTCGACGGCGCGCAACGCCGTGTAGGGGGCGAGACCGCTCAGGCAATGCGAATGCACGTGCAGAGGTAATGCGCAGCATGCGGCTTTGATGGCCGGCACCAGCGTAGTCGCGCGCTCAGGCGTGAGCAGGCCGCTCGGGTCCTTGATAAAGACGGCGTCCACGCCGAGCGCGGCCAGCTCGCGCGTCTTGCGCGCATAGTAGTCGTCGGTATGGACGGGGCTGACGGTATAGACCACCCCGCCGGCAGTATAGAGCCCGACCCGCTTGGCGGCGCGAACCGGCGCTTCCATGTTGCGCATGTCATTCAGCGCGTCATAGGGCGTGTGGTAGCGAATGCCGTTCGCGAAGATCCGCTCGGCGGTAAGCTCGACGATGTCGTCGGGAAAGAATTCGAACGTGAAGAGGCTTTGTCCGCGCGTCATGACGATGAGCGGCGTGCGCTTCACCCACCCGCTGACGATGCGCATGCGCTCCCATGGATCTTCGCGCAGGTAGCGCACGCACACGTCGAATACCGCTCCGCCGACAAGGTCGATGGCCTCGAAGCCGGCGCGGTCGAGCCGCGGCGCCAGCTCCGCCATCATCCCCGTGGTCATGCGCGTGGCCCAAAGGCACTGGTGCGCGTCGCGCAGCGTTACATCGATGAGTTGTATGGTTCGCCCGGGCATCACCGCTCGATCCGACGCGATCGCGCGGCTGGTCGCCCCTCAGCGCGAGTCTTGCGGCCGCATTGGGTGTTCCCTTCTGCGGGCACTATCCGAGGACAAAATGCGTATTGCAAGATGTTTTGTTCCAAGCCAATTCTTGTGAACGAAGAGCTGCTTGCCCGCGCGAGCGCAAGCGCAAGAAAGATAGCATGACCCTGCGGTATGACGACATCGCTGCGATCCTCAAGCTCATCGAGGACAGCAACTGCGACGAGGTCAGCATCGAAACCGACGAGATCAAGCTCTACGTGCGCCGAGGCAATAGCAGCGGCGCGCCATCGCCGCGGGTGCAGACTGCCCCAGCCCGCCCGCCCGCGACGAGCGCGGTAGCTCCGGTTCAGCCGCAACCGCCGGCATCAGCGCCCAAGAAAATCGGGCTCGCGCCCGGCCAGTTCGAAATCACCGCGCCCATGGTAGGAACGTTCTATCGCGCACCCTCGCCCGAAGCGCCCCCCTTCGTGGAAGCCGGCACCGTTGTAGAAAAAGGGCAGACGCTTTGCCTGATCGAGGTCATGAAATTGTTCACCACGATCTATGCCGAGCGCGCCGGCCGCATCGTGCAGATCGGCCCGAATAACGGCGACCTCGTCGAGTTCGGGCAAACCCTGTTCGTCATCGAGGCGCGCGATTAAGGGAGAAAAAAGGTGAAACCCAATCTGACCGATCCCGGCAAGGTCATCATCACAGTCGCGACCACGGGCGGGCTGCACGGTCGGGAAGCCAATCCCAACCTCCCCGAGCAGCCCAGGGACATCATCAGGAATTTCCGGGAGTGCTACGACGCCGGGGCCTCCGTCGCGCATATGCATGTGCGCGACAAGCGCGGCGTGACCACCTCCGATCTTTCGGTTTACAGCGAGGTGGTCGACGGCGTCATGAGCAATTGTCCGGCGATGATAACACAAGTCGGCAACGGCATCGGCCTCGCCTATGAAGATGTGACGAAGGAAGGCAAACCGTTCACGCTCGAGGAGCGCATGCGCCTTCTGGAAATCCAGCCGGCGCCCGATCAGCTGACACTTAACCTCGGCACCTTCCATTTCGAGCACAAGAACAGCGAGTTTCTGTTCCCTAACTCGAAGCGCTGGAATGCGGAATTTGTAAAAGGATGCCGCGCGCGCAATATCGACAACGAGCTTGAGGTCTACGACTTGAGCCACATTCAGAACGCGCTCGATCTCATGGATCGCGGTGCGCTCAAGCCGCCGTTGCATTTCAGCTTCGTGCTCGGGATCAAGGGCGGTATCCCGGCATCGCCACAGAATTTATTGGCGATGCTCGACGCCATTCCGGAGGGGTCGAGCTGGCAGATCGTCAGCATCGGCAAATATCAGCTTCCGCTGAGCACCATGGCGCTGGCGCTTGGCGGCAATATCCGCGTCGGCATGGAAGACAACGTCTACTTTACCCACGGCGTGCTTGCGGCGAGCAATGCACAACTCGTGGAACGCGCCGTGCGCATTGCGCGCGAACTGGGGCGTGAAATCGCAACCCCGCAAGAGGCGCGCGAGATGCTGCATCTCGGCCCCGCACCCCAGCGAGCGCCCGGATAGCGGATGCCGCCACTCGCTGCCAAAGATCGGGAAGCTTTATCTTCTTTCGTGATGCCAAGCCATGGCGTAGGTTGGCCGAAACGGACGAGCGTGCACGAACGCGCCGTCAAGGGAGGAAACCCGATGCTGAGCCGGATCGCCGCCGCGCTGCTCCTGAGCCTAGGCCTCGGCCAGACTTGGACTAGCCCGATATCCGCTCAAGAGCCGTATCCCTCGCGGCCCATCACCCTCATCGTGCCGTGGGGCGCTGGCGGGGGAGCGGACCGCCTCGGCCGCATCGCCAGCAAGCTCCTCGAACCCATCCTGAAGGTTTCGCTGCCGGTCATCAACGTCCCGGGCGCCACGGGCCAAACTGGTCTCACCAAGCTCATAACTTCCGCCCCCGATGGATACACGATCGAGGTCATGACCGCCGACACCTACCCTTCCTTCCTCGGCGAATCGTCCCGTTTCAAACAGGAGCAGATCAAAGCGCTGGCCATCATGATCCAGCAGCCCTCGGGCTTCTTCGTGAGCGCCGACAGGCCTTGGAAAAACTGGGACGACGTGGTCAAGGCCGCGCAGGAAAGGAACCTCAAGGTGGCCGTGACGGGTTTCGGCAGCCCGGACGATTTCACCGTCCGGTACATGCGCAGCAAGGGCCTAAAGCTCGACTCGGTGCCCTTCGCGGAGCCGGGCCTGCGCTACTCGTCCATCATCGGCGGCCAGAGCGACCTTCTCTATGAGCAAGCGGGGGACGTCCGGAGCTTTCTTGTCGGCAATCAGATGCGCCCGATTCTCTTCTTCTCGGCGAAGAAGTTCGAGCCGTTCCCGGAGGTCCCGTTTTCCAAGGCGCTCGGCTACGACATCACGCTCCCGCAATTCCGGGCGATGATCGTGCGCGCCGACACCGATCCGGCGAAGGTGAAGATGCTGGCGGACAACTTGCAGACGATTGCCAGGGACCCGGAATTCATCGCCTACCTCGACCAGCAGATGGGCGATCCGAATAGTTTCGTGGGCGAGACCGAAGCGGAGAAGTTCATGAAGAACTGGCTCGACGAGGCCCGAGCCGTGGCGGCGGCAGCGCCAAAATAGCCACGCCCCCGCTTTCGTGCGCAGAGACGTATCTGAGAAGAGGGCAAGCGCATGGCCTTGAACCGTTTGCGCCTGTTCGCTCCCTACGTGCTGGTGCTCTGTGCGACTCTCTACTTCTACCGCCTCGCGGATCGCTTCGTTTATGACCCGCAAAGCGGCCGCCTCGGCCCGGGCGCGTGGCCCAAGATCCTCCTCGTCTCGCTGATGCTGGTTTGCATCTTCGAGATCGGCCGTCGCGCGCTCATCCTGGCGGGCGTGCTCTCCGAATCCCGGCACCTCGACGTGGCCGAGGAGGTCATACCGGAGGCTCTGCCGGAGGAGCAGGCCCATCCGCTCGCCGTGCTCATGGCCGTGCTCGTAACCGTGCTTTATCTGCTTTCGTTCGAGACGCTTGGCTTCTTTCTCTCCACGTTCCTCTACACGGCGGCGCTGATGTGGATCGGCAAGTTCCGCAACGTGGCGTGGAATCTCGCCATCAGCTTCCTTTTCACCTTTGCCTTCATGTTCGCCTTCATGCGCATCATCTTCGTCGACCTGCCGATCGGGGTAGAGCCGTTCGCCAAGCTCTCGACCGCACTGATGCGGGTCATGGGCGTTCACTGAGGCTGGGCGGATGGACACGTTGGGTCTTATCGCCACCGGCCTCCTCAACGTCTTCACGCCCGCTAACGCCCTCGTAATGCTTATCGGCCTTCTTGTCGGGACGGCGGTCTCGATTCTGCCGGGCCTTGGACTCGTGATGGGCGTCGTGCTGGCGCTGCCCTTCACGTACTCGATGCGGCTCGAGCCGGCGATCATTCTGCTCACCGCGATCTACATGTCCGGCACGTATGCCGGCTGCTTCACTACGATCCTCTATCGCATCCCGGGTGAGCCCATGGACGTGCCCCTTCTGTGGGACGGCTGGGGCATGACGAAGCGCGGAGAGGCCGCAAAGGCCTTGGGTTGGGCTCTCGTTGCCGCCCTCACAGGCGGCCTCATCTCCTCAGCGGTTATGGTTTCGCTCGCCGGCCCCTTGAGCAAGCTCGCTCTCGCTTTCGGCGCTCCGGAGTACTTTGCTGCCGTCTTCTTCGGACTCACGACTGTGGTGTCGCTCGCCGGCAACTCGCTCCCGAACGCCTTGATCAGCCTGTTCATCGGACTTCTCGTGTCCACTATTGGGGTTGACTCCACCTATGGCGCCGAGCGCTTCACCTTCGGCTCAAACATTCTGATGAACGGCGTGCCCTATGTCATGGTCCTCGTGGGCATCTACGGTTTCGGCGAGATTCTGTCCAAGATCGGCCAGCCCGTGCGCATCCACGAGCAGGCGGGAACGGGCGCCAGCGGGACGAAGACGAACTTCCCGTCCTGGCGCGAGATCTGGGATCTGAAGGCCACGTTCGCTCGCTCCACCACACTCGGCACCCTCCTCGGCCTCGTGCCCGGAGCCGGAGCGACCGTCGCTTCCTTCATCGCCTATGGCGTAGAAAAGCAGTACGGCAAGCGCGGCAAGCAGGTGGGGACGGGCGTTCCGGAGGGGATTGTGGCGCCGCAAATCGCCTCGACCGCCTCGGTCGCCGGCCACGTTGTGCCCCTCCTGACTCTCGGCATCCCGGGCAGCGGCGCGACCGCGGTGATCCTGGCGGCATTCCTGCTCAAGGGAGTGCAGCCCGGACCGTTCCTCTTCTCCGATCCCGCCTCGACCCAGACCGTCTATACGATCATGGCCTCGATGTTCGTGGCCGTGGTGGGGATGTGCGCGCTCGGGTTTCTCTGGATCCCGATCATCATCCGGGTGCTGACGATCCCGACCGGGGTGCTCGGGGCGTTCATCATACTCCTCTCGCTGATCGGCTCCTTCGCCGACCGCAACAGCCTCTCCGACGTCTGGATCGTTGCCGTGTTCGGCACACTTGCGTACCTGTTCGAGCGGGTGACGATCCCCGTCTCGCCCATGGTGCTCGGAGCGGTGCTCGGGCCCATGGCGGAGGATTCGTTCATGCGCTCCATGATTACTTTCGACAACGACGCCACGATCTTCTTCAAACAGCCGATCAGCGGCACACTCATGGCCCTCGCTTTGCTCTCGCTCGCTTACCCAGCCATTAGAGGCGTGATCCGCCGCGCCAAACTGAAGCGCGCGGCGCCGCTCATTGCCCGCAAGAATGGAGAACGATTATGAAACAAAATTTGAGCGATCACAGCACTGAGGCTTGATGATGAAGATTGAGGAGGTTCAGGTCTCGCGTCTGCGCATTCCGTTGTCCCAGCCCTACAAGCTCGCCTTGGGCAACGTGGTGCACTTCGATACGCTTCTCGCAACAGCCCTCGTCAACGAGCGCCGCGGCTTCGGCGAGGCGACGATCCTCAGCGGGTATACCGATGAAACCATCGAGGAGAGCTGGAAACTGGCGCAGGACCTGTGCCGCAAGCTCGCACGCCTGTCCTACCATGCTGCATGCGCCATTCTGGACGGCGAGCTGCTGCAGATCGCACCCTTCACGGTCACGGCCTTTCGCACCGCCCTGGAAATGGCAAGTGGCGACCCGATACTGCGAACTGAAAAACCAACTCTTGTTCCGCTGCTGTTCGGCATCAATGCGACCGATCCGCCAGGCATCGAGCAGGAGACGCAAAAAGCCCTAGATGCGGGCTATCGAACGCTCAAAATCAAGGTCGGTTTCGATGTCGAATCCGATCTCGCGCGCATAGGCCGGATCCAGTCGCTCAATCGGGGACGCGCATCTTTGCGCGTTGATGCCAACCAGGGCTATTCACGCGAGGACGGCTGTGCCTTTGCGCGTCGTGTGTCGCCCGAATCGATCGAATTGCTCGAGCAGCCTTGCCACGCAAGGGATTGGGATGCCGCTGCGGCTGTCGCCGCCGTTACTGCCGTGCCGCTGATGCTCGATGAATCGATCTATAGCATGGAGGACATCGATCGCGCGGCACGAATCGGTGCAAGTTTGGTCAAGCTCAAGCTGATGAAATTCGGGAGCTTGAAAAGCCTTGAGCGCGGGCTCAGGCGGATCCGCGAGCTCGGCATGCGGCCGGTGCTGGGCAACGGGGTGGCCAGCGATATTGGCTGTTGGATGGAGGCTTGTGTCGCAAGGAGCACCATCGACAATGCCGGCGAGATGAACGGATATCTGCGGCAGCGCGAGAGCGTACTTGCCAATCCGATCCCGATCGAAACGGGCGTCATGCGTCTCGATCCAGGCTATGTCCCACAACTTGCGCAAGAACGCATGGAGGCTCTGACGGTTGAGACTGCCGTTCTGGAGACGGCGAGGTGACGACCGAAACCGAATTATCTGATACGGAGGCTGTCGGCCCTGCCAAGAACCGGACTTTGGTGACGGGTGTCATCGGCTCTGATACGCACATTGTTGGAAATCGTATCATGTCGCTCGCGCTCGAGAAGGCCGGCTTCAAGGTCGTGACGCTCGGCGCGCTCACTCCGGCGGAGGAATTCATTAAGGCGGCGATCGAAACCGCAGCCGATGCAATCCTGGTGTCGTCCCTGTACGGCCAGGGCGAGCTTGACTGTCGCGGCTTTCGCGACCTGTGCGTGGAGGCTGGTCTGGAGGACATCCTTCTTTATGTGGGCGGCAACCTCGTGGTCGGCAAACGCAGCTGGGCGGAGACCGAGAAAACTTTCTGCGACATGGGGTTCGACCGCGCCTTTCCACCCGGCACGCGCACGCCCGAAGTGATCCGCCTGCTTAACAAAGACTTCGCGACGCGGGCTGCCGGGCGCGCGATCCACCCGGCGAGCTGAGCGCATCGTGATGCCAGCCGCCCTGCTCATCGATTTCGGCTCGACCTACACCAAGCTTCGGGCAGTCGACCTCGATGCTGCCCGCATTCTTGCTACGGGGCAGGGTTCTTCGACGGTCGCCACCGACGTGAACCAGGGTCTCGACGGTGCGCTTGCGGATCTTGAAAACAAGATGGGAACGCTGCCGGAGTTCAAGCACCGCCTCGCGTCGTCCTCCGCGGCAGGTGGTTTGCGAATGGTGACTATCGGACTGGTGCGGGAGCTGACCGCCGAGGCCGCGCGGCAGGCGGCGCTCGGGGCCGGCGCGAAGATCGTCGGCATTTTCGCCTATCGGCTAACCGCGGCTGACGAAGCGCGCATAGCCGAGCTACGCCCCGATATTGTGCTTCTTGCGGGCGGAACCGACGGCGGCAACAGCGACGTGATCCTGCGCAATGCGCGCAGTCTTGCGCAATCCGCCCTGACATGCCCGATCATCGTCGCCGGCAATCGCGACGTTGGCCAAGAGATCGTTGAGTTGCTCGTGCAGCACGGCAAGACCGCGGTGCTCAGTTCGAATGTGATGCCGGCTTTCGGTCAGCTCGACATCGACCCCACGCGCGAGGCCATCCGTAAGGTGTTCATCGATCGCATCGTTCATGCCAAGGGGATCGATCGCGCGGCGGCCCGGTTCGATGCAGTCTTGATGCCGACGCCGGCTGCGGTGCTGGATGCGGCGCAACTTCTAGCTGATGGCCACAGCGGGCGCGACGGACTGGGTGATCTTCTCGTCATCGATATCGGCGGAGCGACCACCGATGTCCATTCCGTTTGCGTCGGGACACCGGCGCGCGATGGGGTTATTCAGCATGGGCTGCCCGAGCCGAGGGTAAAACGCACGGTGGAAGGCGATCTTGGCATGCGGCACAACGCCGAGACAATCGTTGAAGCCATCGGATACGATTTGATCAATGAGCGCAGCGGCCTTTCGAAGCAGGCGATCGAGCACTGTCTGCGCACGATCGCAGCCGATGTGGAGCACCTTCCAAATACACGCGAGGAGATAGCCTTCGATGAAGCGCTCGCCTGGGCAGCGGTTCGTCTTGCCGTCAAACGCCATGCCGGCAATCTGACCGTCGTGCAGACGGTGCATGGGCCGGTCCTCGTGCAGACGGGCAAAGATCTTACCGCCGTCTCACACGTCATCGGCACGGGGGGGCCACTGGCCCATGGAACGACGCCGGCAACCGCATTGCGCGCCGCGATTTCGAACCCGACCGAGCCCGCATCGCTCTTGCCAACGAAACCAGAACTGTTGATCGATTCGGAGTATCTCCTGTATGCCGCCGGCCTTCTTGCTTCGGTAGAGCCGCAGGTCGCCTTCGCGCTTGCCGCCGAGTCGCTACAGCGTGTCGACAACGAGGACACCCATGGGCGCGAACGTCAGATCGCCTGACACCAAGCTTCCGTTCTCTGCAGCCGAGATTCCGCTCGATGAGTTCAACCGCATGCGGCGCGAAAATCTCGCGCGCTGGCCCACGGGCAGCGAAGTCGATCTCGATGAAGCGGTCGAATATCACCGCGCTATGCCGCGGCACAAACAGCTGACTTACGTCATGCGCAAGGCGGATGCCGAGGGTCGCTGCCTCACGCAGCCACGCGGCGGTTTTGGAACGCTCGAGCTGCAGGTCGAGCTGATGCGCGAGCTTGACCAGGCCGGGATGGCCGACGTCGTGCCCACGACAACCGACAGCTATACGCGCAACGAGCAGTGGGCGACGGCCGAGCGCGGTGTCGAGGAAAGCAGGAAAGCCGGACGCTCCATGCTCAACGGCTTTCCGATGGTCAATTACGGGCCGCGGCAGACCCGCAAGCTGATCGAAGCCATCGAGAAACCAGGGATCGTGCTCTCGGGGACCTCGTTCCCGAAGCTGACCGGCGAAGTCGGTTATGCGGCGGGCTTCAGCGGCTACCTGGGCTCAGGTCTCGCCTATACCGTTTCCTACACCAAGGAAACATCCCTCGAAGAGGGAATCCGGAACTATCAGTATCTGGATCGGCTCGCCGCACTCTACGCGAGCAAAGGTGTCGAGCTCCACCGCCGCCAGCCTGGCTTTCTTACCGGAACTAACATTCCACCCTCCGTCGCCATCGTCACCTGCATCCTCGACGCTTTGCTCGCTGCGGGCCAAGGCCTGACAAATTATGGTCTGGAGCTCGGGCAGACCCTGCAGCTCGTCCAGGATGCCGCTGCGGTAAAGATGTGCCGCATTCTGGTGCAGGAATATCTGCAAAAATTCGGCTTCCGGGATTTATTCACGCCTGTGACTTCGCTGCATTGGATGGGCGCATGGCCGCATGACGAGGCACAGGCGGCGGCGCTTATCAGCTACGGCGGGGTGGTGGCGGCCGTGAGCGGCGCCGTGTCGATCACAACCAAGTCCACGCACGAAGCGTTCGGCCTTCCCACGCCCAAAGTCAATGCCGAAGGTCTGCGCATGACCCGGATGGCCATGTATCTCGCACGCAACTTTAAGCTCGATTCGATGGCCGAATATGCGGTGGAATGCGACCTGATCCGGCGCGAAGTTACGCCGATCATCGACAAGGTTCTGGAGATGGGCAATGGCGATGCCGCGGTTGGCATCGTGCGGGCGGCGGAGGCCGGAGTGCTCGACATTCCCTGGTCGCCAAACCGCTTTGTAAAAAGCCGCGTGATGCCGGCGCGCGACGCCAACGGCTATCTACGCATTCTCGATCCGGGAATGATGCCGCTGCCGCGCGATGTGCTTGAAGTTCACACCGAGGCGCTCAGGCGCAGGGCCGAGCGCGAGGGGACTGCGCTCGGGCCCGACCTCGCGGTCTCAAGCGTCTACGAGATCAGCGAGCCTCTGTCGCGGCTGATGGCGGTGCCAGTGTAGCGGCGGCTTGGTTTTAGGCTGCACCGTCATTCCAGGGCGCCGCATAGCAAAGCGAAGGCTCTCGGCCCTTCGGTTCTCGACCGGAATGACGGCGATTAACTATCCAACCCGCAGAAGAATTTTGCCGCGCGTGCCGCGGCCTTCCAGGAGTCGGTGCGCCTCGCTTGCGGCGTTCAGAGGAAAGCAGCGTTCAATCGCAACCTCGATGTGGCCTTCCCTATATGCCTCGAAGAGATCGTTCGCACGCCAGGCAATTTCCTCCCGGGATGCCATGTAATCGGCAAGGTGTGGCCGCGTGAGAAAGACCGAGCCCGCTTCCGCCAGCTCAAGAACTTCGACCGGTGCAGGCTGACCGGAGCTTGCACCGAAATTGACGCAAGTGCCGCGCCGCTTCAGCGAACGCAGGCTGCGCGGCAGTGTATCGCGTCCGACTGAATCGTAAACGACGTCCACACCTTCCCCCGAAGTGAGCCGCATCACCTCTTCGCGGAAATCGGTTTCGCGATAGAGAATGGCTGCGTCAGCCCCGCGCGTCTTCGCAATTTCAGCCTTCTCGGGTGTGCCCACGGTTGCGATCACGCGCGCACCCCTGCGTTTTGCGAACTGGATCAGGATCTGTCCGACCCCGCCTGCGCCCGCATGCACGAGGCACACATGCCCTGGCGCGAGCTTGAATGCGGAGCTCGCAAGATAATGCGCGGTTGCTCCCTGAAACAGCAGGGCTGCTGCGACCTCGCTCGAAAGGCCAGCCGGGATGCGGACGACCTTCATCTCGGGGACCACCGCATATTCGGCGTAGGATCCTCGCGCGAGTCCATAGGCGACACGATCGCCCACGCCGACATGCTCGACGCCCGGACCTAGCGCCGAGACTTTGCCGGCACCCTCCATGCCGAGCGTCATCGGAAGCGGCGTCACATAAGTATGTGAACGCCGATAGGTGCCATTGCGCAGGTAAACGTCGATGAAATTGACGCCCGCGAATTCGAGCTTGATGAGCACTTCGCCTTGCCCGGCGACTGGAACCGGCAGCTCGTCCTCGATCACCACCTCGGGACCGCCAAACGCGTGGATGCGCATTGCCCTCATATGCGGTCGATCGATGGGTGGTTACGATGAGCGCCGGATGCGCGGCTCGGTCGCCGCGTCCTGTCCGCTTCGCCGACCTCGCTAGCCCAGGGCATCGGCTCACTGCGCTGCTGCGCGCTCGCTCTCGGATATCTGTCGCTGCAGCCAGCGTTTGACCTCGGCTGCGAGGTGTACCATAGCCGGGTTCTCCGGATCGCGGGGTCGTGCAAACTCGACCGTTTTTATTTCATCAACGCGTCCTGGCCGCTGCGTCATGATGGCGATCCGATCCGAAAGCTTGATCGCCTCGTCGATGCTGTGGGTGACGAAAATCACCGTCTGGCGTTCTCGCTGCCAAATCTTGAGCAGCTCATCCTGCATATACTCTCTCGTCTGGACATCGAGCGAGGCGAATGGCTCGTCCATCAGGAGGATTGAAGGGTTGACGGCGAGCGCCCGGGCAATGCTGACACGCTGCCGCATGCCTCCGGAAAGTTCTCTCGGGTACCGCGTTTCAAAGCCGCGCAACCCTACAAGCCGGATGTAGTGATCGACCATGCGCCGCTGCTCTGCCTCAGGCAGCCGTTTGCGCCGCAAGCCATAGCGAACGTTCTCTTTTACGGTATACCATGGAAAGAGCGCATATTCCTGGAACACGACTGCGCGCTCCCAGCCCGGTCGCGAGATCGTCTTTCCGCTGACACGCAGGTCGCCGCGCGTCGGCTGCTCGAAGCCGGCGAGCAGATTGAGCAAAGTCGTCTTGCCGCAACCACTCGGCCCCACGATCGAGAAGAACTCGTTCTTCTCAACCTGAAAACTTACGTCATGAAGCGCAAGCAGCGGTTCGCCCTGCGCCGAGATGTGCACCTTACTTACGTGTGAAACGTCAACCTGGGCCATTCGGCTCCTCGAGGCCGAACTATTGGCCTTTGTGCCAAGGCATGAGCAGGCGGATCAGCTGACGCATGATGTAGTCAAGTATCAACCCCAGCGCGCCGATCAACACCATGCCGAGCAGAATGTAGTCGCTGCGGAACAGCGTGCGCGCATTGTTGATCAGATATCCAAGCCCGCTCGGCGCTGCGACCAACTCGCCCGCCACCAAGGCCATCCAGCCGATACCCAGAGCAACACGTAGCCCGGTAAAGATATTCGGCAACGCGCCAGGAAGGATTACAGTGAAGAAGAGATCACGCGGTGTGGCGCCCAGGCTGAGCCCCGCCCGGACCAGATAGGTGTCGATATCGCGCGCACCCGCCCTGGAATTGAGCACGACCGGAAAAAAGGCGGCCAGAAAGATAATGTACTCGATCTGCGTGTCGCCGATCCCAAACCAAAGAATGCTCAATGGAATCCACGCCAGAGGCGGGATAGGACGAATAAATTCGATCACCGGATCGACCGCCGTTCGAAACTTTTCGAACCAGCCCATGGCGAGGCCGAGAGGTATGCCGAGCAGGGCAGCGGTTCCGACGGCAATGAGAACCCGACGAAGACTGTCCACAATGTGCGTGATCAGGACGCCGCGCGCCCAGAGATCCTGCGCAGCCGAGAACACGGCCGTGGGCGGCGGCAGCATCACGTCGAGTTGTGGATTGATGCTCTGCCCAAAGCGGCTGGCAAACTCCCATACGACAATAAGGACCAGAAGCAGCCAGAGGTGTGACAGCTCGCCGACGATCCGCATCCACCGCGGCCGGGGCGGCGGCACCATGGAAGCGGCAAGAACTACTTCTGGCGCTACTGCCTCGCCGCCACCCGCGGTTTGCGGATAGGGGGCAACGCTCGTCATGGCTCGTAGGTCTTACCCATGAAGGTCCAGGGCTTGGTCAGCTCGCCGGCCTCGGGGAACGCGACCGGGCCATGGAGCAGCGCTGCTGCGTAGGGTTTGTAAGGCAGATTGCCTACTCCCCCAAAATCCTGCGGCAGGAACGGAGGCCGGGCAGGAACCTTCCAGCCAAGCTTGTCGAATGTCGTGCGCATGTAACTGGTCCGGCGCACATTCAGCCAGTCCGTGGCGGTCACTTTGTTCTTGGCCGCCCCGGTTTCGAATGCCCAGTCGCTGATGCGCGCCTCTTCTTTCGGCCAAATGCCGTTGATGTCGTCAAAGGGGTAGTAGACGGTCGGTTTGGGCCAGAACAGGTAGCGTTCGGACATCTTTTTGATGAGGTCACGATTGAGTCGGCCGTAAGCGGGATGACTCATCACCAAATCGACGGCTTTATCCGGGTTCGCCTTCGCCCATAACACCGCTTCTATGAACGCGTCGGTCAACAGTTGCACGACGTCGGGAGCATTGTCCTCGATCTCCTGGCGCGCATAGTAGTACCCGCTATAGATGTAATACGGATCGAGGCTCTCGAGCAGGCGCGTGACTTTCAAGACGTCCGTCGAATAGGAAACGTGGGGCTCCCAGATCGTATAGACGTCGATGCCTTTCGGACCGGTCGCGAGATCGCCGGGCGGCGTGCTGCGAAGCGTGAAGTCCTGGTTTTCGGTGAGACCCAGATAGTGTGCAGCGGCAATGAAGGCGAAGTGATTTGTTGAGCCGGTCGTGGTGCCTACGATTGCTGGCCGCTTCAGGACCTTGGCGCCTTTGAGATCAGAGAGGCTTTTGAGCGGCGAGTCGAGCGGGACCGTCGCTGCGTGGGTAATCGCCGGGGAGTGGACCGCGAGCGCGCGGGTCGGAACCTTGTTGCTCAGCAACGCAAGGACTCCCAGGCCGCCTGTGCTGGCGAGCTGAATGCGCCCGGGAATGAACGCCTCGTTGGAGAAGCCGGCGGCGACGAAGGTTTGCCACTTCATCTCGATGCCGCGTTTCTCCAGTAATTTCTCATTCTGCAAAACACTACCGATCATCTCCTGTCCGGACCAGACGACGATCCATGCGGCACTCAGCGGCCACCAGCCCTTGCTCTCGAGCCATTGCTTCGACTTGGGGGAAATCTGCTCATAGGGCTGCGGCCATCCCCAATCGGTGAATTTGGCTGCGCCCGCAGGCCCTTCGGCTTTCGCAATGCCGAGCGCGGCAACGTTGCCCAGGGCAAAAGTGCCGAGCACGTTGGCCGTGGAGGCAAGAAACTCGCGCCGGCCTAGTTGAGCAAAAGTTTTATCCGGCTTTGCAGGCGATTGACTCTTCGGTCCAGAAGAAGTCATGGCGTCTCCCTCGCGATTTTTATGTTGTTTGCGCCCCATTAGTCCTATGGAAGCCGTGCAGTGTCAATTGCAGTTTCCTATTCGTATAAGACTTACATTGCTTATGATGCAGCGGTTTCCGCGCCGGGAGGTTGATAGCCAGATGGATCTGGGGATTGGGGGAAAAATCGGCCTTGTTACCGGCGCAGGACGTGGTCTTGGCCGCGCGATTGCAATCGCATTGGCCTCCGAGCAGTGCACGATTGTGCCCAGCGATGTAGCGCTTTCCGCCGCACAAGAGACAGCGGCGTTGTGTTCCCAGCTGGGGCGACATCAAACCGCGGTTCAACTCGACGTGAGCGATGCACGCAGCATTGAAGGCGCTATCGACGCGATTGTGCGCCAGCACGGCCGCCTCGGCATTCTCGTCAATAACGCTGGCATCCTAAAAGTTGGAACGGTTCTCGCATCCGGGCCTTCTGATTGGGATGAGGTTTCCCGAGTCAATCTCGCTGCCGTCATCGACACCTCGCGTGCCGCAGTTGCTGCCATGGCACGCCACCGCTGGGGACGCATCGTCAACATTGCTTCGGTGTCGGCGATGCGTGGGGGAGGGGTGATCGGCAACACCTTGTACGGTGTTTCCAAAGCGGGCGTTGTAGCGCTGACCATGGGACTCGCGCGTGAGTGGGCCCCGATGGGTGTTACCGTCAACGCCATTGCTCCAGGCCTGGCGGAAACCAACATGACGCGGGAACACCTGCCGCATTTTCTGGAAGGCGCGTTGCGGAAAATCCCGATGGGGCGCCTCGCTCGGCGGGAGGATATTGCGGCCGCCGTGCTGTTTTTCGTTTCCGAACAAGCCGGCTATATCACCGGTACCACCCTTCCGGTCGATGGCGGCTATCTGACCGTATGACGGATTACTGAGCGTGTCCCGGATGCAGTGCAGCGCGCCCCCTCCGCTTGCTCGATCTTTCCAGATGGCGGGCGCGGTGCACTGCGGCTCCGGGACCGCACAAAAACATACATTCCTTGGCGGTCCCGGTTATGCAGCGCACCACTCCGCGCCGAAGAGGCGCTTCATATGGCGCTGCGCCCAGGACACGAGCTGGCAGAAAGTTGCGCCATGAAACGCATCAAGTTCATCGACACCACAGTACGGGACGGGCAGCAGTCGTTGTGGGCGACGCGAATGCGGAACCACATGTTTCTGCCCTACCTGCCGGAGATGGATCGGATCGGCTTCGACTGGATCGATCTCGTAGGCGGCGCCGTCTTCGACGTCTGCGTGCGCTACCTGTGTGAAAACCCGTGGGAGCGCATGCGCCTTGCCGCGGAACGCTGCCCGCGCACGCCGTTGAACGTCTGGACTCGGGGCCAAAGCCTGTTCACTTTCGAATTCTTCCCCGACGACATCGTTGATCTCACAATCCGTCACTGCGCTGCAAGCGGGATTAAGCGGTACACCTGCTATGACGCCCTGAACGATATCCGCAACATCGAGCTGTCCATCCGCACGGCAAAGGATGTTGGACTGTTTATCAGCGGTCAGGTCGTCTACACCGTAAGCCCGGTTCATACCGACACGTACTATTCCAGAAAGGCCCGCGAGATTGTGGCGCTCGGGGTCGATTCAATCGGTCTCAAGGATCCGAGCGGTCTCCTGACACCGGAGCGCGTAACCACCCTCCTGCCCGCGCTCCGAGAGGCCGCCGGCAACGTGCCGCTCGAGGTGCACACGCACTGCCGGTCAGGACTTGGCGAGCTGTCTCTGGTCGATTCCGTCAAGCTCGGCGCTGACATCGTCCATACCGGAGTGCGTCCGCTCGCGTCGAGCGATGCGCTTCCGGAGGTCGGGTTTGTTGCGGGGCGTCTGCGTGAGCTCGGCTATCAGGTCGATCTCGATGACGCGGGACTTGCGCGCATGGAGGCGTACTTCAACCGGGTTGCGCAGGACAATGACATGCCGGTCGGCGTCCCTCGCCGCTACGACCCCTTCCTCTACGAGCACCAGGTGCCCGGCGGCATGATCTCCAATCTGCGCTCCCAGCTCAGAGACCTCCAGATGGAGCACCGCCTCGGCGAAGTGCTCGAGGAAGCGGTGCATGTGAGAGAAGATTTGGGTTATCCGATTCTGGTGAGCCCGTTTGCTCAATTTGTCATCACGCAGGCGGTCATCAACGTGGTGCAGGGGGAGCGATACGCGACCATTCCGGACGAAATCGCGCGCTATGTGATGGGGTATTATGGAGAGATAGCCGGCGAGGTGGCGCCGAAAATCCTCGACCGCGTGGCCAGCACGTCGGGCATCAACAATCCCGTTCACGAGCGGCCGGGAGCCCTGGTCCCGCCGCGCATTGAGAAGCTGAAGGCCGAGCGGGGTCCCTTCAAATCGAACGGCGACCTGCTGCTGGCGGCCTACTACTCCTCTTCCCAGCTTGCTCCGCTTGTGGTTCGAGGGTCGAGCGAGCTTCACGAGGACAGGACGCCGGAAGACCTGAAATCCGTCCTGAAGGAGGCGCGACCTTCGGCTCGCGGCCGGATCACCGTAAAGCGCGCGGACCTCGTTTTCGAAGGCGCGGTTTAGGTCGATTCAAATTACGACTCGAATGGACCTGTCGCCTCTGCTCAACCCCGGCTCCATTGCCATCGTCGGCGCGACCAGTGATCCCAAGCGGCTCGGCGGCGGTACCGTGCTGCGATTTCTCAACAAGCACGGATACAAGGGCAGGGTGCTGCCGGTTAACCCGAACTACGATGATCTTCTCGGCCATCGCTGCTATCGCTCGCTCGCTGATATCGAAATGCAGGTGGACGTCGCGGTTTTCGCCGTGCCGGCGAAGCAGGTTGTTGAATCCATCCGTGCAGTTCCGGTCGGCCACGTCAGGGTCGCGCTCGTTCTGACCTCCGGTTTCGGGGAGCTCGATGCGGAGGGAGCGCAACTCGAACGCGAGCTCCTCGACGCGGCGCGCGACCGCGGGATGACGGTTGTCGGTCCCAATTCCGTTGGCGTGGCCAATCTCGCCAATGGCGTGGTTCCGACCATCAGCCAGTATTTCGACCGGGCACAAATCCCGTACGGGCCTCTGGCACTCGTTTCGCAAAGCGGTGCCTTCGGAACGGCACTGCTCGCGCAAGCAGAAATCGAGGGCATCTCGTTTGGATATTTTGTCAGTTCCGGCAACGAAATCGACGTCGAGTTCTCCGACTTCGGGTACTATTTGCTCGACCAGGAGAACGTCCGCGTTCTTTGCGGTTATATCGAGAGCATCAGGAACGGCGAGCGATTTGCGCAACTTGCCCGCCGGGCAGCGCAAACAGGCAAGCCTATTCTCATCTTGAAGGTAGGGAGCACGGAAGCGGGTGCCGCTGCCGCCCGCTCTCACACCGGCGCCTTGGTGGGATCCGACGCGATTGCGCAGTCCTTCTTCGATTCGTTGAACATCCTGCGCGCCACAGACGGCGAGAACCTGCTCGATCTGCTGCGCATCCTCGAACGTACTCCGGAAAGCCGCGGCAAGCGTCTGGCCATTCTAAGTCATTCGGGTGGAGCGGGTGTTATGGCCGCAGATGCAGCGGCCCTCGCAGGTGCTGAAGTGCCGCCGCTTCCAGATGATCTCCGGCATAAACTGGCGGGCATGCTGCCGAAATTCGCTTCCCTGAACAACCCGCTGGATATGACCGGCGGAGCCTCTCTCAATGGCAAGCTGATGGCGGACTGCTTGAGAGAAGTGCTCGGCCATAATGCCTTTGATGCTGCTCTTTTATGCGTCAACCTCATCTGGCGCGAAGGCAAGATCCTCATGCAAGAACTCGGCGAGGTGGCCGCTACGGCCAAGAAGCCGTTTGCGGTATCGTGGGTCGCGCCCGAAGATTCGATCGCTCCCTCTTTGCGCAAGGCAGCCTACGCGGTTTTCTCCGACCCTGCGCGCTCGGCAAGGGTGCTCGCGCGCCGCCTCGTCTATGACGAGGGAAGACGTGTCCTGCTGGCGAATCTAAGCTTTTTGCGTCCCGCCTCGCTGCCTACACCTGGCGGCTTTGACACTGTTTCTCGGCAATCGGAGGCACTCGCCGCGTATGGGATCAGGACTCCGCGCCAGGTCCTGGCAACATCGGCGGCCGAGGCAGTGAAATTCCAGGCCGATACAAAGCGAGCCGTCGCCCTTAAGATTGCATCGCCGGATATCTCGCACCGCACCGAAATCGGCGCCGTCCTCGTTGGCGTTGAGGGCAAAATGGCTGTTGCAAATGCCTATGAAACGGTCGTGCAGAATGCGTTGCGGAGCTACCCAGAGGCCCGCATCGAGGGAGTGCTGGTTCAGGAAATGATTGCCGGCTTCGAGGTTTTCCTGGGCCTCAAGCGCGATCCGGTATTTGGACCGGTCGTCGCCGTGAGTGGGGGAGGAATTCTTGTGGAGCTCATGGGAGATCCGCAAATGCATCCGGCCCCGCTCAGCAGGGCGCAAGCCGAGCGGCTGATTGGCAAGAACCGGTTTTCGCGATTGCTGTCCGGTTATCGCGGCAGTGGGCCCCTCGACCGCGACGCGCTTGTTGAGGCGGTCGAACGCCTGTCATGGCTCGGGGCCGACAACCCACAAATAAAGGAAATCGATCTAAATCCCGTTGTCGTGCTGGCGCAGGGCCTTGGCTGTGTGGCGCTTGATTTCAAGATCATCTGCACGTGAAGACCGCCCGTGAATAAAACAATGCGGCGTGCAAAAGCCGTTGGCTTCATCGACAGCTCACTGTGCTCGGCTCAGGTGGCCTTATGGAACGGCTCCGTCTCGGCGGAACTGTTGTTTCCCTATCTCGAGCGAATGGACGATGCCGGCTTCGACGCCATCGACATCCTGAGTCCGGAATTGGCGTCGTGCATCGTGCAACGAAATGAAAATCCCCTGGAAGTTCTACGTGCCGGCGCAGCCCGTCTGCAGAAAACGCCTGCCAATGTGTGGATCAGCGCCCGCTGCCTTCTTGGCAGCGCGCCGATGGAGCAAGATCTGCTCGAATTGGGGATTGCGACGCTCGCCAAATGTGGTGCGCGTCGTATGACCTGCTTTGACGCGCTCAATGATGTCACGGCGATCGAGCGAATCGTGGCGAGCTGCCGCGCCACCGGGATTGAAATCGCGGCTGCCCTCGTCTACTCGAGGTCTCCATTCCACGATGATCGTTACTACGCGGAACGCGCGGGGTACCTCGCTCGCCTCGGAATCAGCTCGGTCGTCGTTGTTGACCTGGTCGGGAGCATCAGTCCGGGCACGACCCGAAATTTAGTCTCCGCTGCTCGGGTTGCGTCAGGTTCTCTGCCCATCGAATTCAAGACACAGTGCCGCTCGGGCGTGGCGGAGATGTCCTGCTTCGAAGCCGTGTCCTGCGAAGCAGATGTGCTGCACACTGCGACCGAAACGTTGTCCGGAGGCTGGTCCCTTCCATCGGCCGGCTATTTCGTTGAGCACTTCTCGCGCTGGCACACGCCGGTCGGGCTTGATCATGCGATCATTGCAGAAATGGACGAGTACTTTTTAGCCCTTGCGAAAGCGCACAATCTGCCGCGTGGTCGTCACGCCTTGCCGGATCCTTCGGCCGAACGTTATCAAATTCCCGTGGCGCTGCTGGCTCGATTAGCCGCTGCTGCGGGGACATTGGGCGTCTCAATCGATAGCCTGCTCGAGGAATGCCGGCTTGTGCAGCAGGAGCTGGGCTGGCCAACGCTCGCTCATCCAATCGGCGCAATCGTGATGGAGCAGGCAATCTTGAACATTACGACTGGCGAGCGGTTTGCGGCCATTAGGCCGGAGCTTGGCGCGTACCTGGAAGGTGAGCATGGTTCGCCACCGGGCGCTGTGGATGCCGACCTGCGCGCACGCTCGGCCGAGACGTGTGCCCAAGCGGCAACAGGAGAAGCCGCTGTTCGCGATGCCGAGCAACGGCTTCTTTCGTATTGGTTTCCCGATCGGGATGTCACGTGCCTGAAGCTTGTTACGCCCGTCCCGGTGCGCGGAGCCACACCGGAGCAATACCTTAAAGAGCAGCTTGAGAAATTCCCAACGCTCCGCTCAATTCGTGTGTGCAAGGGAGAGTTCATTTTCAACCTCAATCGCGGCACCAAATGATGTTTCTTGCCGAGCCTGCGAAGAGCGAGACCGGGAAAGTCGCAACGATGATACGGCGCAGTGGCGTGACAAGCGTCGAGACGTTCGCTGCTGAGGATGCTGAGAAGGGTCTCGTCATCGCGAACGGCAACGGTGTGATCGATCATCCGTTGGTGGTCCGCATCAATCCTTTGTTCAGCGGGGGAAAGGTCGGGGCGAATGCAGGAGATTACCTGTTCATGGTTGGCATTTGGGTTCCGCAAGCAGCACACGCGGAATTTCTCGATTGGTATCGGAACGAGCACCTTCCGATCCTGCTCGAGTGTCCCACCTGGAACGGCTGTCGGTTCGTCGAACGGCCAGTTTCGGACGGCCATCAGTTCTATGCCCTGCATCAGCTCGAAGATCGAAGCGCTCTGCAGTCGGATCAACGCCGAAGGTCGCGCGCCACTCCATGGTTCATGCGTCTGAAGCAGCACCCTTGGTTCGATGAAAAATTTACGCGACAGCTCTACGTATCCCGCTCTTAATGAAACTCACCAGCCGCGACATCATCGAAATCCTGAAGACCGCGCGGGAGCTCGGCGACCGTGAATTTCATCTCGAGTACGAGGGGCTGCGGCTCACGGCTTCGAGTACGGCACACGCAGGCGAGCCCGCAATCCCTGCACGCAACACGTTCAGCAATATCACTTCAGAAGCGGGGCATACTCAAACGCCACGGACTGCTGCACGGCCAGAGTCGGCGGCACCCACGCCTTCGCGCGAAGGACTTGTTCCCATCGCTGCCCCAATGAGCGGCATTTTTTACCGGTCGCCTTCGCCTGGCGCGCCACCGTTCGTGAATGTAGCCAGCGCGGTCAAAGCCAACGACGTCATCTGCATCATCGAAGTGATGAAGCTGTTCAGTTCAATCCGGACCCCCAGCGATGGCATCGTCGAGGAGATCGTGGTGGAGAACGAAGCGTCCGTTGTGGCAGGTCAAACCGTCATGTGGCTGCGCCCAGGCTGACAACGCGATTCAGGCAATTGGACGAAAGGTAGGCAGCAGGATCTTTTCGGAATACGGCTTGAACTCCACCACGACCTCCATTCCGCATCTCACGTTGTTCGGATCGGTCGAGGTGACGTGCGAAAGCATCCGGACGCCCTCCTCAAGCTCGATGATTGAGATCACATAAGGCACGAGATCGGCGAACGCCCGCTCGATCGGCTGACGGACTACCGCAAAGGTATAGACGCTTCCCTTCCCCGAAGCCTGCTTCCACTCGATGTCCTCGGCGCCGCAATGCGGGCAGAGCGCGCGCGGATAGACATGATAACAACGGCAGGCCGGGCACCACGGCAACATCAGGCGTCCTTCGCGACAACCCGCCCAGAACGGGTCGGCTTCGGGCGAGCGGGTCAACGCATAGGTCTGGCCGAGCTGCGATCCATAGAGAGAGCGGATGTTTTCTGCCATTGTTCACATCGTGTTGCGCAGTACGGCGGTCACTTCGCTGAAGAACACTCCGCCGTTGCCTTGAACGAGCGCAGTGCGCGCGCCCGCAACCTGCCGCTCGCCGCACTCGCCGCGCAATTGCCGGACCGCTTCTATGATGAGGAACATGCCGAACATGCCGGGATGCAGATAGGAAAGTCCGCCGCCGGACGTGTTGAGCGGAACCTTGCCGTCAGGGCCAAAATCCGTGCTTTCGACAAACCTGCCGCCCTCTCCCTTCGGGCAAAGGCCGATGTCCTCCAGCATGATCAGCAACTGGCTGCTGAAAGCGTCGTAGACCTCGAATACGTCGATCTCGGAAACCTGGACTTTCGCCCTCTCAAACGCCCGGCGAGACGACTCGACTGCGCCCGAAGTCGTCACATCATCTTTCAGCGCAACGGATCGGTGGGTGAACGCATGGCCGGCCCCGAGAAACTCAACCGGTTTGGAGCGAAGGTCGCGCGCGCGCGCTCCACTCGTCACGATGAAAGCGCCGCCCGCGTCCGATACCAGGCACGCGTCGAGACGATGGATCGGCGAAACCACCGGGGGCGAATTGATGACGTCTTCGATCGTTACGGGATCGCGCCGCGTAGCGCGCGGGTTGCGGGCCGCCCACTTTCGGCTTTCCACAACAAGCTTGGCGAACTGCTCCCGCCGCGTGCCGTACTGATACATGTGCCGCTGCGCGCACATGGCATAGAGTCCCACCGGAAAGCAGATCCCGAACGGTCTTTCGAAATCATCGGGATATTCAGGTGCAAGGCTGATGTATTCGCCTTGCCGCGGAGTTGTCCCATAGCTGACCAGGACGGTTTCGCAGATGCCTGCGCGAATAACGGCAGCAGCCACGTCCAAGTGCGCAACGTTGGAGGCACCGCCGATGAAAGTGCCGTCCACGAAGCGCGGCTGCAGCCCCAAATATTCTGCAAACGTGATCGGCGCCATGCGCCCGCCGGTCTGCGTCAAGAGTCCGTCGATATCACTTTTCTTCAAGCCGGCATCAGCCAGCGCGTTCCTGCTGGCTTGCGCCTGGAGCGCGACGCCCGAGCGATGCGGCGTACTCCCGATGTCGTCCGACTCGCCGACGCCCACGATACAGATCGCATCATCGCGCATCGGCGCATTTCCTCGGCTTATTTTGATCCCGCGGGCTCGATCACGGCAATCTCCTGATCGTATTCGACAAAAGCATCTTCGGGCACCAACATGCGCAGCAGCTTGCCATCTGAAGGTGAAACCACCGCTATCGAGCGGCCGAAGGCCTCGATGAGCGCCATCGCTTCTCCGGACCTGAGCAACATCCCCACTGAGCTCTGCGGCCTGAATATCCCCACAGCCGGTGAGCGGATTACCAGCGCAGCGGCCGGCGGTGCCGAGAGCACGGCATCTACGGCCAAGCCATTGTGCCGGAGCGACACTTCACCCTCGTCCCAGCCCTGCAGCAGGGCGAGCACCATATGCACGTCGGCATAGGTGAGCCGCGATGCCGAACCCTCCCTATCCTGCATCGCGCCCGCGTTTCGTCGTTTTCAGAAAAAATTTGGATGGTTGCTAAAGGGCGCCCGCAGTTTGCAACGCCGCGATCAGCTCGTGCTGACCCTGTTCCTGCAGCACCCGGCGCGCCAGAGCTGGATCGTAGGTTCCCTTGACCGCAACCCACGCCGGGACTGCTCCTTTGTACCAAAGCTGCAGCTCTGCGGGGTTCGGATCATAGAATTTCACCTTGCCCTTCAGATCGGCGGTTGCGCGCTCGCGCCACTCGATATCGATCTTGAACGCGACCTCCTTCAAGTCTTTCGCGGTCTGATCGACCGCCTGCCTGGCCCAATCGGGGAGGCCCTGATAGCGGTCGCTGCTCATGAAGATGATGTGTGTGTTTAGTCCGCCGCCGGTGCTGGTGATGTAGGGGGTGACCTCATAGAACCTTTGCGCGGCCACATAGGCGTCCGGGATGTACATCCCGTTCACGATCTTGGTCTGCAGACCTTCGTAAAGGGTTGCCCAGTCGTACGGAACCGGTACGCCGCCCCAGCCCTGGATCAGGGTAAACTCGATCGGTGTCTTGGTGACCCTGAGTTTGATGCCCTTGAGATCGGCGGGCACTTTCACCTCGCGAATGTTGTTGTCGAGATTGCGAAATCCATAAGATGGAATGACGGCAAGGGTGTACAGCCCCAGCTCCTTGGCAGCTCGGTTGGCAAGCTCATCCCCAAGCCAGCCATTGATGATTTGGTCGGCAGACGCATCGTCCTTGAAAATGTAGGGCAGATTGAGGATGTCGAACGCCGGCCCGAACGCGCCAATATTGCCTCCCGAAACCGTGCCGAGGTCGATCTGCTTGAGCTTGGCCTGCTCGACGCATTTGTGCTCGCTGCAGAGGCTGCCGCTGATTTGCACATTGGTGGAGATCCGGCCGTTCGAATATTTTTCCAGACGCGGCGCAATGAAGTCCTTGACGAACCAAGACGTGGGAACGGTCGGCACTATTCCGGTGGCCAGGGTGAGTTTTATCGTATCCTGTGCGATCCCAGGAACCGGCGTGACGAGACCAGCGACACACGTTGCCGCCATCAAGGCGATGACTCCAATTCGGCTCATTTCGTCTCCTCCTCGCCGGGCACCGAGCGCTGCTGGCCACGACATTATTTTGGGGATACGGTCGCTCGATTGCCGCTCCTGATCTGAAAGTATCGGAGCTAGGGGGACGGGAGTCAACAAACCTTCCGGTAGGCCGGGGCCCAGAGCCGATATGGAAGCGATCATTCTGGTGACGGCTCTGTGCGTGCTCATCTTTCTGGGAGCACCGGTAGGCATCGCACTCGCGGTGCTGCCGGTTCTCTACATCATGTTCACCGGCGAGTTGCCTCTAAGCACTATTCCCTATCAGATGTATGAGGCCTTGGCCTCGCCACCGTTGATTGCCGTTCCGCTTTTTCTTTTCACGGGCGAGCTTATGAACACCGGAAATATCACGGATCGGCTGCTGGCCTTGAGCCGTGAACTGGTGGGAAGGATTCGCGGAGGGCTTGCCCAGATCAATATCCTGCTCAGCATGCTGTTTGCGGGAATCAGCGGATCGGCGGTTGCCGATACGGCGACGGTCGGAACGATCTTGATCCCGGCGATGAAAAAGTCGGGCTACCCGCCGGCTTTTGCGGCGGCGCTCACGGCCATCGCCTCGACCATCGGAGGCATCGTGCCGCCCAGCATCGCTATGATCCTGCTGGCAAGCGGGCTTGGCGTGTCCGTGGGTGCCCTGTTCTCCGCCGGAATTCTGCCGGGCCTCCTTGTCGGCGTCCTGCTGATGATCACCGTCTACGTGATGGCGCTTCGGAGAAATTTCGAACGGTATACGGAGCCGTTTCGCGTCAAGGTGTTTCTGCGTGTTGTAGCCGAGGCGATCGTGCCGCTGTTGATCCCCCTCGTGCTCGTCGGCGGAATTGCGCTTGGTATATTCACTGCGACAGAAGCTGGGTCGATCACGGTCCTGATGGCGCTCATGATCGGGCTCGCGGTGTATCGCAGCTTTTCATGGCGCACGCTTGTGGGTGCAATGATCCGGACCACCAAGCTCACGGGCTCGGTGTTTTTCGTTCTCGCTGCATCCGGCCCGTTCGGGTGGCTTCTCAATCGCGTCGGCGCATTGCAATGGCTGGAAGGATGGCTCGCCGGTTATGCCGGGAGCCCGATCCTGTTCGCTTTGGCGCTGGTGGGCTTCATTCTGCTGGTCGGCACAGTGATCGAGGCGGTCCCCGCCATCGTCGTCCTCGGCCCGACGCTGGTGCATTCGTGCACGAATGCGGGATATCACCCCGTTCAGGCCGGGATGGTCATCGTGGTCGGATTTATCCTTGGCGCCGTCTCGCCGCCTGTCGGCATCATCTATTTTACGGCGGCGAGGATCGCGGGCGAGACGCTTGAAAAGGTTGGCATCGCGCTTATTCCGTTCATGCTCGTCGAAGTATTCGCCATGTTTCTGTTGCTGTGGATTCCTGGATTTTCGCTCTGGCTGCCGTCGCTCTTTGGCTTCATCAGAAATTGAGGTTTAAGTTGCGCCTGCAGCGGCTCGATGATTTTATTTGGGATGCGCTTCTTGTAATTTGCTGCTTCCTGCTTTTTTCCATTGTCGGGATCACCGCTTACACCGTGTTCATGCGCTACGTCATGAACGATGCGCCGTTTTGGGGGGATACGACCGCCTTGTTTGCGAACGTGT
>JBEVJT010000195.1:0-4982 GCA_040510075.1 Xanthobacteraceae bacterium | reverse complement strand
TGGCGTTCCAGCGATGACGGCGATGGCAGGTGGATTTGCGATAGTCGCGATAAACGGCTTACTAAGGTCCTAACGGATCTCGATCTGAAGCCGTACCGCGACGAGCACGACACCGAGCTGCTCCCCTTTGACCCTTACCGGCGTCAACTCTATGCCGGTGACATCGGCGCCATAACAGTGAGCCAAGGTCTCGTGCCGTATCAAAGTGTGCTTTCCTTCCCGTCCAACGACTGGAGGCCTCATGCAGACTTCACGAGGCGGGCTTCGCTCCCTGCCCGCGCTGCTGCGCAGGGCCGGCATCGTGCAGGCTCAGGGCCGTTCCGATAAGAGCGAGATGTGAGAATGCCTGCGGGAAGTTACCGAGCTGCCGCCGGGCACGAGGATCGTACTCTTCGGCGAGCAGGCCAACATCGTTGCGCAGCGAGAGCAAGCGCTCGAACAACGCGAATGCTTCGGCCTCGCGATCCTGCAGCTTGTAAACGCTGGCAAGCCAGAAGCTGCACGGGAGAAAGACACCCTCCCCCGGCGGCAAGCCATCAACATCCGCTCGGGTTCGATAGCGCAGCACCAGGCCGTCGAGCATGAGCTCCTGCTCGATAGCCGCAACAGTGCCGCGCACTCGAAGATCGTCTACAGGCAGGAAGCCAAGCAGCGGCATCAGCAGCAGACTCGCATCGAGATCGCTGCTGCCGAAGCTTTGTGTGAAGGTGTTGCGCTCGCTGTCGAACCCCTGCCCGCAAATCGTCGCGTGCATGCGGTCGCGGAGCTTTCGCCAGGATTCCAGCGGCGCCTGGAAATTAAACCGCTCCGCATCACGCACCGTACGATCCAGAGCCACCCACGCCATGATCTTGGAAAAAGTGAAATGGCGGCGACCGCCTCTCACCTCCCAGATTCCTTCATCAGGCTGCTCCCAGATCTGCTCCAGATGCTCGACCAACTTGTGCTGTAGCGGCCACCCCGACCCGACGGGAGCAAGACCGAGCGTCCGCCCCTGGTAGACGGCGTCGATAACCTCGCCATAGACATCGAGCTGGAGTTGAGCCGAAGCGGCGTTGCCCACGCGCACCGGCGCGGCACCGCCGTAACCGGGCAGCCACGGCACTTCCCATTCGATGAGCTGTCGTTCGCCGGACAAGCCATACATGATCTGGAGCTGGTGCGGGCTTCCCGCCACGGTGCGCCGAAGCCATTGCCCCCATGCTCGCGCTTCATCGCGATAACCTGCGGACACCAAGGCCATCAAGGTGAACGTTGCATCTCGTAGCCAGCAGAAGCGGTAGTCCCAGTTGCGCTCGCCGCCGAGCTGCTCCGGAAGTGACGTGGTGGGGGCGGCGATGATGCCGCCGGTCTCCGCATAGGTCAGGGCTTTCAGCGTCAACAAGGAGCGCTTGACCGCGTCGCTCCAGGGGCCGACGTGGGAACAACGGCTCGACCAATCGCGCCAAAACGATTCGGTTTCCTGCAGCGCCGCGTTCGCGTCGATGGCAGTGGGCGCAGGCAGATGAGACAGGCCGTGTGTCAACACGAATGGGACGCATTGCCCTTCGGCCACGTCAAACTCGGCGACCGTCGCAAAATTCTTACCTTGCAGCGCGACAGGAGAACGCAGCACCACCTGGTTCGGGCCGGCAATGGCGCTCAGGCCGGACCCATCATCGAGCTGGGTCACCCACGGCACAGTGCTCCCGTAGTCGAACCGAAGCGCGACGTGCAATTGCATCGCCACTTTGCCGCGGAGCCCCTTTACGATCCGGATGACTGACGAGCCGGAGCTGCCGATCGGCATGAAATCGATCAGGGCGGCACGGCCTTCGGCCGCATCGAACACCGTCTCCAGGATCAGGGTGCCCTCGTGGTAAGCGCGGCTGATGCCAGCCGTCGAATCGGCGGGAGAGATTCGCCATCGTCCATGTTCGGACGTGCCGAGAAGCGCCGCGAAACAGGCGTTGCTGTCAAAGCGTGGCCAACACAGCCAGTCGATTGAGCCGTTGCGACCCACGAGAGCAGCCGTCGTGCAATCACCAATCAGTGCGTAATCCTCGATATTCAGGGGAAAGTCGGACATTAGTGATGTACCAGGAGTCGGCAGGACACTTATGCCTGGATGCGATTGCGGCGCGTCCGGCCTGACACGCGGAATGCCAGGTCGCTCGGTACGATCGCGTCCGACAACGGCCGGCCGATTTTCGGCCACCTGCGGAGCGACCTCGCGCACTATCTCAGCAACGATATCCTCCATCGGCCGACTCACGTCGACAACGATGGGATCCTCGTCGAGGTCGGGCTCCTCCAGGATTGCGAAATGGTGGTCGAGGATTGGCATGGAATCTTGGTTGCGTGCATCCAGGCGCGCCGCGATTACTTCCCTCTCTCCGTGCAAATAAACGATTCGCACCTGCGGTCGTCCGCGGGTCAAGAAATCGCGATGGCTGCGCCTGAGAACCGAGCAGGTGATAACGCCACCCGTGCCAGTCTGTCGCCAGCCATCGATCCAGGCCGCGATCTGCGCAAGCCAGGACCACTGATCGCGATCATCGAGCGGATGAGCGGAGCGCGTCTTGGCGATGTCCGATTCCGGATGGAGCTCGTCGCCTTCCTTCAAAGGCCAGCCGAGCCGTAGCGCGAGCCCTGTTGCGATCGTCGTCTTCCCGCTGCCCGCGACACCCGTGACGATGAGGATTGGGCGAGCGCCGGCGATATCGGCGCTCTGCCGTTGACCGGCGCTCGTCGCCACTTCAGCGCGTGTGTTACCCATCACGCGTGCCTATTTCAGAAAGGCTGTCAGGTCGCAGTTAAGCAGATCGCCGATTCTGGCAAGCTCAATATCCGCTGGCGGATTCCCGGCCAGAATATCTGGATCAAATGCATAGTGGCCCTGCTTCGGGAATACCGTGGTAACCCGCTCGCCCCATATCTTCTTCACGTCGGCCAGGATGCGCAGCTTGTCGTCAATGAGCACGTAGTGATCGGCGGGATAGAGGCGCTCGACGTATGCAAGCTCATTCTCCTTGTGAATGTAGATGAGCACACGATCCTCGACGGCCCGCCACAGACCGGAACGCTCCACCTTGCGCGGCTGGAACACGGCGTCGCCGTCGGAAAGGATGACGGCGCTCCCCCACTGCTGCACATGTTTCACCACGTCGAGAGCGCCGGGATAGAGGCGATCGGCGAATGGGTAATCGACCAGCCAGTTCGACATGCGCAGCACATCCGAGCGATGAATCTCCTCCATCCGAAAGCGCTCCAACGCGCCGAGGTAATCGACGTATCCCAATTCGTTCCGCAATTCTTCCAGGATTTCCCAGTACCTGTCGCGAGCGGCGGTCCCGTATGCCTGTTTCAGGTGTTTTTTAAGGTCCGCCTGCACGGCATCATTGTCGAGGAGCGTGTTGTCGACGTCGAACAGGAAGATGACAACGGGCGAATTGGTCATCGGATTCCCTTGCGCTTTGAAAGGCGGCGGCACCCCAAGCGCTGCGCCCGACGAGGGTTCAGCTCTTCTTCCCCTTCCCGAGCAGCTCTTTGGCAACCTCGGTCACACGCTCCGGTTCGAACCGGAATTTGCGCAAGAGCTCCTTCAGCGGAGCCGAGGCGCCGAACGTCTTCATGCCGATGATGCGTCCGGACCTCTTGCCTACGTAGCGTTCCCAGCCAAATGTCGAGGCCTGCTCCACCGCGATGCGCGCAGTCACTTCCGCGGGCAGCACGCTGTCCTGATAGGCCTCACTCTGATGCTCGAAAATATCCCAGGACGGCATGGAAACGACCCGCGAGCGTATGCCGTCGGCAAGCAGCTCCTCGTGGGCTTTGACGCAGAGGCTCACCTCGCTGCCGGACGCAATGAGGATCAGTTCGGGCTTTCCACCGGGAGTATCGGCGAGCACATAAGCCCCACGCGCGAGGCCGGACGCGGGCGCGTACTTGCTGCGGTCCAAGGTCGGCAGCGCTTGCCGCGACAACGCCAACAGCGCCGGCTGGTGCCGCAGCTGCATGATATAGCGATAGGCCTCGACCACCTCGTTGGCATCGGCTGGTCGTAGCACCACGAGCCCAGGCACGGCGCGGAACGACGCAAGGTGCTCCACCGGTTGATGGGTGGGGCCGTCCTCGCCGTCTCCCATGGCATCGTGCGTAAACACAAAGATGGTGGGAAGCTCCATCAAGGCTGATAGCCGAATGGCTGGTCGCGCATAGTCACTGAAGATGAAGAACGTGGCACCGAAGGCGCGCAGCTTTGACAAAGCGAGTCCGTTGACTGCTGCCGCCATTGCGTGCTCGCGGATGCCGAAATGCAGGTTCCTGCCGCCGCGATTATCCGGCTCGAAATCTCCGGCACCCTCGAACGTGAGCAGCGTCTTGTTGGAAGGGCCAAGATCGGCCGATCCCCCGAGCAGCCAGGGAATATTCTGGGCGAGAACGTTGAGGACCCGGCCCGAGGCATTACGCCCGGCGATGCCCTTCGGGTCGGCGGGAAAAACCGGTAGCTCCTTATCCCATCCCTGCGGCAGCTCGCGCCGCTGCATGAGGTCGATCTCGTTTGCGAGCTTGGGAAATTTCGCGCGATAGGCCGAAAAGAGCTCGCCCCATTCACGGCGCGCTTCCTCCCCGCGCGCGCCAATTCCCGCGGCGAAGTGCTCCCGCACTGCGTCGGGAACAAGAAACTTCGCGTCCTCGGGCCAGCCGTAGGCGCGTTTCACAAGGCGAACCTCGTCCTCGCCCAAGGGCTCGCCGTGCGCCGCCGCGGTGTCCTGCCGGTGCGGCGAGCCGTAGCCGATATGGCTGTCCAGAATGATGAAGGTCGGGCGCCCCTTGGTCTTGTGAAAGATGTCCAAGGCGCGCTTGATCCGGTCGATATCGTTGGCATCGCCCACCCGCAGAACGTTCCAGCCATAGCCCAGAAATCTGGCTGCGATGTCCTCTGTAAAAGTGATGCGCGTGTTGCCTTCGATCGTGATGTGGTTGTTGTCGTAGACCCA
>JBEVJT010000194.1:0-3897 GCA_040510075.1 Xanthobacteraceae bacterium | reverse complement strand
GCACCGCTTGCACGCTACGTGGCGCAGAATTTCGACGCGCTACCCAAGCCCTACCGCAGCTACCGCGAGGGCTGGGTGTTTCGCAACGAAAAGCCGGGCCCCGGGCGCTTTCGACAGTTCATGCAGTTCGATGCCGACACGGTGGGTTCCCCCTCCCCCGCCGCGGACGCCGAGATGTGCATGATGGCGGCCGACACAATGGAAGCGCTCGGGCTTGCGCGCGGCAGCTATCGGGTAAAGGTCAACAGCCGCAAGGTGCTCGATGGCGTGTTGGAGACGATCGGCCTTGCTGGCCCAAGCGGCGAAGCGCAAAAGCTGGTGGTCCTCCGCGCGATCGACAAATACGATCGCGTGGGCCTTGAGGGCGTCAAAGAGCTGCTGGGCGCGGGCCGCAAGGATGCTTCAGGCGACTTTACCAAAGGAGCAGGACTCACGGAGCCCGCAATTGCGACCGTGCTGAGCATCTTCGAAGGCGCCGGAGAAGGCGGCGATAAGTTTGCGCATCTCGACGCGACGTGGCGAGGGAGCAAAACGGGAGAGCAAGGCCGCGTCGAATTGCAAGAAATCGAGGCGCTGGCGCGCGCCAGCGGTTATGGCAGCGACAGGATCGGCATTGATCCCTCGGTGGTGCGCGGCCTCGAATATTACACCGGCGCAGTTTACGAGATTGAGCTTACTTTTCCGATCACAGACGAAGGCGGCGGCCCGGTTCGGTTCGGGTCGGTGGGCGGCGGTGGCCGGTATGACGGGCTCGTCGGCCGTTTTCGCAGCGAGGACGTGCCGGCGACGGGCGTATCCATTGGAGTGTCGCGGCTCGCGGCAGCACTTGCGCACCTCGGCAAACTCGACGTGACAGCACCGGCGGGCCCTGTGGTGGTCACCGTCCTGGATGGCGAGCGACTGCCTGATTATCAGAACATGGTCGCGCAGCTGCGGGCGGGCGGCATTCGCGCGGAGCTTTATCTCGGTTCCGGAAAAATGGGCGCGCAACTCAAATATGCGGACAAGCGCGGCTCACCCTGCGTCGTCATCCAGGGCGGCGACGAGAAGGCAAAAGGCGAAGTGCAGATCAAGGATCTCATCGAAGGCGCGAAAGCCGCAGGCGCGATCGCCACGCACACGGAATGGCGCGAGGCGCGGCCTGCGCAATTCGCCGTGGCGGAAGACAAGATGGTCGAGAGCGTGCGCGAAATTGTCAGGCGCCACGACATCGCGTGGGATTGAGGTTCAATCGAGCACCCGAACCCGCGGCCAGAGCCGCTCGTACACACAGCCCCGCCGCGTATGCACCCGCGGCAGAGCATAGGGATCAACATACGGCGACCAAAGGCAGTTGAACCCAATGAAGTCCCCATACTGCCGATGCACGCTCGTGATGCGGTGATATTTGTCCCAGCGCGCGCAATAGGCGGCGGCAATCTGTTGCGCCATGGCCTCGTTCTCGCACGACCACGGAATGATGCCGCCGGTGTCATTGCCGCGGTAGACCTGCGGTTGCGCCTGCGCCGCCGTGGCCAGCAATCCGAAAATCAAAGCCAATACGCGCGTGCGCATGACGATACCCCGCACTACGGGAGCCACCCTATGAGCCTTGCAAAGGCCTGCAAAGCACCGCGCAGACGAATACAGCAGAGTGTTGCCTTGTGATGACACTGCGTGGCGTGACTGGGACGCCACAGTCGTGGGATTCTTCATCTCGCGTTGCTTTCCCCCTACCGCAAACCTTGATTCCGCCTGGCTCGGAAGCCACCGTGGCCCGAAGGGGGATCAGGATGCGCTGGCGCACGAACCTGTTCTGCGCGTTCGCTTGTGGATGGGGATTGGCTTCCTCGTATCCGGCAAGCGCGGCGAGCTGGCTAGAGATGAACTTCTGGCTCTCAGGGCCCCGTTACGAGGGCGTCGTGCCGCCATGCGACTACCCCGATGCCTTAAGCAAGATTTCATCTCGGTTCAACCAGAGGGAAAACAACTACTGGGTCACCGATCTGAAAATTCTAACATTTGAAAAGATACGCGAGACGGCATTCCGGCCGTGGGCGGCGAACACCATTCCGCGACGTTTCTGCAGCGGGATGGTCGAGATTTCCGACGGCAGCAAGCACGTGATCCACTATTCCATCGCCGAAGACACCGGTGTGGTCGGCATGACCTGGGGCGTGGAGTGGTGCATCACCGGGCTCGATCGGAACTGGGCGTACAACCCGGCCTGCAAGATGGCGCGACCCTAGCCGTAGGAGAGCGCGGACAGAGGACTGATGCGGGGCGCCTTTTGTGACCTCTCGGCTCTAATCCACCATCGATTTAAGTATGGTTCTTGATTTGTTCTACGAACGTGTTAGGCTCTGCAGTACAGTCGTTGTTTGCGAAGGTGCCGCCATGAATCGCGTCAAGGTCGCTGCAGCAATTTTCCGAATTTCCGTCCTGGCTACCTTGACTGTGGTGCTCGCATCCGTGGACGGGCGCGCCCAAGATGCTCGCCAAAACCAGCCGGGGCATTTCGACTTCTACGTCCTGTCGCTTTCGTGGTCGCCGTCCTACTGCGAGGCGGCAGGCGAGCGCGGCACCCCGCCACAGCAGCAGTGCGCCACTCGCCCTTATGCGTTTGTCGTGCACGGGCTATGGCCGCAATACGACAACGGTTTCCCGGAGTTTTGCCAAAATCCGGCACCGCGGCTCAATCGCAACATTGTTTCTTCCATGCTCGATCTGATGCCGGCACCACGGCTTGTGTTTCAGCAATGGGACAAGCACGGCACCTGCTCGGGCCTGAACGCGACCGCCTATTTCGAGCTCATCCGCAAGGCGCGCGCGGTGGTGAAAATCCCGCCCGAATTCATCAATGTGAAGGAGGCGCTCACCGTCGCTCCCGAGGAAGTGGAGCATGGATTTATCAAAGCCAATCCCGGCCTGACCCGTGATGCTGTCGCGATCACCTGCGACAGCCGCCGTCTGGGCGAAGTGCGCATTTGCCTCAGCAAGGATCTGCGTTTCCGCGCTTGCCCGGAAATCGACGCGCGCGTCTGCCGCCGCGAGAATGTCGTGATGCCGCCGGTTCGCGTCCGACGCGACGCATCACTCTAGACAGCCGACGGAGAACGGTTCACGCAGGACAGAAGGACGGAGGGTTCTCCGTTATGATCTGTCGTCCGTCCTCTGTCGTCTGCGTTCATGAACTATCGCCATGCCTTTCACGCCGGCGGTTTCGCGGATGTGCTCAAGCACGCCACTCTGGTGCGCATACTCGTGCACCTTTTGGAAAAGCCCGCGCCATTCAGAGTCATTGAGACCCACGCGGGTGCCGGCCGCTATGACTTGCGCACTGACGAGGCTAGTCGTGGAGGCGAATGGACTAACGGCATTGCGCGGCTATTGAGCGCGGCGGTTCCTGAGCCGGCGCGACTTCTCCTTGCACCTTATCTCGAGGCCGTGGCGCCCTCGAATGAACGTGTTTCGCTCGCCGCATATCCTGGCTCGCCACTGCTCGCCCAGGCGTTCCTGCGGCGGCACGATCGACTCATCGCCTGTGAGCTCGCGCCCAAAGCCGCCGCGGCGCGCGCGCGCAATCTCGCGCGCGACCGACGGTGCAAGGCCATCGTCATCGATGGCTGGACTGCGCTCAATGCATTTATCCCGCCGAAGGAGCGGCGCGGGCTCGTCATTATCGATCCGCCGTTCGAAGCCCCAGCTGAATTCGCCCGGCTCGGCACAGCGATCGAAGCCGCTCTCCGCAAGTGGGCGAGCGGGACCTATCTCATCTGGTATCCGCTCAAGGAGCGTGCGCCCGCCGACAGGCTGGGCAAGATTTTGCGTGCGAGCGCCACCGCGAAGATCTTACGCGCGGAGATCAACGTGGGCGGTGCCGGCGACGCTGAGCGACTGCAGGCCTGCGGCCTGATT
>JBEVJT010000193.1:0-3369 GCA_040510075.1 Xanthobacteraceae bacterium | reverse complement strand
GCGCGACAAGCTGCCCCCGCTCCCGGCGCAGTCACGTTACTTGCGGTCGGGTTGAGAAACCGCTAGCATGAAAGCTACATCAAGCAGATCCGAGTACATATACGACTTTCGGCGAATACTGTGGGCTTTAGGGCTGAAAGAATTGAGAAATAGGCGCTTTTCCGTCTCCCAGCCCTGTGGCAGTGCTACACTCCGTCGCGGAGGGATCATGGGACTACTGGATTTTTTCCGCCGCAAGCCGCCGATTCGGGACGCGGCCGCGGTCGCGACTTTCATCGACGAGAATGCGGCGTTCGCCGTGCAGAAGGGGCTCTACGAATATTCTCGCGCGCGAGCGGGACATTACGCGAAGGTTTTGTTCAGGGAGCCCGAATTCCAGGCGGCGGTCGAAATATCGCGCTGGCGCGCCTATCCGCTCGGGCTCGCGATGGTCGGTGAGTTGGTCGAGGGGGTCCTGCGTCCGCATTTCGCAGAGCGGCGGGCAGCGCTCGATGCCGTGAGCGCGCTCGTGCTCGGCGTGTTCGACCGCTATCCGGTCCCAGCGGCACTTGGTGACACGGAATGGCGTGCCCTGCGCGCCGAGCTCGCGCATCGCCTCCAGCTCGTTGGGTTGCACCCGCCGAAGCGCGTGATCGACATACCGGAGCAGTGGGCACAGACTTATTTCGACATGATGCCGATCCACGAAAAGCTGCGCAGCCGCGATTTCCCGACAACGCGCAACTATCTGCGCGTCACGATGTGCAACATCCACGACGAGTTTGTGGATCGGCTGGACGTCGCGGCGCTTTCGGCGTCGTTAGAACGGGCGGACGTCGCATAGCCCGCCTGCGGCGCGAGATTCCTAAAAGGCTGCGAATCGGCTCCTACATCTTAAGGTGTGCATCAGGCGACTAACCCACGGGCAGTGGACCTGAAAACGCTCCCCAGTGGAGTGCCCGCCGCGGGTGAGGGAATCTCGCTCCGCCCCAAGAAAGCGCTATGCCGGACGGGCCCCTCCGTCCTAGGATGCGCACATCATTCGGCCTCGCGAATGATTTCCTGGGGGACGAGGGCGTTGGGTCCACTCCTTGCGTTCAGCCGCGCCGTTGACTGGGTCAACGAGAAGTTCGGCGTCGCGGCGAACTGGCTGGTGCTGCTTGCGTGCCTGATCAGCGCCGGCAACGCGGCAAGCCGCTATATTTTCAGCGAAAGCTCGAACGGCTGGCTCGAAATCCAGTGGTACATGTTTGCCGGGATGGTGCTGCTCGGCGGGCCGTATACGCTGAAGATGAACGAGCACGTGCGCGTCGATCTCGTGTACAGCGCGGTCTCGGAGCGCACCCGCATCTGGATCGACATCCTCGGCGGCCTTCTGTTCCTGCTGCCGATCTGCGTGATCCTCACCTACTTCACATGGCCGTGGTTCGTGGACTCCTGGCGCATCGGTGAGGTGTCCTCCAACGCGGGCGGGCTGATCCGCTGGCCGGTGAAGCTCCTGATGCCAGTCGGTTTCGCGCTGATGGCGCTGCAGGGCGTCTCCGAGATCATCAAGCGCATCGCCGCGCTCGAGCACGTCATCGAAGCCGATTTCAAGTACGAGAAGCCGTTACAATGATCGCTTTCGTGCGTGACAACATGGCGCCGCTGATGTTCGGCGGCATGATTCTTTTCATGCTCATCGGCTATCCGGCGGCGTTCTCGCTCGCCGCGACCGGCCTGTTCTTTGGCTTCGTCGGCATCGAGCTCGGCCTGATCCGCCCGGACTTTCTCGGCAACCTGACCTACCAGCTCTACGGCATCATTTCGAACGACCTGCTGCTTGCCATTCCGTTCTTCACCTTCATGGGCGCTAGTCTGGAGCGCTGCGGACTGGCGGAGGACCTGCTCGACTCGTTTGGGCAATTGTTTGGCCCGATCCGCGGCGGCCTGTCCTATGCGGTAATCTTTGTCGGCGCCGTGCTCGGGGCCATCACCGGAACGGTGGCAGCGTCCGTGATCGCGATGGGCGTGATCTCGATGACGCCGATGCTCAAATACGGCTACTCGACCCGGCATACCATGGGCGTGATCGCCGCCTCCGGCACGATCACGCAGCTGATCCCGCCGTCGCTGGTGCTCGTCGTGCTCGCGGACCAGCTGGGCCGCTCGGTCGGCGACATGTACGCGGGCGCGCTCGGCCCGAGTCTGATTCAAGTCGCGCTGTTCTGCTCCTGGGTCGCGATCGTCAGCATCCTTTGGCCGCAGGACGTGCCCGCGTTGCCGAAGGAAGCGCGCACGCTACACGGCTGGGCGCTGTGGAAGCGCTGCATGCGCGGCATGATCCCGTCGCTCGGCCTGATCTTCCTCGTGCTCGGCACGATCTTCATGGGCCTTGCGACGCCGACCGAAGCCGGCGCCATGGGCGTCGTCGGCGCGATCGCGCTTGCGGCCATGTACGGGACGCTGAACTGGACGCTGCTCTATCAGGGCATGTCTTCGACGATGCGGATCACCGCGATGGTGGCTTACATCCTGATTGGCGCACGCGTGTTCAGCCTCGTGTTCCAGGGCGTCGGCGGCAAGGAGTGGATCGAGCATCTGCTGATCTCGCTGCCGGGCGGACAGATCGGCTTCCTCGTCTTCGTGAACGTGTTCATCTTCATCGTCGCGTTCTTCCTCGACTTCTTCGAGATCGCTTTCATTCTCATTCCGCTGCTCGCGCCGCCCGCCGAGAAGCTTGGCATCGACCTGATCTGGTTCGGAGTGCTGATCTGCGCCAACATCCAGACGAGCTTCATGCACCCGCCATTCGGTTTCGCGCTGTTCTACTTGCGGGGCATCGCGCCCAGATCGATCAAGACATCGGAGATCTACTGGGGCGCCATTCCCTGGATCTGCACGATGGTCATTCTCGTAGGGATTCTGATCTTCTGGCCTCAGTCGGTCACGTTCTGGCTCAGCAAGGGAACCGGGATCGACCCTTCCAAGGTGAGGATCGAGATTGAGGTGCCGGACATGCTCCCGCCCCCCGATTTCGGACCGCCGACCAAGCAATAAGCGCAAGCTGACCCGCAACGCGGTGGGCAGGTCGCCTGCCCACTTCCTTTGTTGCCCGCGTCGCGATTTCGTGAACACCGCGGACGGTTGCCTGCCTTGAAATCATTCCAATCTCGGCGTTCGATCAAAGGCACCCAGATATGCTGGGCACAACCGGATTTATGCGGGGCCCCGGTGAACGCGATCCGCCGAAGGGCGGCCCTGTGCCCGGTGTTCAACGTGCGCACTCAAGCGCACGGGGGAACAAGGGAGGACATCATGGTCAACCTCAGTGTGAAGGGGCAACAGCGGTCATTCGACGGCGATCCGTCGATGCCGCTGATGTGGTACCTGCGCGATGAACTCGGCCTG
>JBEVJT010000192.1:0-3023 GCA_040510075.1 Xanthobacteraceae bacterium | reverse complement strand
GGAATAATCGGGCCTTAACCGAACCTTTTCGGAGTGGATGGCTTTGGTACGCCAAAGTCAGGTGGGAAAATGCGTTCGAGTGTAGTTGTTCTCGTGGTCGAGGATGAAATTCTTGTCCGAATGGTTGCGGTTGAAGCCTTGGAAGACGCGGGCTACTCCACTCTTGAAGCGGCGAACGCCGACGAAGCTATCCAGTTGCTCGAAACCCATCCTGAAATCAGATTGGTGTTCACGGACGTGCAAATGCCCGGTTCGATGGATGGGGTAAAGCTGGCCGAAGCTGTTCGCAAACGTTGGCCGCCGGTCCGCTTAATCGTCACTTCCGCACGTCCGAAGCCGATGCTTATCGAAGATGCGATCTTCCTACCGAAGCCATATGATACGCTAGATTTGGGCAGGCAGGTTGAAGCCGCTTTGCAGTAACGCACCGTTCCCGGTCGCTGCCGATTAGGTTCTTAAAGGGGGATTGCTGTCCTATCCGCACGGACGCGCCGCGTCGTGCGTGCGCTGGTCGCCCTGCCGCCGAACGCTTCCACGGGGCTTAAACCGACTTGAACGATTCCGGCTCTTGGCGGAGAGGGAGGGATTCGAACCCCCGATACCCTTGCGAGTATGCCGCATTTCGAGTGCGGTGCTTTCAACCACTCAGCCACCTCTCCGCAGGGGCCGGATCGGGCCAAGGGCCCGTCAGGGGGCGTTACTTAGCCGTGCAAGGTTAACGAAACAAGGCAAATTGCCCGCGGTCGGCGGGCGCTGAGTTCGTGAAATGACGATCTGCGATGATAGGCCACGCTGGGCTTGTGGCACCGGGGCCGACTCGCTTCAGGCGCCTTCGATCGCTTGCACCATGGCCTCCGCGGCAGCGTCCGACGTCAGGCCGGCTTCCTGCACCAGGCTGCGCCAGCTGTAGAAGCTGAGCGCGAGCGCAAGCATCGGCCGCTGTCTCGCTTCCAGTTCCTCTCCCAGCACCTCGTGCCAGGCGGCGATCGAGGGACCAAATCTCCGCTCGATGATTTCGCGGACGAGGGGCTGGATTTCGGCGTCGCGGATCACGCAAGCGAGCAACCCGGCATTGCCCGCGTACCAGTGATACACCGCCCGAAGGCCTGTCTTTAGTCGCTCGCCGCGATCCGCGATGGCGCGCCACGCCGCGGCATCGGGCGAAGGCTCTCGCTCGGCGTGCAGGCCCGAACACGCGAGCAGCAGGCTGCGCTCGTCAGGGAAATGCGCATAGAGCGTGTGACGCTGAACTCCCGCACGCTCGGCGACCATGCTGAAAGTGGTGTTGGCCGGACCCACACTGCCATGCAGCTCGATGGCCGCATCGACAATGCGCCGCCGCGTGTCCGCCTGCTGCTCCGCCCGTTTCTTGAGGGTGTAGGTGCGCGCCATGGGTACCCGATGACATTTATTTGAATGCACTAACATGTGCATCGATTATTGACAAGCGAATATAATCGAGATACGTATTTGTGCAATGAAATTTGAGCCGCGATTGGCACCGCTAACGGCGCCCGGCTGAAGCCGAATGGAGTCCGAAATGATTGTTTCCGTCGTTCTCCGCCTCATGACCGAATTGGCGCGGGCGATGCACCTCTCCTCCCTGCGGATGCTGCGTTCGCTCGATCGCAGCATGACGGAGCTCGCCGTGCGCCGCGAATTGAACACGCTCCCGGATTTCCTGCTGAAGGATCTGGGGGTGGCCCGCAGCAACATCGGATATGTGGCGCGCGTGCTGGCGGCCCGGCGCCTTCGGACCCGGCGAACCGCCGACTTCATTCGTCATGAAGATCGTGCCAACGCAGACAACGGACGGCGCTGCCCCGAACTGAAGCGGCCCCGCTCCTTCCCGACCAATCGGGAATGAGCGGTCACGCCGTCAGACGCTAAAGCCGGAACAACGTCTCCGCATTCTTTCCCGCGATCCGTTTTGCCTGATCCGCCGGGAGCGCATTGACGCGCGCGAGGCAACCGATCATGTCGCCGATATTGTGCGGATAGTCCGAGCCGTAGAGCACGCGGTCGGGTGAGCCCGCGACCGAGATGCAAAGCTCGAGCGCGCGCGGATCATAGACCACGGTGTCGTACCAGATGCGCTGCAGATAGGTCGAAGGCTTGTCCTTGATCACCTCGGCGCAGCCCGGGATCATCTCCCAGCAGCGATCAAGGCGCCCGGCGAGATACGGCAAGGTCGCGCCACCATGCGAGGCGATCAGCTTGAGGTTCGGATACTTGTTGAGAAAGCCGGAGTAAATCATGCGTGTGAAGGCGAGCGTGGTGTCCGCCATGAAGCCTACCGGCGGGATCATGTTGAACTCGTCCATGTGCTGATCCTTCACGCCCTGCGGCGCGCCGGGATGCACCAGCACCGGTAGCCCGAGCTTGTCGATCTGCGCCCACACGGCTGCGAATTTTGGATCGGTCAGATCCTCGCCATCGATATTGGCGATGACCATCACGCCGACCGCGCCGAGTTTGACGCAGCGCGCGAGCTCGGCCTTGGCTTCCTCGGCATATTGAAACGGCAAGGATGCAAACCAGCGAATGCGGTCTGGCTTTGCGCGCTGCTGTTCGGCCATCGAGTCATTGACGAGCTGAGCGGCCTTCAGCGCCACCTCGCGCCCGCCCCAATAAGCATTTGGGCAGGTCAGCGAGACGATCGCGACATCCACCTTCGCCTCGTCCATCTTCTTGATGCGCAGCTCGTAGTCCCACATGCCGGGAAACAGCGTCATGAACGGCGCGTCGTAAAGATGCACCGCGTCTTGTCCGGCTTTTGTTTTTTTCAATGTGTATTTGCCGGTGCCGTGGGCACGCAGCAGTTCGAGATAATCGAGCGTGAGCATGTGGGTGTGGACGTCGATGACCGTCATTGCGCTTCCCCGGATTTTGTCAGTACGCACGGCGTGGCCGCCGCCCCCGAATTGCCTCTTTCATCAGTCCGTTGTGCTCCGGCCGGCCGCGGGGGTTATTTCGATGCCTATCTCATTCGACCTTGTGCGCCAACAATGGCAGCGCAAGCT
>JBEVJT010000191.1:0-3559 GCA_040510075.1 Xanthobacteraceae bacterium | reverse complement strand
TGAACCAGAGGGTGATCACGCTGGTCAGTGGATGCCGCAGCTGTTCTGAAAGATGGAAGGCCTCACGCACTGCAATCAGAGCCTGGTCGGGATAGCCGAGCAGCCAACGAGTCAGGCCCAGGTGATATCGGCAGCAGGCGCCCGCGTCGTGCCCGGCATAGACGAAGGTCTGCGCCGCATCGCGCTCGCGGTCGTAGAGAGCAATTCCGCGTTCTGCGTGCGCAAGGGACGCTAGCGGCTTACCTACGGCGTTCAGCGTCGCCCATAAGGAATGATGCGCCTCGAGCAGTCGTCCTTTGTCGCCCTCGGCTTCGGCCGCCGTCAGCAGGGCTTGAGCGCTCTCATAGGCCTTCTGATATTCGCCTCGCGTATACACTGCGTACCATTGACCCCAGACCACGGGAAAACGACGGGAGGTGTCCCGCAGGCGTTCGACTAGCTCGCGTGCGGCGTTATAGTCGGCAGCGACTCTCTCGGAAGTGGGGCCATGCAGCGCAATGAGCGGGGTGCCCAGCGCGATCTGCAGATCCAGCATTTGCGACAGCGTCTCGGCAGACTCCGGCATCTCGCCCAGAAGCCCCGTTGCCGTTTCCAGCAATGCGATGGCCTCTCGGTTGGCCGAGCGCGCGATTGCCCTTTCCGCCGCCCGCTGGAGGTAGCGCACGGCTTTCAGGCCGAGCCGGGCCCGCACCGCGTGATGTGCCAGCACGTCGGCCATCTCGCTTAGCCGATCGCGATGGAGCCGCTCGAGAGTCTCCACGACCTGCGCATGAAGGCCGCGCCGCCGATCCTCGAGCAGGCTGCCATAGGCCACCTCGTGGGTGAGCGCGTGCTTGAAGGTGTATTCGAGGTCGGGGAATAGCCGCGCCTCGTAAAGGAATTCCGCGGCCTGCAGGTCCAAGAGCGCACGGCCGAGATCGTCGCCGCGCATTCCGGCGATCTCCTGTAAAACGACAAACGGGACGTCCTTGCCGATTACCGACGCGGCCTGCAGCAGGCGCTTGAGCTCGGGGGGCAACCGATCGATGCGGGTTGCAAGGATCGCCTGCACGGTGGCCGGCACCTGGACCGTCTCCACCGGCTTCGCCAAGCGATAGGCGCCAGCTTCGCCGATGAGCGCCCGCGATTCCACGAGCGAGCGCACGCTCTCCTCCAGAAAGAGCGGATTGCCTTCCGTTTTCGCGATCAGCAGGTTTTTGAGAGCTTGCATCGAGGCATCGGTTCCGAGCAGTGCTGCGAGCAGCATGTCAGCGCTCTCGGGCACTAGTGGATCGATGCGAAGCTGCCGGTAATAGGTTTTGGCCCCCCAGTCGTGACGGTACTCGGGACGATAGTTCACGGGCAAAACTGCGGTGGTGGGAAGGCTTGCCACCAAGCTGTCCAGGACGGTCTGCGACTCTGCGTCGACCCAATGCAGATCCTCAAACACGAGCAGCAGAGGTTGCACGCAGCTCTCGCGGATAAATAGCCGCTTGATTCCTTCGACTGCCCGCTGGCGCCGCTGCGCCGGCTCGAGCGAAAGAAACGGATTCTCCGGCTCGAGCGCATCCAGGAGCCATGTGATCGCGGGCACGACGTCATCCAATGCCCGGTCCAGCGCAAGCAAAGTGCCGATGGTCCGGGCCCGCACATGTCGCGGCTCATCATTATCCCCGATCTGCAAATACGCGCGCAGCAGATCGATGACGGGAAGAAACGGCGTCGCCTTTCCGTACGAGACCGAGCTAGCTTCTAGCACAAGCCAGCCGTGGGCGTGATGCGAATGGATGAACTCGTGCACCAGCCGGGATTTGCCGACACCGGCCTCGCCGATCACCGCCACCACCTGCCCGCGGCCGCCACGTGCATGCGCGGCAACTTCGCGCATTTGATCGAGCTCGGCGTCGCGCCCGATGAAACGGGTGAAGCCGCGGGCGCGAGCGGCCTGCAGGCGCGTGCGCACCGCCGACGCGCCGACAAGCTCGAATACTTCCCGCGGCTCCGCGATGCCTTTGATGGGAATGGCGCCGAGCGGCTTCACCTGGATAAATCCCTCGGCCAGCGCTACCGTTTCGCCAGTCAGTCGCGTTGAGCCGGGAGGTGCCAGCTGCTCCATGCGCGCGGCCAGATGCGTCGTCTGTCCTACCGCTGTGTAGTCCATGCGCAGATCGCTACCGATGGAGCGGACCACCACCTCGCCAGAATTGATGCCGATGCGAATCGTCACCTCGATGCCGTGACGACGGCGCACCTGCTCCGTGTACTGGCGGACCAGATCCTGCATGCGCAGCGCCGCGTAGCAGGCGCGCACCGCATGTTCCTCGTGGGCGAGCGGCGCGCCGAACAGCGCCATGATGCCGTCGCCCATCACCTGATTGACCGTGCCTTCGTAGCGATGTACCGCGTCCATCATGTGAGCGAGCACCGGGTCGATGATGCTTTTCGCCTCTTCCGGATCGCGGTCGGCAAGCAGCTCCAACGAGCCCTTCATGTCGGCAAAAAGGACGGTCACGTGCTTGCGCTCGCCTTCCAGCGCCGCTTTCGAGGTGAGAATGCGCTCCGCGAGATGTTTAGGCGTATAGCTCTGCGGTGCGCCAAAGCGCGGCGCCGCTTTTTGTGTTGCCGACACGAGCGGCTGGCCGCATTCGCCGCAAAACTTCTGCCCGGGGGGATTGGCCGAGCCGCATTCCATGCAGCGGATGGTCAGGCGCGCACCGCATTCGCCGCAGAATTTCGCGGCAGCGGCATTCTCATGACCACAGGCGGGGCACATCAGGGTCATGCGCGTCATTCCGGCCGAGGCAACAGGCTCGAGCACATGACCAGATCAAATTGCCAGCGTGATCTCAATAGCATTGGCGCTGGCCGGAGCGCGCATTGGGGCACTAGTCGGGCGTGTCTACCGGCGTGAAATAAGGTCCGACGCCTATTACGACAATCGCGCGGTCGAGTTTCTGTGACTTGATGGAGAAACGACATTGTGTGATCGCGATCACAGATCATTCCTGGCTCGGTTCTTAGTATGCATTGAGCATAAACTCGGCTCATGGAGAAAAAATGGGCGGATTGATCGCGGATGTTCCTCGTATTGGATTGCCGCCTGGGACGGGCAACTGGACGGAGACCATCGAATACGCTGGCCGCCGAGGGGTTTTGGCGAGCGGGCACACGCCGATTCCCGAGAACGATCTCCAGCACGAGCAATCGTTCCTGTACGACGCCTTTATCAGCTACCGGCACGTCGAGCGTGACCGCAAGTGGGCGGAATGGCTGATTGACGCGCTCGAGCGCTATCGAGTGCCAAAGTCCCTTCAGCAGCGTGGTCTCCCACCTAGGTTGCGCAAAATATTTCGCGACGAGGACGAAGTTCCTGCGTCTGCGGACCTCAATGATCAAATCAAGCAAGCGCTGCTAGCATCTCGTTTTCTCATTGTTGTCTGCTCGGCCTTTACGCCGCGGTCGAAATGGGTCGAGCGCGAAATCGAAATATTCAATGAGCTTGGCCGTGGCGATCAGGTACTCGCGCTCCTGACCGAGGGTGAGCCCGGCGACTCGTTTCCGGTTGGGATGCTTGAGCGCC
>JBEVJT010000190.1:0-13845 GCA_040510075.1 Xanthobacteraceae bacterium | reverse complement strand
GCACGCGTATGGCCGTCAGCGCCCGCGGCAGGGAGGCCACGACACATTACAAAGTCGTTCAGCGCTTCGCTCATGCGACCCTGCTCGAATGCCGGCTCGAAACCGGACGCACGCACCAGGTCCGGGTGCATCTCGCCGCCATCGGCCATCCCCTCCTCGGAGATCACACCTACGGCAGCGGGTTCAAGACCAAGGCGAATCAGCTAAGCGCTTCCGCCCGCGAAGAGGTCGAAGCCCTTGGCAGACAGGCCCTCCATGCCTATATGCTCGCTATCGAACATCCCCTGGACGGCCGACATCTGGAGTTCCGCTCGGAACTGCCGGATGATCTTCTACGTTTACGTCACAGCCTCGGTGCCAAGGGCACACCGGCCTGATAGCAAAAAGCCTCAGGTTATCAACGCCTTAACCACATAGTGGCGGGTCACGGCGACGTGACGCAGGCGAGCTTCCGTCGCCTCGGTTTGTCCTGTAAGTTTGCACTGCGATCGGAGTTCCGTCGCAGGACCAGCACCGTCGGCTCGGGAAGCGGCGGTGTGATCCGCCTGCCGGTTCAGCCGGGGGTATATTGAGGAGGGCGCTATATGGCCCGAGCTGCAAGTCTGCCGATTCCGAGCGCGGAATCAGGCCTCACCCGCTATCTCGAGGAAATCCGCCGGTTCCCCATGCTGGAACCGCAGGACGAGTACATCCTCGCAAAGCGCTGGCGCGAGCACGCCGACCGCGAGGCCGCGCACAAGCTCGTCACCAGCCACCTGCGCCTCGTCGCCAAGATCGCCATGGGATACCGCGGCTATGGGCTCCCGATTTCCGAAGTGATCTCCGAAGGCAATGTCGGGCTGATGCAGGCGGTCAAGCGCTTCGAGCCCGAGAAGGGTTTCCGGCTCGCCACCTATGCGATGTGGTGGATCAAGGCCGCGATCCAGGAGTACATTCTGCGCTCGTGGTCACTCGTGAAGATGGGCACGACCGCGAACCAGAAGAAGCTGTTCTTCAACCTGCGCAAGGCGAAGAGCAAGATTTCGGCGCTGGAAGAGGGCGATCTGCGTCCGGACCAGGTCAAGCTCATCGCGCGGCGCCTCGGCGTGACCGAGCAGGATGTCGTCGACCTGAACCGGCGGCTCGGCGGCGACGTGTCGCTCAACGCGCCGATCCGTGAGGATGGCGATTCCGGCGAATGGCAGGATTGGCTCGTCGACGACGTCACCACCAACCAGGAGACGCGGCTTGCCGAGAGCGAGGAGTCCGATAACCGCAAGCAGGCGCTGAGCGAGGCGCTTTCCGTGCTCAACGATCGCGAGCGTCGCATATTCGAGGCGCGTCGGCTCGCGGACGACCCGATCACGCTCGAGGAGCTTGCCTCCGAGTTCGGCGTCTCACGCGAACGCGTGCGCCAGATCGAGGTGCGTGCCTTCGAAAAGGTGCAGCGCGCGGTGAAGAACCGCGTCGCCGCCATGGAGACGCGGCCGTCGCCTGCCCCCGCGGGCGCCACCGTCCACTGAGCAGCCGCGACCCACGCCTCATGCTCCCCGCTGCGCTACGCTCCGCAGGGGAGGATGAAACGCGAGAGGGTTATGAGGCGTGGCGCAGGCGCGGCTCGGCGCCTTTCTCGCGTAGGCAATCGAGAACCGCAAAGGCGCGCCGCATCGAGAAGTCTCGCGTCGCCTGATCGAATGCAGGGCTCCCGCGCATCATGAAGCCGTGCTGCACGCCAGGAAATACGTGCAGCCCCAAGTTCTTCATGCGTGATGATGCGGTCCGATAGGCATCGAGCACGGGCGCCGGCGCGAGATGGTCGGCATCGCCCCAGACGATGCAGACCGGCGCGGCAACGCCCTCAAGTTCGCCGACGTAATCGAGCATCTGGCTGCCATGGCAGGAAATGCCGGCCGCATAGCCCAGGCGTTTCGGCCCGAGAATCGCGTACGGGCCGCCGTAGCAGAATCCCATGCAGGCAGCGCGGCCATTGAACTGCGCAAGCTTGTTGACCTGCACCAATGTATCGGCAAGATCTGCTTCGCCTTCCTTGATCTTTTGCAGCCGCGGTTGCGAGCGCTGCTTGGTGCGTTCGTCATCGCGGGCGAGAGGACCCGGGATCGATCGCCAGAACAGGTCGGGGGCTGCGGCGATGAATCCGTTATCCGCAAATTCATCCGCGATGGCACAGATGTCCGCATCGACGCCATGCACCGCCGACGCCAGCACAACCGCAGGAACTCGGCCACCGTCATCGGGCGTGACGATATAACAGTCGAACTCTCCTCCTCCGCGCGCCGCGATCTTGATCGTGATTCCGCCCATGATCTTCTCCGTCGTCTGTCGTCCGTTCGCCGTCTCACTCCGCCGCTGCGCGAGCGGGACTTGCATGCGCCGAGATCAGATGATCGACCGCGGCCTGCACGCCGCCCTTGCGATGGGGTATGCCGGCAAGGGCGAGTGCCATCTCGGTTATGGCGAGGGCGCCCATCTGCATGCCGTCGTTCACGTCGCCAAGATGGCCAATGCGGAAATATTTGCCGGAATACCGTCCGAAGCTTGCGCCGTAAGAGACATTGAAGTTCTCGAGTGCGAGGTTGCGGAACGCGTCGGCGTCATGGCCCTCGGGCATCATCACGGCCGTCACGGTTGGAGAGTAGAATTTCGGGTCGCGGCACATGATCTCCAGCCCCCAGGCACGCACCGCTGCGCGCGTCGCTTCCGCAAGCCGGTCGTGGCGCGCGAAGACATTCTCCAACCCTTCCTCATGCAGCATCGCGATCCCCTCGGCGAGGCCATGCAGCATCTGGGTTGCCGGGGTGTAGGGGAAAAAGCCGATCTTGTTCATGTTGAGCATGTCGTCCCATGCCCAGAACGATTTCGGCAGCTGTGAGTTCTTCGCGGCGGCGAGCGCCCGATCGCTCAGCGCGTTGAAAGACATGCCGGGCGGCAGCATAAGCCCCTTCTGCGCACCCCCTATGGTGACGTCCACACCCCATTCGTCGTGCCGGTAATCCGTAGAGGCGAGGGAGGAAATCGTGTCGACCATGAACAGCGCGGGGTGACCGGCGGCGTTGATGGCCTTGCGGATTTCCGCGATCGGCGAGAGGCAGCCTGTCGAGGTTTCGTTGTGCAGAACACACACCGCCTTGATTGCCTTGTCCCTGTCCTTGCGCAGGTAGCCCTCGATCACGTTCGGCTCGGCCCCGGTGCGCCAGTCGGTGTGGATGAATTCGGGACTGAGCCCCAGCTTCTCCGCCATGTTCTTCCACAGCGTGGCGAACTGGCCCGTCTCCACCATCAAGACGCGATCCCCGGGAGACAGTGTATTGACGAGCGCCGCTTCCCACGCGCCCGTCCCGGTGGCGGTATAGATGACGACGGGGTTGGTGGTCTTGAATATTGTCTTGATGCCGTCGAGGCAGCGCTTGGCGAGCTTTGCGAATTCCGGCCCGCGGTGATCGATGATCGGCGTGTCCATGGCGCGGAGCACGCGATCAGGCACCGGGGTCGGCCCCGGAATCTGCAGGAAATGACGACCGACCGGGCGAGAGGAGTTCTTCATTGGCAAGTCCTTGCGGAGAAATGGCGCGAAGCGATATGCGGGAAAGACCCGCTCGTCCGGACTACAATAGAGAAACGTCGATGGACGGGACAAGCCCGTGCCAGAGGACAGACGCCGGACGACAGATGACAGATGAGGCGGCCAAACGAAACGTTGGACGCGCGCGAGCGCACAAACCTCGGGGAGCAGCTCCTTCTGTCCTCCGTCCTCTGCCCTCCGTACTCCGTCCATGAGTGAGACCATTCTGCCCGGCCTCGAGCGCCGCCTGAAGACGCAGCTTCTCGGCGAGGTGCAGTTCGATGCCTTCGCGCGCGGCCGCTACTCCACCGATGCCTCGCATTACCAGATCATGCCTGTGGGCGTGGTCATCCCACGCTCCATAAAAGAAGTGGAATACGCGGTCACGATCGCGCGCGACGAGGGGATCAGCGTTCTCCCCCGCGGAGCCGGCACCTCCCAGGCCGGTCAGACGGTGAACTCGTCCCTCGTCATCGACTGCTCGAAGCATCTCGACCACGTACTCGAACTCGATGTTGAAGGAAAGCGCTGCGTGGTCGAGCCGGGCATCGTGCTCGACGAGCTGAACCGGCGCCTGAAGCCGCATGGCCTGTGGTTTCCGGTCGATATCTCGACCTCCTCGCGCGCGACGATCGGCGGGATGGTCGCGAACAATTCCTGCGGGGCGCGCTCCCTGCGTTATGGCAATACGCGCGAGAACGTGCTTTCGATCGATGCGCTGCTCGCGGATGGAAACATCGAACATTTCGGACGCGTGGCACACGATCTGTCCGACTTGCCGCAGCAATCCACATTGCGCCCGCTCGCCCGCGAGCTTCTGGCCATCGCGGCGGATGAAGCGAGCGAGATCGAGACGAATTTTCCGAAAGTCCAGCGGCGGGTGGGCGGCTACAACCTCGATGCGCTCGTGCCGGGGCGCAACGATCTCAATCTCGCGCATATCCTCGTAGGGTCGGAAGGCACGCTCGCTTTTTCCGAACGCATCGAGCTGAAGCTGTCCCGGGTCCTCGGCACCCACGCCGTCGGGGCCTGTCATTTCGGCAGCTTTTCTGCCGCCATGGAGGCCGTTCAGCACATCGTGACACTCGCGCCGATTGCGGTCGAGCTCGTTGACCGCACCATGCTGTCGCTCGCAGGGCAGATCGCACTGTTCCAGCCGGCCATCAACTCCTTCGTGCATGGGGAGCCGGAAGCGATTCTGCTCGTGGAGTTCGCCGAGCCGGACAGCGGCGAAAATTTCCGGCGCCTCTTGCGCCTCAACGAACTTCTGGGCGATCTCGGCTTTGCTTGGGATAAACAAGGGGCGAAATGGGGCGGCGTCATCGAAGTGCTCGATCCCAAGCTGCAAGGCGCCATCAACGAGATGCGCACCGCAGGGCTCAACATCATGATGTCCATGAAGGAGGAGGGAAAGCCTGTCTCCTTCGTGGAAGATTGCGCGGTGCCGCTCGAGCATCTTGCCGAATACACGTCGAGGCTCACGGAGATCTTTGAGAAGCACGACACGCGCGGCACCTGGTATGCGCATGCTTCGGTCGGCTGCCTGCACGTCCGTCCGGTGCTCAACCTGCGGCTTGAGAAGGACGTGAACGCCATGCGCGCCATTGCGGAGGAGGCGTTTGCGATGGTGCGCGCCTATAAGGGGTCCCATTCCGGCGAGCACGGCGACGGCATTGTGCGCTCCGAATTTCACCAAAACATGTTCGGTGAGCGGCTCATGCGCGCGTTCGAGCGGGTGAAGGACCGGTTCGATCCGAAAGGCCTCTACAATCCCGGCAAGATCGTGCGCGCGCCCAAGTTCGACGACCGTCAGCTGTTGCGCTATCCGCCGGGTTATCGCGGCGAGCAAATCCGCACGCATCTCGACTGGGCCGCTTTTTCCGGCAGCGGCAAAGGTTTTCAGGGTGCGGTCGAGATGTGCAACAACAACGGTGCTTGCCGCGCGCTGCACACGGGCGTGATGTGTCCCAGCTATCGGGTGACGCGCGACGAGCGCGACGTTACGCGCGGGCGCGCCAACACGCTGCGCCTCGCCATTACCGGCCAGCTGGGGCCGGACGCGCTCACATCGGATGGCATGAGCGAGACGCTCAAGCTCTGCGTCTCATGCAAGGCATGCCGGCGTGAATGCCCGACCGGCGTCGATATGGCACGCATGAAAATCGAAGTGCAGGCGGCGCGCGCAGCGAAACAAGGATGCTCGCTGCATGATCGTATCGTCGGCTATCTGCCCCGCTACGCCCCACTCGCAGCGCGCTGGCCAACCTTCGCCAATCTGCGAAACAGCAACCCCCACCTGCGCAAATGGTCGGAGAAATATTTGGGGTTCAGCGCGCGGCGCGATTTGCCACAGTGGCGTAAGGCTTGGGCCGAGCCCGCAAGCGGCGCCCGCGCGACGAACGGCAAATGGGTGGCGTTCTTTGCCGATACGTTCAACCGCTATTTCGAGCCTGAGAATATCACCGCTGCACTCGATGTGCTCGCCTCGGCAGGCTACGGCGTGCACCTCCCCAAGCCTGCCGACGGCAGTGCGCGGCCGCTCTGTTGCGGGCGCACCTTCCTTGCCGTGGGCCTAGTAGAGGAGGCGCGACGCGAAGCGGAACGAACGGTCGCGGCCCTTGCGCCATTCGTCTCGCGCGGCATTCCGCTGGTGGGCCTCGAGCCAAGCTGCATATTGGGATTTCGCGACGAAATCCCGGGGCTCGTAAACGCGGAAGATGCCAAGGTGCTGGGCCAAAATGCCGTCCTGTTCGAGGAATTTCTGGAGAATGCGGCGAGCGCGGACGGGCTCGACCTGCCGCTCAAACCGATTGCGCCGCGCGCGCTGGTGCACGGGCACTGCCATCAGAAGGCATTTGGGGCCATGGGTGCCGTCGAAACCGTTCTGAGACTCGTGCCGGAGCTTGCCGTCGAAGTTGTGGAATCGAGCTGCTGCGGAATGGCGGGCAGCTTCGGTTATGGCGCCGACACAATCGATGTATCCTCCGCGATGGCTGAGCTCTCGCTCTTGCCCGCAATACGCAAGACCAGCCGTGATACGCTTATCGTTGCCGACGGCGTCTCGTGTCGAACCCAGATCAAGGATTTCGCCAAACGCGAGGCGCTGCACGTCGCCCGCGTGCTCGCCATGAGCCTCAACGGGGAGAAATCCCGGCTGCAATGACCATGCACGCCAGCGTTGCCGATACGCCGAGTCATGAATTGCTGCTTCGGGAGGCCAAGCCCGCGGACATCGACGGCCTGGTTGCGCTGGAGCACCGCGCGTTTGTCACCGACCGGCTGTCGCGCCGGAGCGTGCAGCGCCTCATCCACTCGGGCGGTGCCGACATCGTGGTCGCCCAGCAAGGGAACGACCTCACCGGTGTGGTCATTGCGCTGTTTCGAAAGAACTCAGCCGTTGCGCGGCTGTACTCGATCGCGGTTGCTCCCCATGCGGGAGGGCGTGGGCTCGCTGCCATGCTGCTCAAGGCAGCGGAAGAAGCTGCGCTCGCGCGCGGTGCACGGCTGATGCGGCTCGAAGTGCATGAGCGCAATCACGCCGCCATCAAGCTGTACCGGAAAAACGGGTACCGCGAATTCGGCCGCCACCGCCGATATTACGAGGACGGCGCCGATGGTCTGCGCTTCGAAAAGCGGCTTATACGGCATAGCGCAGCGCTGGCGCAGGCTCCGCCCTATTTCCACCAGACCACCGAGTTCACCTGCGGGGCTGCCTGCCTGATGATGGCGCTCGCCTGGGCGGACCGGGCATTCAAGCCGGAACTCGCATTCGAGTTGGAGGTTTGGCGTGAAGCTACGACCATTTTTTCCAATGCGGGCCCGGGCGGATGCGACCCCTACGGCATGGCGGTGACTGCGAAGCGACACGGGCTCAGACCGGAAATTTTCGTGAGCCACACCGGTTATTTCTTCCTCGACCACATCAAGTACGGCGAAAAGCGGCGTGTCGTCGAACTCGCCCAGGCGAGCTTTCAACAAGTAGCGAAGGCGCTCGATATCCCCACCCACCTGACTCCGGTGAGCGAATCGGTTCTGATGGGCGCCTTCGATGCGGGACGCGTGGCCATAGTCCTCGTTTCGGGTTATCACATGGTTCCGAGGGGTAGGCCGCATTGGATCTTCGCGTTCGGGCGCGAGGGGCGTAACGTGCTGATGCACGATCCTGCGGCCATTAGAGATGAGAGAGGAGTGGCGAGCGCTGCCGAAAGCTACGCGGTCCCCTGGCCCGCGTTCCAGCGCGTGATCCATCTGGGTCGCGAACGGCTAAGCGCCGCGATCGTCATTCGGAAAGGAACTGCATGACCGGCTGGGTCATTCTGGTCGACCAGCCCAAGGATTTCCCCAACGCCGATACGCCTCACAAGGTGATCACGACGAGCGAGTATCTCGCGCGTCCACGCCTGTTCGACGCCGGCCGGCCGAAGCTCCTTAACCTGGCGCGCTCCTACGCGTATCAGTCCAAGGGCTATTACGCCTCGTTGCTCGCCGAAGCGCGCGGGCACCGCGTGGTGCCGAGCGTCGAGACGATGCTGGAGCTGCGCGAGCCCAAGCTCTACGAGCATGCGCTGCCGGAGCTTGAGGATGAGCTGAACCGCTGTGCGCGTCGCGCCGATTTCCAGCCCGAGGCGGAGCTCAAGCTCCTAGTCTGCTTCGGCATTGCGCGGGACGATCGCTTCGAATCCTTCGGCCGGATTCTCTTCGACTGGTTCCGTTGTCCCGCCCTGGAAGTCACGATCGACCCGGGCACATGGCTATCGATCGACCGCATCCGGCCCCGCAACATCACGCGCCTGGCCAATGGCGATGCGAGCTTCCTGCGCGAATCCGTGCACGCACACACGCGACGCGAGTGGCGCGACCCCAAGGCGCGCACCGTCGCGAAATACGACCTTGCAGTGCTCTACGACCCGAACGAGAAGCTGCCCCCTTCGTCGCCGAGCACCATCAAATACATGGCGCGCATTGCCGAGAAGCTTTCCATCGATGTCGAGCCCGTAACCCGGCGGCAGCTCGCCGAGATCGCCGAATACGATGGTCTGTTCATTCGCGAGACCACCTCGATCGATAACCACACCTATCGGTTCGCCCGCCGTGCCTGGCAAGAGGGCATGCCGGTCATCGACGATCCGATCTCGATGATCCGCTGCACCAACAAAGTCTTCCTGATGGAGCTCCTGGGCCAGAATCAGGTCCCCACGCCGCCGACCGTCATGCTTGCGGATGTGAACGATCTTGCGCGAGCCACCGATGAGCTGGGCTTGCCGCTCGTCGTGAAAATTCCGGACGGCTCGTTTTCGCGCGGCGTGCACAAAGTGCACACGCCGGAAGAGTTCCGCCGGATTGCCGACGAACTCTTCGAGGAAACGGATCTCCTGCTCGCGCAGAAATTCCTGCCCACGGAATTCGACTGGCGCGTGGGCGTGCTCGGGGGCGAGCCCTTGTTCGTGTGCCAATACCACATGGCGCGCGGGCATTGGCAGATCGTCAAGCACCGGCCCGACGGTTCCGCCCGCGAAGGCGGCGTTCGCGCGTTCGGGCTCGAGCAGGCGCCGCCTGAGCTGATCGATACCGCGGTGCGGGCCGCCCGCCCAATTGGCGAGGGTTTCTATGGCATCGACATCAAGGAAATCGACGGCGGCTTCACCGTGATGGAGGTCAACGACAATCCCAATCTGGATCACGGCGTGGAGGATCAGGTCGGCAAGGACGAGATCTGGACCCGCTTGCTCAAGTGGTTCGTTGAACGCTTCGAGCAGTAACTTTGACTGCGAAGCTGATCTGCGCCGCTGCGTTTGCCTTCGCTGCAAACACGGCCTCTGCCCAGCCGCTGGATAAGGTCGCGTTCGGCACCAATTGGCTGGCGCAAGCGGAACACGGCGGCTTCTATCAGGCTGTCGCCGACGGCACGTATCGGCAATACGGTCTCGACGTGAGGATCGTGCCGGGCGGCCCGAATCTTAACAACCGCATCCTGCTGCCCGTGGGCAAGCTCGACTTCTTCATGAGCGCCAATACGCTGCAGAGCTTTGACGCGGTGGAGCACGACATCCCGACGCTCGTCGTCGCCGCCATGTTTCAGAAGGACCCGCAGATACTCATGGCGCATCCGGATGCGGGGATCAAAAAATTCGACGACCTCAAGCAGCTTACGCTCTATGTCTCCAAAGAAGGGGTTGCGACCTATTTCCAATGGCTGAAGGCCGAGTTTGGCTTCAGCGAAGCCAAGCTGAAGCCCTACACGTCAAACCCGCAGCCCTTCCTGGTCGACAAGCGCAGTGCGCTGCAGGGTTACCTCACGTCGGAACCCTACGCGATCGAGAAGCAGGCGCATTTTTGGCCAAAAATCTTCCTGCTCGCCGACCAGGGATTTGACAGCTATTCGACGCTGATCGAGACGCGCCGGGATCTCGTGGCAAAGCGGCCCGATTTGGTGCGGCGATTCGTCGACGCCTCGATCATCGGCTGGATGCGTTATCTCTACGGCGACGACGCAGCTGCCAATGCGCTCATCAAGCGCGACAATCCCGAGATGACCGACGAGCTGCTCGCCTATTCGGTGGCGAAGATGAAGGAATACGGCATTGTGGACTCGGGTGATGCGAAGACGCTGGGCCTTGGCGCCATGACGGACGCTCGCATGCGCAGCTTCTACGACAAAATGCTGCGCGCCGCCGTCGTCAAGCCGACGGTCGATCTGGCGAAAGCATACACCCTGCAGTTCGTGAACAAAAAAGTCGGACTCGATCTGTCGCGCAGATAGCGCGATCATCACATCCGCTCATTCCCGCGAAAGCGGGAATCCAGGAGAGACTGGGTCCCCGCGTTGGCGGGGACGAACGGCAGATACGATGGATCAATCGCCGTGTTGGCGCTGCGGAACATCAAAAAAACATTCCCCAACGGCGTGGTGGCGCTTGCCGGATTCGATATGGAGCTGAGGCAGGGCGAGTTTGTCTCTCTGCTCGGACCATCCGGGTGCGGGAAAAGCACCGTACTGCGTATCATCACGGGTCTGACTGAGCCGACCAGCGGAAGGCTCGAATGGGTCGGCTCGTCGCAACGAGGAACCCAGCGCTTCGGCTTCGTGTTCCAGGAGCCAACGCTGATGCCCTGGGCGAGCGTTGCGCGCAATGTCACGCTGCCCCTCAAACTCGAGGGCCGGCATGAAAATGCGGACAAGCTCACAAATGATGCGCTCGCACGCCTCGGACTTTCCGAATTCGCAGACAAATATCCGCGCGAGCTGTCCGGCGGCATGAAGATGCGCGCCTCGATTGCGCGGGCGCTTGTCACCGAGCCAACTCTCCTGCTGATGGACGAGCCTTTCGCTGCGCTGGACGAGATCACGCGTTTTCGACTCAACAATGACCTTCTTGGGTTGTGGCAGTCACTTGGCAAAACAGTCGTTTTAGTCACCCATTCGGTTTTCGAATCCGTCTACCTCTCGCAACGTATCATCGTGATGACACCGCGTCCCGGCCGCGTGTTCACGGAGCTGCCGATCAATTCGCCATACCCGCGGGATGAGCGCTTCCGCACCTCGGCCGAGTACGCCGCCTGCTGCCGGCGCGTTGCGGAGGCTCTCGCGCGCGCCATGGGAGACGAGGCATGAGTCCTGCACCAGCGCCAGGCGAGGAAGAGCGCCGGCGCGATCGTATCTTGCGATTCGTTCTGCCGTTTGTGGTGCTCGGCGTGCTCATCGTGCTCTGGCACGGGGTGGTTATCTATTGGGAGCTGCCGCCGTTCGAGCTGCCGGGGCCCGGTCTTGTGTTCACAACGCTGATCTCGGACTGGCCTGTGCTGTCTCGTTCGCTCGCCATAACACTGATCACGACCATGCTAGGCTTTCTGCTTGCGGCGATCGGCGGGATTGGGCTCGCGATCCTGTTCAACCAGTCGCGCTTCGTGGAATATTCGTTCTATCCGTACGCCGTCATCCTTCAGGTTACGCCGGTCGTCGCCATCGCTCCGCTTTTGCTGATCTACATGCCGCAGCAGCTCGCCGTTCTTTCCTGCGCCTGGATCGTCGCTTTCTTTCCGGTGCTTGCCAATACGACCCTTGGGCTGAACTCCGTCGATCGCAATCTCGCCGATCTTTTTCGCCTCTACGGTGCAACACGAATGCAAGTCCTCTGGGAGTTGAAACTCCCGGGAGCGCTGCCGCACATCCTGACCGGTTTGCGCATCGCCGGCGGGCTTTCGCTCATTGGCGCGGTGGTGGCGGAGATTGCGGCAGGGTCTTCCGGAGTGGAATCGGGGCTCGCGTACCGCATTGTTGAATCGGGCTATCGGCTCAACATCCCACGCATGTTTGCAGCGCTAGTGCTGCTCTCGATCAGCGGCATCGTGATCTTTTTCGCGCTCTCGCTCCTGTCGCATCTTCTCCTCCGGCGCTGGCACGAGAGCGCGCTGGTGGAAGAGTTCTGAGAAACTGGAGCGGGATGACTTGTCTTTGAATCGGTCATCCCGTTCTGGTATTTTGGTTGTGCATGTTCTTTTCCGAAATCCGGTTCCCACTTTTCGGGATCATGCTCCAGGTGCGAGCCATGCCCGCACGCAGCATCAGCCTTGCCGGATTGGCGCCAATGCGCGGCGTTTGATGCATTGTTTCAGCTGCTCGAAGCTGCTTAACCCTACCCGGTGCAGCGCCCCGTTTCCCCTCCAACCATTCAGCAGAAAGCCGAGCACATCCAGCGCCTCACCGGCATTGCGTTGATGTGCGGCGCGGTCGCCTGCTTCGGCGTCATGGATTGCATGGCGAAATATCTCAACCTGCACATGAACACACTCGAAGTGGTATGGGCGCGCTATACGGGCGCCTTCCTGATCCCGTTCATGGTATCGAATCCATGGACACGCCCGCACCTCATGACGACCCCGCGCCTCGGACTGCAGATTGGACGATCCGTTCTGCTCCTACTTTCCACGCTCTTCAATTTCCTGGCATTGCGCTATCTGCAGCTCGACCAGGCGCTGGCGCTGATCTTCTCCACCCCGTGTTTTGTCGCTGCGCTCTCCGGTCCGATTTTGGGCGAGCGAGTACGCTGGAGGCGGTGGTGCGCCATTGGGGTGGGCTTTCTCGGCGTGCTGGTCGTCACCCGGCCGGGACTTGGCAGTTTCCAGCCTGCAGCCTTGCTCTCACTCGCATCCGCGCTCTGTTATGCGATCTATTCGGTCACCACTCGTATCCTCGCGCGCACGGATTCCAACGAAACGACGCTTTTCTATTCCAACATCGTGGGTGCGCTGGCCATGCTCCCTGTCTTGCCGTTCGTGTGGACGACGCCCACCGACCCGCTCATTATCGCGCTCATGATCACCGCCGGGGCGGTTGCGAGCTTCGGGCATTATCTTTTAATCGCAGCCCATCGGCTTGCACCGGCCGCGGTGCTGTCGCCGTTCATCTATACCGAGATCGTGCTGGTCACGATTTTGGGTTTTCTCGTTTTTGGCGACGTGCCGAGCCGCTGGACCATTGCGGGCGCCTCGATCGTCATCGCCTCGGGACTTTACATCTTGCAGCGTGAGCGCACGGTACGCGGAGAGCTATAGGGCGCCGTTGCTTCCGTTTGCTCAAGGGCGCTAATTTCGAGCCGTCACATAGGTCCCAAGGACGCCCCAAGGAAGCGCCATGGCAAAAAAATCAGGCCGCACCGATAACGGGCGGCGCGGGATGAACGACGACATCGGCGAGGAACTGCGGCTTGCCTTGTATCGCAGCCAGGTGGTGATCCGCGAAAGCGAGCAGCGCGCCTACGATCTTTTTCTGCAGAACCTGGTCAAAGGCACGAGCCATCTCTCGCTCGGGCAGGAAGCGGTGGCGGCCGGGTTCGCTACCGCCATGCGACCCGGGGATCTTTCCTTCTGCACGTATCGCGGCCACGCCCACACGCTGGCACGGGGAGTGCCCATCGATAAAGTGCTCGGCGAGCTGATGCAGCGCGACAACGGCCTTATGCGCGGCAAGGGCGGCTCCATGCATCTCACCTCCGTCGAGCATGGGGTGATGGGCTCCTATGCGATCATCGGCGCGCATCTGCCCATTGCCTGCGGCGCCGCATTGCGTGCCCAGTATCGCGGAGATGGCGACGTGACCGTCTGCTTTTTTGGCGACGGCACGACCAACATCGGCGCCTTCCACGAGGCGCTGAATTTCGCCGCGGTCTGGAAACTGCCGGTGATTTTCGTCTGCGAGAACAATCTCTACATGGAATACACGCCCATCGGCGACGTCACTGCGGTAAAGCATCCTGCCGCCGATCGCGCGTCCGCCTATGGCCTCGAGC
>JBEVJT010000189.1:0-9978 GCA_040510075.1 Xanthobacteraceae bacterium | reverse complement strand
AGAGCGAGAAAATGGAACGGCAGAAAGATCGCAAGGGCGAGGCCGGAAAGCCGGTGCAGAAGCGCTGCCAGCCAAAGCGTGCTCGTCCGGTGCTGCAGGATACTCATGGCAGGATCACTGCCGCGACCGCGCGCATGCCGAGCAGAAAGAGAAAGAGTCCAAAGAGAATAGCGAGCCTGCCGGCGTTTTTTTCATTCATCGGCGACCATTCGCAGACGATATTTCTCACTCCTATGCTTGCGTGGATTGACAGCGCGGTGACGAACACACCATAGAAGCAGGCCCACAGCAGGCTCCCGCGAGTGCGTCCAAGTATGTCAGCGGCGGTAAGCCCACGGCCCATCACGTAGAAGATAAGTGCTACATGTGCGGCGACGAGCGGCACCATCAGCGCGGCTGTTGCGCGCTGCCACACATAGAGGCGCACGTTCATCGCGCGATCCTGCCGCGCAGATAGGCGGCCGCGGTGCGCCGCTTGAGCGCGGCGATCGAGGCGGTCGGATTGAGCGACTGCGGACAATGTTCTTGGCACGATTGGTGCGAGTGACAGGCATGACAGCCGCCGGACGCTGCGACTGCCGAAAGCCGTTCCGCATTGCCGGCATCGCGCTCGTCATTGAATAACGTCCAAGCGCGATTGAGTGCGGCAGGCCCGAGATAGGCCGCGTCCCAGCGCACCGTGTCGCACGCGGCGTAACAAATGCCGCAGTTGATGCATTCGATGGCCGCATCCGCCGCCATCCGCGCTGGGGTATCGGGGCGAATCTGTGCGATCGCCTCCTGGCGTGTCCGCGAAGGTTTGAACGCGCCTTTTGCCCGCTGCCACTTTTCGAAGAACGGGCGCATGTCGGCGGCGAGATCCTTGATCACCGGAAGGTTTTCAAGCGGTCCGATCTGCAGCCGCCCGCCCTTCGCAACTTTCGAGACATGAGTGCGGCAGGTCCAGCGCGGGCGCCCGTTCACGGTCATCGCGCACGAGCCGCACATGCCCACGCGGCAGGCGAAACGATAAGCGAGCGTCGGGTCGAGGTGGCGCTGCACGAAGGTGACCACGTCCAGCACGGTTTGGTTTTCCCGACGCGGCACGCGATAGATTTGATAGCTACCGGATTTGCCGCCCCGCCATAGCGAGACTGTCAGCTCGTCTTGTTTTTCGGACATTTCGCTTACTTAGGGGCTCATCGAAAGCTCCGCAAACACGGAGCCTCACTGCATACTGCCGGCGCTCTCGTCATAATAGTGGATTTCGTACAGCAGGCAGCCGGTCTCGGATTTGAATGGGCCGTGCAGCACCCCCGGGGGCCTGCAGGCATAAGTAGGCGCTTCGAACTTCTCACCCCCGTAGCCGCGTTCGTCGTTGCCGACGATCAGGTCGCCGGAAACGAGATACACTTCTTCCCAGTGATCATGCACGAACGGTGCAGTGGTGAACGCGCCCGGTTCGATCCGCAACAGGCGCGTACGGCTTCCCGATTTCCTGCTCTCGTCGATGTCGCTCGCCAGTATCTTCTGTTTGATTCCGGCCGGATACCCGGGCTGCGATGCCCAGCCCGAACCCAGGTCTATGCGGGTGAATTCGAGGTGCGGCTTTTTCATTGGCATAGCGCTTTCTCCCTAGTACTCGGAATCGCAGTAAGCTTTGACAGAGAGACAGTTCGCTCGATGCGAACGCGGTGCGCTCCCTCTCCCCGTCGGCGAAGGCACTCTGCCTTTCCATCAAATCGAGCGGATGCAGCAGCGCCGCTACGCTTCCCTCCTGATAGAGCACGGATTTGCCTGATGCGAGGACATGCGAACGGAGGATCAACCGATCCCAGTGCTCCGCCACTTCGTCATAGGGCCATAGCACCGGCGCAATGGGCTTTTCGCACAATTGCTTAGAAACGGTGACGCCGTATTTTTCCACTTCGCGATCCGTGTGATCGGACCCGGCGCCCACCCACAGGCGGCCTGCGTGCCGCAGCAGCACGAATTCAGCCTCGCCGCCGGAGGTTTCACCGACGGCCTCGATCACGGCGTCCGTCGTAACGCGCGATACGGAGGCGCGATAGAAGATCGGTGTACTTGCCGGCGGCTTATGCCCAGGGCCTGAAGCTCCCGAATATGCTTTTCGACCGCTCCAGGATCGCGGCCGGTCCAGCCGGCGATGATGAGCTGATCGATTGCAGCCGCTGTCGGGTTTGAACCCAACGTGAGGGTAAAGAGGCGGGACACGCATTCAACTCTTTCTTGCCGGGTCAAACTAGCAACTGAACGAGCAGTCTTGCCAGACGCGGCGATATTGGCGTGCTACATCAGAGGGATTTGGGCAGGTGATCAGCGTGAACGGCGGCATATCGGCAGGCTGAGCAGACATGGATTCTTGCCTGAGCCCGGAGCACGAGCAAATCCGCGATTCAATTCGCAAGCTCTGCGCTCCTTTCGATGACGCGTATTGGCTCGCCAAGGATCGTACCGGAGACTTCCCGCACGAATTCCATTCGGCCTTGGCGTCCGCGGGCTGGCTCGGCATCTCGATGCCCGTGGAATATGGCGGGTCGGGACTCGGGATCACCGAAGCTGCGCTCATGATGCAGGCGATCGCCGAGTCCGGCGCCGCCATGAGCGGAGCCTCGGCTGTTCATATGAACATCTTCGGCCTGCAGCCGGTCGTGGTTTTCGGGACCGATGACCAGAAACGCCGCGTGCTGCCGCCGCTGATTGCCGGAAAGGACAAGGCCTGTTTTGCCGTGACGGAACCGAATGCCGGGCTCGACACGACAGCAATCACGCTGCGCGCCGAGCGGGAAGGCGATTACTATGTCCTTTCCGGACAGAAAATCTGGATCTCGACCGCGCAGGTTGCAAACAAGATGCTTGTGCTTGCACGCACCACGCCGCTCGAATGCGTAAAACGCAAGACTGATGGCCTGACGCTGTTTTATACCGATCTCGACCGCACGCGCGTAAATGTCCGGGCGATCGAAAAGATGGGCCGGCACGCGGTCGATTCCAACGAGCTGTTCTTCGACGGCATGCGGGTTCCGGCAGCCGATCGCATCGGCGCGGAGGGTGACGGCTTTCGCGTCATACTAGATGGCATGAACCCGGAGCGCATCCTTATTGCCGCCGAAGCAGTCGGTATCGGCCGCGTCGCCCTGCACAGAGCGGCGCGCTATGCGCGCGAGCGCAAGGTCTTTCGCCGCCCCATCGGTCAGAACCAGGCGATCGCGCATCCACTGGCCAAGGCATGGGCGTCGCTCGAGGCCGCCAATCTGATGATGCTGAAAGCCGCTTCGCTCTATGATCGCAAGCGCGACTGTGCGGTCGAGGCGAACGCCGCGAAATATCTCGCTGCCGAGGCGGCGTTCCATGCCTGCGACACCGCGGTGATGACCCACGGCGGCATGGGTTACTCCAAGGAGTTTCACGTCGAGCGCTATTTACGCGAGATCATGATTGCGCGCATTGCGCCGATTACCCCGCACATGATCCTGAACTTCATCGCCGAGAAGGCGCTCGGCTTGCCGAAGTCCTATTAGCAGCAAATTTAGAGGTCGTGACGGAGCGTGACATGGAAGAAAGGGATGCGCCCAATGCTCCGCCCAATTGGGAGCCTGCCATCCGCGCCATTGCGATGCCCGCGGACGCCAATCCGTTCGGCGATATTTTCGGCGGCTGGCTGTTGTCGCAAATGGATCTCGCGGGCGGCACGGTCGCGGCGCGCCGTGCAAAGGGGCGTACCGCGACGATCGCGGTCACCGCCATGAGCTTTCATCGTCCCGTTTTGATCGGCGATGAGGTGACCTGTTATGCGCAAATCATTCGCGTGGGCACGACCTCGATCACCGTCAAGGTGGAGAGCTGGGTGCGCCGGGGGACCGGTGAAGAGCAGATTGCGGTCACTGACGGCATTTTCACATATGTGGCTGTAGGCAGCGACCGCCGCCCCCGTGCGGTACCGCCCGAGGGGCCGGTGCCTCATGCCTAACACGTGATTGGCGAGAGAGGTCCTAATCAGAAACAGCAGGGCGAAGCGAGGAACGGACGTTTCGAATAATGCGGGTCAGCGAGATCCCTGCCGCCGTTGCACATGCATCCACCAAAAAGTCGCTCAGCCGCGCATGGCGCCCAGGCACCCAGAGCTGTACCAACTCAACGACCCCACAAAATGTCACCCCGGCCACATAGACGCTGAGCTTGGCCTTTGGCCATTCTGTCGCAAATATTATTCCGCAGACAAAAAACCAGATGAAATGCTCGAGGGTGCGACATGCCAGTCATTGGCCGCAGTTCAGGCGGGACGACGCTCATGACAATGGCTGCGCTCGGAATGAGCCAGGCGGTGACGCGCAATACCGATTGATGCATGCAATGCTGCTGGGCGGGAGCCGGCCAATTCATAAATGCGCGGCGAGGCCTGTTCAAGCGTGCCGGAGAATAGAGGTTAATCCGCGCAAGCCGTGACCGCGGCGGTCCGAATCGGCTATCACGTGTCCTTCTCATGCATATCCCTGCATGGCTCGCGCTTGGCCGGTTTTCATGCACAACGCGTTGGACGAGTTGACGCGTAGCTCGCTGCGGCCTTGCACGTTGGAGGTTTGGTGGCGCTTCTTGGCTGGCCGGCGCTATGGGTGCTTGAACGCGTCCTTGGCCTGAGCCCTGATGTGGCGAGGTGGGCCTCCTCCATCCTCACCATCAATTATGCATCCTTCGGATGGGTCGGCGCGTCCGCCGTGGCGCTGGTCATCGTTGCAATGGCACAGGGCATTTGGAAACAGCAAAAAGCATTGCAAGGAGTGCGTCCGAAAGAACGGCTTGATTGGTCCACACCCATCCGGGCGCCGGCAGACGAAATACTCAGAGGACAGCAACCGAAGTGGACCCAATTCTGCGGAAGTTCCGTTCACCATGCCGCCTACCACCGCATCGGATTGATCACAGGACCGTTGTTCGGCGCGCCGGTTCTGCTACTCGGCGTCCTGCTCGCGAGGGAAGAACACAGGGTTTTGCCCCTGTTTTACTTTGGCCTCTCGGCAGCTGCAGTCCTTGTGGTTACCTATGCCATTGGCCAGTTGCTAGGTTCGCTTGTGGAGGTCTTCATTGCCAAGATGGGTTCGGCCGAGCGTGCGCAATAGAGCAGCCAAGGTCGCCCTTATCGCCGGGGTCACCGGACAGGATGGAGCCTATCTCGCCGAACTCCTGCTGGAAAAAGGGTACGTGGTGCATGGCATCAAACGGCGGTCGTCGTCCTTCAATACGGCCCGCATCGATCACCTGATCCATGATCCGCACGAGGCGGGTATATCCTTTCACTTGCATTTTGGCGATGTGACCGATGCGACCAACATTATTCGCGTCGTGCAGGAGACTCAGCCCGACGAGATCTACAATCTGGCGGCGCAGTCGCACGTTCAGGTGTCATTCGAGACTCCCGAATACACTGCGAATGCCGACGGCTTGGGAACCTTGCGGCTGCTCGAAGCCATTCGCATTCTCGGGCTCGAAAAGAAGACCCGCTTTTACCAGGCATCAACGTCGGAACTGTTCGGCAAGACGCGCGAGGTCCCGCAAAACGAGGCGACGCCGTTTTATCCGCGCTCTCCCTATGGGGCGGCAAAGCTCTACGCCTTCTGGATCACCGTGAACTACCGGGAAGCCTATGGACTGCATGCTTCCAATGGAATCCTGTTCAATCACGAAAGCCCGATCCGGGGAGAGACCTTTGTCACGCGCAAGATCACGCGGGCAGTCGCCGCGATCAAGCACGGAATGCAGCGCAAGCTGTTTTTAGGAAACCTCGACGCGCGGCGCGACTGGGGGCATGCGCGCGATTTCGTGCGCGGCATGTGGCTCATCCTGCAGCAGGCTCATGCCGACGATTATGTGCTCGCCACCGGCGAGAGCCATTCCGTACGAGAATTCGTGGAAAAGGCGTTCGCGCATATCGGTCATACCATCGTCTGGAAGGGAGCGGGCGCGGACGAGAGAGGCGTGGATCAAAAAACGGGAGAAGTGCTGGTGGAGATCGATCCGTTATTTCCGCCCGACCGAAGTGGACCACCTCCTGGGCGACGCCAAGAAAGCGCGCAGCAAGCTGGGCTGGCAGCATGAAATCAGCTTCGACGTTCTGGTGCGAGACATGGTGGATTCTGACTTGACCGCATTGCTGCGCGAGCAGGAACGGCGCAATCGTGATGCCTGACGTATACCCCGCCTGCTGGGCGGCAGCTCGGCCCGGGGCGTACATTGATGGAGAACTCGATGCCGATCACTGCCACACGCCGCCGCTTCCTTCGTGGCGCCGCCATTGCGTTTGCGGGCAGCGCGCTTGCGCGCGCACGTAGGGCGGAGGCCGCCTATCCGGACCGGCCCGTCAAAATCGTCGTCGCCAATACTCCCGGTGGGCCCTCGGACATTATCGCGCGGTTCATGGCGGCCACCATGCAGGAGGTGCTGGGTGCAAGCGTGATCGTGGAGAACAAAGGCGGCGCTGGCGGCAATATCGGCATGGGCATGGTCGCGCGCTCCGAGCCCGACGGGTACACCATTCTGCTCTCGACCAGCGCCTATTCGGTCAACCCCGGCCTTTATCAGTCGCTGCCCTATGATCCGTTCAAGGATTTTGTCGCCATTTGCGAGCTCGCGGTTTCGCCGCATGTGTTTGCCGTGAAACCCGACCTTCCTGCATCGACGATGAAGGAGTTTGTCGCGCTCGTGAAAGCAAGTCCCGACAAATTCAACGTGTCCGTGCCGCCGATTGGCACAACGCCGCAGCTACAGGCGGAAGTCCTGAAGCTGCGCGAAGGGCTGCATGGAATGGCGACAGTCGTGTTTGCCGGGGGCGGCGATGCGCTCAAGGCGCTGATGAGTGGCACGGTGCAGCTCAGTTCCGGCGTCCTCGCGCCGGCGCATCCTCACCTCAAGGCCGGCACCATCAAGGGCCTCGCCGTCACCGGCCGCACGCGCTGGCATGATCTGCAACAAATCCCAACCATGCTGGAATTGGGCTATCCGGATTTTGTTTTCGAAACCTATACGGCACTCATGGCGCCAGCCAAGACGCCGCCTGAGATCGTCGGCCGACTCGAACAGGTCGCGCTGGAGATTCTGCACAGGTCGGATATGCGCGAGAAGCTCAAGCAGGCGGGCTTCGAAGTCACCGCCAAGCCAGGCAAGGAACACATGGAGCGCGTGGCAAAGGAAGTGCCCATGTTCGCCGACATTATCGCCCAGGCAGGGATCAAAAAGCTCTGAGATGCCATCGTCGCAAGTAGCCAAGCGGGGGACGAATCGCTTATCACGCTGATGAGAACATCTGCGGGAGGCTCCATTGGTCAACGCCCGGTTGCTCGCCATGGGCCGGCAGGCCGTTACCGAAGTGGCAAGCAGCGTGCAGAAAGGCGAGCCGTTGGTGTATTGCCAGCTCCTTGCTTCCGAGTTCTACGAGGAACTCAGGCGCGAGACGCGCCAAACCGCTGAAAGAGATAGCGCAACGCGCCGGAAATTGATTTCAGCCACTCACCAGTGTCAGCGGGCCGCTATTGCGAGCATCAGTCCGCCGCGCATGTTGGAAGAGCTCCGCGGCGTCATTCGCCTGCTGCACTCCGACAATCCGCAAGCCCCGGTGCTGCGGGTGATCCAGGGCGGGCTTTCCCGGCCCTAGCCGGCGCGGCGCTTCTTGCGTTTGTGAGTTTCGGCCGGTTCCCGCCGCGCCTTGGTGGAATGCCGGGCCTTTCCCTTCGGCGCTGCACCACCCGCCTGCACGCTGCGCCGCAGCGCATCCATCAAATTGATCACCTTGGCGGGCTCTCGTGTCGGCTTCTCAATCGGCTTGCCCTCTCGTTTGCGCTTCAAAAGATCCTTGAGCGCCTCCTCATATTGATCCTCGAACTTGTCCGGGTGGAAGTGTCCTTCCTTCGTCTTCACGATGTGGGTGGCAAGGTCGAGCATGTCCTTTGGGATTTTCTGGTCCGGTATGTCATCGAAATATTCCTTCTCGTCGCGCACCTCGTAGGGATAGCGCAGCGTGATTGCCAGCAGCCCTTTTCCACGCGCCTCGATTCCGATGATGTGCTCGCGCGAAGTGAAGACAACCTTCGCGAGCGCCACCATGCCTTCCTTGCGGATGGCTTCGCGGATGACTGCGAATGCCTGTTCCCCGACCTCGCCGTCCGGGGCGATGTAATAAGGGTTGTTGAGGTACAGCTCGTCGATCTCCTTGCGCGGCACGAACTGGTCGATATCGATGACGTGCTTGCTTCCGATGGCTACCGCTTCGAGCTCTTCGGGCTCGACCTCGATATACTCTCCTTTCGCGACCTCGTAGCCTTTGACGATGTCGGACGTATCCACTTCATCGCCGGTCTCGGCATCGATGCGGCGATATCTGATGCGATTGCCGGTGCTCTTGTTCAGCTGATGGAAGCTGATTTTCTCCCGCTCCGACGTTGCCGGATAGAGCAGAATGGGACAGGAGACCAGGGAGAGCTTGAGGTAGCCTTTCCAGTACGCACGCGGCGCCATGAGGAACTCCGATAATGAAAAAAGAAAATCTATACGGAATCTGGGATTTTCCGGGCCGGCGCCAAGGCGCTGTTTTCGTTCCGTTCGCGCGAAATTTACGAATGAAATGCAAACCATTCGTTAACCGCGACGAACCTGGGCGAGGGAAACGCATCTGTCGAAGGCTTGGGCTTTAGCGCGTGTTGCCGATGGCTTCTGTCATGAACCGCGCGAGGCGCCCCCGCGCCTCGGCGGAGAGGCGCAGCCCAAGTTTGGTCCGCCGCCAGAGTACATCAGCGTCGGTCTGCGCCCATTCGCGCTGCATGAGATAGCGTACCTCGGCCGCGGAGATCTCGTCCCCGAACCACGGCCCCAGCTCATCGCGCTGCTGCGCAGGACCAAGCACGCGTTCAATGCGCGTGCCGTAGCTGCGCACCAGTCGCTCCACGTGCGCAGGATCCAGATAGGGCCGGGCGCGGCAGGTCTCCGCAACCAGATCGTTGAAGCTGCCAGGCGAGAAATTACCGCCGGGCAAGTGCGCATGCGCCGTCCACGGCGGCGTGAGCTTGAACAAGTGCGCGAGCCGGTCGAGCGCATGCTCGGCGAGGCGCCGATACGTGGTGATCTTGCCTCCATAAACGGTCAGGAGCGCAGCCATTCCAGGAGCTTCATCGAGATGCAGAAGATAGTCGCGGGTGACATCCTGCGATCGTCGGGAGCCGTCGTCATAGAGCGCGCGCACCCCGGCGAACGACCAGACGACGTTTTCCGGCGCAATCGAACTGCAAAAGTGCGCATTGGCGGCATCGCAGAGATACGCGACCTCATCGGGATTGGCACGAACATCGCCGGGGTCGCCGGTAAAGCTCTGGTCGGTCGTGCCGATCAAAGTGAAATCCCGCTCGAAAGGCAATGCGAAGACCACGCGTTTGTCACGCAGCTGAAAGATATACGCGTGGTCGTGATCGAACAGGCGAGGCACCACGATGTGGCTGCCCTTGTCAAGACGCAGCGGAAGCGGAAGAGGGCGGCCAAGCGCGGCGGTAGAAAACAGTTGCAGCCAAGGCCCGGTCGCGTTGATCAGCACGCGGGCTGTTGCGGAGTCCCGCCGCCCGCGGCTTTCCAATAAAAGCTGCCATTCCTTACCGCGCGTCACGCTCACGCAGAGGGTACGGGTGCGTACAACCGCGCCCTGCTCGCCCGCGTCGACTGCGTTGAGAACGACGAGCCGCGCATCGTCGACGAAGCAGTCGGAGTAGACGAACGCATGTGCTTGGATTTGCCTAAGCGGCACACCAAGCCCGCTCCCGTCGAGCGTCACCGTTGCGGCGCCGGGAAGGAGCTTGCGACCGCCGAGGTGGTCGTAGATGAACAGGCCAAGCCGCAGCATCCAGGCAGGCCGCCCTCCTGCTTCCGCGGGCAAAACGAAGCGCATGGGACGGATCAGGTGCGGCGCGATACGCAGCATCACTTCGCGTTCGGCAAGCGCCTCGC
>JBEVJT010000188.1:0-6391 GCA_040510075.1 Xanthobacteraceae bacterium | reverse complement strand
ATTGTGCACGACGCGGAGATCGAGCCCGCCCAGCACTTTCTCGATTGCAGCGCCCTGATGACCCGTAACCACGATCACCGGACGGGCCCCCGATGCGAGCGCCTCCTCGGCGGCGATGCGCACGAGAGGACGGTCACCGATCTCGGCTAAAAGTTTGTTGGGGCCGCCCATGCGGGTCGAGCGGCCCGCCGCGAGGACGACCGCTGCCACGCGTTTTTGCGCCGATGCAGCAGGCTGTGCCCGCGGCTGCGGGCGAGTGACGATTTCCATGAGAAGGCCGCCGACACCCATCTCAGTGAGCGCGCGCCGCGAGACCGGCAGCCCGGCAAGAAGGCGCATCAGGACCCAGTCGAAGCCATTTTCCTTGGGCGAGCGCGCGCAACCGGGGGCGCCAAGAATGGATCGACCGCTCGCGTCCGCGATTAATAAGAGATTGCCGGGATCGACAGGCATGCCGAAATGCTCGATTTTTCCGCCGACCGCCTCGACGGCCGCCGGAATGACATCACGGCGATCGGCAATGGCGGAAGCGCCGAATACGAGTACCAATTCCGCTCCGGCCTCGAGCAGTTGTTCCAGCGCCGCGGCGAGGGCACGTTGTTCGTGGGGAACTCGCTGCTCGGCAATGACGCGCGCCCCAGCGGGCGCGAGGCGCTCCTGCGTCACCTTCAGGGTCTTCTCGATCACTTTGTCGCCGAGACCGGGGAGCACGGTCGAGACAACACCTACCTGGCGAATTCGGTATGGGGCGACTTGCAAAAGTGGGGCGGCTTGTTTTGCGGCCCGAACTGCAGCATCCCGCTGTGAAGTCTCGACCGCGAACGGAATGATTTTCACCGTTGCGATCATCTCTCCCGCAACGACCGGCTTGTAAGCAGGCAGTGTTGCGAGCGTGATGGACTCGTGAACGTCGTTCAGGCGATCGACCCCATCCTTGTTGACGACGAGCACGCCCGGAATTTCCGCGAAAAGATTGGTCCTTCCTGTAAACGCGCGCTCGACGCGCACGCCCTCTCCTGCGACGACGGCCGCAATATCCGCGGCGGCCTCATCCTCGCATACATCTCCAGGTTCGACCCGTGCCACCACGATCTCGGCAATCCCGGCGTTTGCCAGCGCGTCGATTTCGGATTTGCCAATCACCGTTCCCTTTTTGAGCACAAGACAGCCTTTGCGGATCGAATGCACCGCCACCGCACCCTCGGCGTCCTTGAGCGGAACAGGCCCAAATTTCATGCAGCCATCTCCGCCGGCTGGCGCAGGCGGGCCGTGATCTCGCCCATGATCGCCACCGCAATTTCGGCAGGCGTGCTCGCGCCGATGGCAAGTCCAATCGGCGCGTGAATGCGCGCAAGCGCCGCTGCCGAAAGGCCCTGCGCCTTCAGACGCTCCAGCCGCCTGGCGTGTGTCTTCTTCGACCCGAGCGCACCGATATAAAAGCAGTCGCGCGAAAGCGCATGCGCAAGCGCGGGGTCGTCGATCTTCGGATCGTGGGTCAGCGCAACGAAGGCCGTGTATCGATCAATGCCCAACGGGGGCAAAGCCACGTCGGGCCATTCGGCGATGACTTTGACTTCCGGAAAGCGCTCAATCGATGCAAAGGCCGTGCGCGGATCGACGATGGTGACGTCATAGCCGAGGAGCTTGGAAATGGGCGCAAGCGCCTGGCTGATATGGACCGCGCCGGTGATAACGAGACGCGCGGGCGGCACATGCACGGCGACAAACACCCTGCCCTGCTCCGTATCAGCAATCCCACTCTTGCCGCTGCGCAGATGTTTTTCCAAAACCGCGTGCAGCGGATCGTCTGACGCAGCAGCGGCTTTCACCAACCGCTGACGCCCGCTGGCGAGGTCGGTCACAACGACAGCGGCGCGGCGCGCCTCCCGCTCCGCGTTGAGAGCCTCGAGCAGTTCGAGTTTCACGACCGCCCGGCCAAATTCCCGAAACGCATCACTCTACCTTCTCGACATAAACGCGGATCGTGCCGCCGCAGGAGAGACCGACATTCCAGGCTGTCTCGTCGGCCACACCGAATTCCAGGGTTTTCGGGGCACCGCTTTCGATCACGTCCAGGGCTTCGGTCACGACGGCGCCCTCCACGCAGCCGCCGGAAACCGAGCCCAGAAAATTGCCCTGATGATCGATCACGAGATTCGAGCCCACCGGCCGCGGCGCCGAACCCCACGTTTCAATCACGGTGGCGAGTGCGACGCCGCGTCCCTCGCGCCGCCAATTCACGGCGGCTTTCAGGATCTCCTCATCGCGTGCAAGCGTTTGCATAACCTTGTCTCCAAAAAAGACCGTCATTCCGGCAACCACAGGCCTGTGGGTATGGATTCCTGGCTCGCGCTCCGCGCGCCCCGGAATGACGCAACCGGAAAGCTTAAATGGATCGTGGCGTCCTGGGGAACAATGCTCACGCGGCGCTCTCGAGCCACGCCTTCGGATTGCCGGCTGGCCCCCCATGCGCCGAAAGGGCGCGCACCAGTCCCATCATGGACTTGAGATTGTGAACGGGGCGCAGCTGGTCGACGTAGGGCAGCATGGCGCGAATGCCTTTCGCCTTCGCCTCGAATCCGGAAAACCGCAACAGGGGGTTGAGCCAGATGAGCCGGCGAGACGAGCGATGCAGGCGGTCCATTTCGAAGGCCAGGCGATCGCCCGGATCGCGCTCGAGCCCGTCGGTAATGAGCAGCACGATGGCTCCCTGACCCAGTACGCGACGGGCCCACAACTTGTTGAAACTGTGCAGCGAAGTGGCGATGCGCGTGCCGCCCGACCAGTCGGGGACGGCCGCGGCAACCGCAGCGAGGCTTTCGTCTGGGTCCCTGGCCCTGAGCGCACGCGTGATGTTTGTGAGTCTCGTGCCGAACAGAAATGTATGCACGCGCTTGCGGGCATCGGTCACCGCATGCAGGAAATGCAGAAACAGCCGGGTGTACTGGCTCATGGAGCCCGAGATGTCGAGGAGAGCAACGAGCGGCGGAGGCCGTTCGCGCGGGCCGAGATATTTCAGATCAATCACCGCGCCGCCTGCTTTGAGGCTTGCGCGCAAGGTGCGGCGAATATCGACGATCCGGCCGTGGCGGTGCGGGATGAGCCGCCGGGTTCTAATCTCGTCGAGGGAGAGCACGAGCCGGCTGATCGCCTCTTTTGCGGACGCAAGCTCCGCCGCGGTCATCTGCGCGAAATCTTTCCGTCGCAAGATTTCCTGGTCGGAGACCGTCAGTCGCGCATCTCTTTCGTGTTCTTCCTCGTTGCGCTGTCCGGGTCCCGGAGCGCTGAGCGCCTCGTGCACCCGCTGCGCGCCGGGTGGCGGTTTGGTTTCGATTTGCGGCGCCGGCGGGAGCATGGCGGCAAGCTGATCCAAGCCGGCACGGCAGCGGAAGAACATGTGGAAGGCCTGCTCGAACACGGGCGAGTGCTCGCGCCGCTTCACGAAGGTCGCGTGCAGAACCCAATAGAAATCTTCGCGCGGTCCGATGCCTCCGGCGTCAAGAGCATTGAGCGCATCCATGATGGCGCCCGGGCCGACCGGTATGCCTGCGCGGCGCAATGCGCGCGCGAAATAAACGATGTTTTCGGCGAGGCGGCCTGCATCGCGCGTCATTATTCCGCCGCCCGCATTTTCGCGCGCACCTCCTCGATCAGCTCCTTCGTCTTGTCGCCATCGAGCCGGGCAATGTCGTCCTGATATTTGAGGAGTACGCCCAAAGTATCGGATACGTTGGACGGCTCTAGCGTATTGACATCGAGCTCCGCGAGCGCGGCGGCCCAATCGAGAGTCTCGGCCACCCCGGGGGCCTTGAACAGATCCTCCTTGCGCAGGGATTGCACGAAATGCACGACCTGTTCCGAGAGCGATACATCGACCCCCGGCACTTTCGCGCGCACAATTTTCAGTTCGCGCTCGGCGGATGGATAACCAAGCCAATGATAGAGGCAGCGACGCTTGAGCGCGTCGTGAATCTCGCGCGTGCGGTTCGAGGTGATCACCACGATGGGTGGGTGCCCGGCCTTCACCGTACCCAGCTCCGGGATGCTGACCTGAAAGTCCGCGAGCACTTCGAGAAGAAAGGCCTCAAAGGCCTCGTCGGCGCGGTCGAGCTCGTCGATGAGGAGTACCGGTGGCCCTTCAGGCGCCGGTTCGAGCGCCTGCAGCAAAGGACGCTTGATCAGAAAGCGCTCGGAGAACACATCGTGTTCGAGCCGCTCGCGATCGTGCGTCCCCTCCGCTTCCGCGACGCGGATGGCGATCATCTGCGCGGCGTAGTTCCACTCGTAAACCGCAGCTGCGAGATCTAGCCCTTCGTAGCATTGCAAACGGATGAGCCGCCGCCCAAGCGACTGCGAGAGAACCTTGCCGATCTCGGTCTTGCCCACCCCGGCTTCGCCTTCGAGAAAAAGCGGGCGCGGCATCTTGAGGCTGAGAAAGAGGACGGTGCCGAGCGCCCGGTCGGCGACGTAATCCGCACGCGCGAGTAACTCCACCGTGGCGTCGATCGAGGCGGGCAGCGGTGACGGATGTGCCGGCATGGCGGGCTTATAGCCGGGCGCCCTCTCGCCGTCATTCCGGGGCGCCGCAAAGCGGCGAGCCCGGAATCTATAATCACAGCGCTGGGGCTATGGATTCCGGCTCTCGGCCACGCCGCGCTGGCGAGCGAAGCGAGCGCCCAGCGCGGCACCTTTATTATGGTGCGCGCGCGGGGCACTCGCCTTAACTTGGCTCGTCGGCGCGCGCGCGGCCTCGGCCGGAATGACAGGCCGGCTAAAGGCAGGACCGGGACGGGGACGAAAGGGTTCTAATAAAATGAGAGCCCCCGTTAGAGGCTCTCATTGAGTTCGATTTTCAAGAATGTTATTTGCCGCGGAGGCTATCTTTGATTCCGCCAACCGTGTTCTGCACCTTGCCCTTGAACTGGTCGGCCTTGCCTTCCGCTTCCGTTTTGCTGTCGCCCGTTACCTTGCCGGCCCATTCCTTCACTTTACCCTTGGCCTGCTCGGCAGAGCCTTCAACGCGGTCCTTGTCGATTCCCATTATGTCTTCTCCTGCCTTGTGTGTCGCTAAACACAACGCATCGAGATCGAGCAGGTTCCTGGTGACAATCCGAATCGTCGCAGAAAGATGAGCAACAATCATGCACCGAAGTTCCGGTATCACACACGTGCTGCAATGGAACACGCGCGCAAAACCGCAGGGCGGAACGATGGCGTATTTCGCCATTCGTCTGCGCGGCGCAATGCGCCCTCGGCTATTGCGCCTCTATGGAGCGATCAAAAGCCTTGAAACTTGTGGTTCAAGCCGAGGCGGAAAATGTTGTCGTGCAATCGGACACCGCCGGCGCGATTGAAGAAACCCGCAGGCGGCGGATTGAAAAATCCTTGATTGCCGAAATCGACATAGAGGTATTCCGCCTTGACCGTGAACGAATGAATGCGCGCTGCCTCGATGCCCGCCCCCACTGTCCATCCCGAGAGGATCTGACTTTCCCACGCAATGCCTGCGCCTGGTTCGGTTGCCGTGACTTTCACCGCCGAGCTTGCGCCGCCGCCGGTCACATACGCCATCCAGGTGTTGGCCAGCTTCATACCGAGCCGGCCGCGATAGGTCGCAAGCCAGCGCTCGGAAGTTTCGGCGACAAAACCCGGGAAGGCGCCGAGATAGGCGGAATTGCCCTTTATGGTCGAGAGCGAAATATCGGTGTCGACCCCGTAGACCAGCGCTCCCGCCTCCCAGTTGTATCCGAGGGCGAGACCAAATATGCCGCCGGTTAGATCAAAGCGCGGCGTGAGGTCACCCGCCGCCGCGGTGTGCGTACTCGAGCCGTTCCCAACGCCTATTGAGACGCCGAAGAATATTCCGCTCCAATCGTATGGCGGGACCGGCTGGCCGACTGACGGCCCCCGCATGGGAAGATCGGCTGCGGTGGCCGCCCCCGATATTGCCAGAAACGCAAGCGCCACACCGGATGCAACCAATGCCCGCATGTGATTCCCCGTGATCTGCCTCTGCTCGTTTGCCGCCGAATCAAGCAGTGGCCGCATGGGGCCATAACTAGCGCACGGGCGCCCCGAGGGCTGTGACAATTTTGCTATACGTCGCGGGAAAGTGGACCCGAGGACGGAGAACAGAACACAGACGACATAGCAGCATGCGCTGACACTTCTGTCGTCTGTCGTCCGTCGAGCCGCACTTGCAAAGGCGCCAAGCGAAAAACAAATAGTTGGCCGGTCTACGTCAGAGGATTTGCCGCTTCAGCCCGGCTTGGAAAGCCAAGCGAAACCGCCTACATCTTGGGCCAGCCGAGCGAAATTGGGGGATAGTTCAATGGTAGAACAGCGGACTCTGACTCCGTTAATCTAGGTTCGAATCCTAGTCCCCCAGCCA
>JBEVJT010000187.1:0-19115 GCA_040510075.1 Xanthobacteraceae bacterium | reverse complement strand
TAACCGAGCTGATCAACGACCCGGAGAGGCCATGGCTCGAATGGAGGCGGGGCAAGCAGATCACCCAGAAGCAGCTTGCCGGCCTGCTCCGCCCGTTCGGGATCATCTCGGACACGGTGCATCCGCGGGGACTGCCGCAGGGCAAAGGGTACAAACGAGCGGACTTTGAAGAATTGTGGGAATGCTATCTTGATGGCCCAAACGGCCGCGAGGCCCCTGGTCTGGCTTCCGAAGCGTACAAACGTACAAGTGCCGATGGAACGGGCACTTCTCGCGTTTTTTTATCCGTACAAGAAGCTGCTCTGTACGGATCGTGCAACTTAGCCCACAGCCATGCGGGTTTGTACGCTTGTCCGGATCGAAAGCCCGAATCTGGTGCCCCACGCGATTTTGACCAAGCTCGCGACCCCTTGCCTCTTGTTCAGCCAGCACCCGATTTCAGTCCCGGTCCGCCTGTCGCTGCACTGGCCGATGACGGGATGCCCGCGTTCCTGCGTCGCGCGCCACCCGAGCCGCTACGGCCACCCCCTTATCGCAACCCACCCGCGCACCGTAACGGGCAGGACAAGCACCCGCCCTGCGCTCAGTGCAACAGCCATGACGGACAGCAGACACAGCGCCAGCTCGCAGGCGATAATCTGGTCTGGCTGCACAAGGAGTGCGTGCAATTCTGGCTTCGCGAACGAGAGGCGTAGCGGTGGCCCGCGGTGCGTCCACATTTCGGCAGCGGGACGGGACGCGGGCCCTAAAAGCCGCTTCGGCAGCCGGTCTGCGCGTCACCGGCTACAAGATCGATCCACAGACTGGCAAGATTGAAGTTGTGACGGGCAACCCGGGGGCGCAAGATTCAAAACCGCAAGACGATTTGGATCGAGAGCTTGAGGAGTGGGGGGCGCGCCATGGTCAGAGTTGAGTTGCGTGGCGTTCATAAGCTGACGGTCAAGGGCCAAACCTATTATTACGCTTGGCGCGGCGGCCCGCGTCTTCGGGGCGAGCCTGGCTCACCGGAATTTCATGCCTCCTATAATGAAGCGGTTGAGAGTCGTCGCACCCCCGAGCCGGGCCGGTTCGAGTCGCTGGTTATGCTCTACAAAGCAAGTCCCGATTACGCGAAGCTGGCGGACACAACGCGAAGGAATTGGTCGCCATGGCTGGATCGTATCGCGGACTATTTTGGGGATCTTCGAATTGCGCAGTTTGATCGGCCGGAGAAGATACGGCCAGTCATTCGCCGCTGGCGCAATCAATGGGCTGATCGACCGCGCACCGCTGATTATGGAATGCAGGTTTTATCTCGCGTGCTCTCTTATGCCGTCGATCCTCTCGGCAAGATCGCAGGGAACCCGTGCGAGGGCATCAAGCAACTTTACAGCGGCGACCGCTCGGAAATCATATGGACCGAAGCCGATATTACCGCGCTGAAAAGGAGGTGCCCGGCGGAAATTGCCCATGCAGTGGACCTTGCGTCGCACACCGGCTTGCGTCTTGGCGACTTGCTGCGCTTGTCCTGGTCGCATGTCGAGGAAGACGCAATCACGCTTGCCAGCGGCAAGAGCCGCGGCCGTCGCGAAGCGATCATTCCTCTTTACGATGGCCTGCGAGAGGTGCTCGCGCGCATTCCCAAGCACTCGACTGTCATCCTGACCAATCAGCGTCGGCGCCCTTGGAAGCCGAACGGCTTCGGGACTGCGTTTAATCGAGCGAAGATCCGCGCCGGCATAAACAAGCGCGACTTGCACTTTCATGACCTGAGAGGAACGGCAGCAACGCGGTTCTACGTCGCAGGCTATCAAATCGCGTCATCGCTGAAATTCTTGCCTGGAGCGAGGATCAGGTCGAACGGATCATCCGGCGCTACGTTGATCGCGCGGCGGCGACAAAGGCCGCTATTCGTCAGCTCAATGAGGCTAGAAAGAGAACATAAGGCTGTAAAACTGCGTGTAAAACTCCGTACCTGAGTTGGGCTAAGCCTTGGAGCGGGCGAAGGGAATCGAACCCTCGTATGCAGCTTGGGAAGCTGCCGTTCTGCCATTGAACTACGCCCGCGGTCCCGTTGCTTTCTCGGAACGCAGATGCATCATGCATACGCGAACACTGCCGGTGCAATCAAGAAGGCCCCGCTGTGCGCATGAGCACCGCCGGCCCTATTCTTGCGCGCTCAGCAACTGCCGGACGCCTGGTTCCGTCAGCAACGCTTCGAAATAATCCATAGTTTTCTTCAACCCCTGCGTCAGGGGCGTTTTCGGCTGCCAGCCCAGAACCGCCGAGGCTTTCGAAATATCGGGCCGTCGCTGGCGCGGATCATTCTCCGGGAGAGGTTTATGCACAATGCGCGCCTTCGATCCGGCGAGATCGATGACGATTCTCGCCAGTTCCAGGATCGTGAATTCCTGCGGATTGCCGAGGTTGATCGGACCAGTTACTTCGTCCTTGCTCCGCATGAGCAGGATGAGACCCTCAATAAGATCATCCACATAGCAGAAGGCGCGGGTCTGTGTTCCGTCGCCGTAAACAGTTATGTCGCGCCCGAGCAGAGCCTGCACGATGAAGTTGGACACCACCCGCCCATCGTTCGGATGCATGGGGGGACCATACGTATTGAAAATACGGCCGACTTTGATGCGCAATCGATGCTGGCGCCAGTAGTCGAAGAACAAAGTCTCGGCGCAGCGCTTACCTTCGTCGTAGCACGAGCGCACTCCGATCGGATTGACGCGAGTATTCCTCGTGCTGCGGATGCACTTCGGGATCGCCATAGACTTCGGAGGTCGAGGCCTGCAGGACCTTCGCGCGCAGGCGTTTGGCGAGACCGAGCATGTTAATGGCCCCGTGCACGCTCGTCTTCGTGGTTTGCACGGGATCGTGCTCGTAATGCACTGGAGAAGCGGGGCAAGGCAGATTGTAAATCTCATCAACTTCCACGTAGAGCGGAAAAGTCACGTCATGGCGCAACAACTCGAAATGTTTGTGATCGCGCAGATGTTCGACATTGCGCTGCGTGCCGGTGAAGAAGTTGTCAATGCAGAGGACATCCGCGTCATCGTTCAGCAGGCGTTCGCATAGATGCGACCCGAGGAAACCGGAGCCGCCGGTGATCAGCACGCGTTTCTGAAGATGCAATTCAGTCCCCCATCCCTACATTCTTACCTGCGCATCCGCGCTACCCGCATAGGCCTAGGTGATTTCTCGCGGTTCGAGCGGAAGGTATTTACAGTTCTTGCGGCACAGGCAAGGGCGAAATCAGTTTTCCGCGGAAGCCTTTCGCACGCAGCTTGGGAGCAAGCTCGTCGGCAATGTGCCAGGAAAAGATAATGGCGCAGTCGGGCTCATCGACAAACAGCCGGCTCTCCTCCACCACCGGGATGGAGGTGCCGGGCATGTATTTGCCGATCTTCAGCGATCCAGTGATCTCGCACACGTAGTCGATGATCGTCTCGTCAAGGCCGACGTAATTGAGCAACGTGCTCGCGCGTGAGGGTGCGCTGATGCCGCAGATGCTCGCGCCGTTCTCCTTGAGGTCGCGGATCAGCGCGAGCAGTCGCAGCTTAGAGAGCATCACCTCGCGTCTGAAACTGGCAAGCCGCGCCTGCAGGGCCGGGCCGCGCGGTTCCGAAGCGATCAGTTTTGCCACGCTGTCCGATATTTGCCGCTCATGCGGACGCGCGGCATAGACACGGATTGAGCCGCCATGGGTCGGGATCGGGCGCGCGTGGAAAATTTCGAGCCCGTGCATCTCCAGCAAATGCGCCAGGCTCGTAAGCGAATAGTAGCGAAGGTGCTCGTGATAGACGGTGTCGTACTGAAGGCGATCCATCAACCCGATGAGATAATGCGATTCGGAAATAAACACTCCATTCGGCGCGAGCATGTCGAGAATTCCCGCAAGCACCGCGTGCACGTCCTCGATATGCGCAAAGCAGTTTGCCGCCGTCACGACACGCGCCTGCCCGTGCTCGCGGTTCACTTCGCGGGCCACGGCGGGAGTAAAGTAACGCGCCAGCGTGGGAACGCCTTTCTCGGCGGCAATCCGGCCGACGTCAGTCGGCTCGATGCCGAGCACCCTGTGCCCGCCTGCCTTGAAGTTGGAAAGCAACGTGCCGTCGTTCGACCCGATATCCACGACCAGATCCTGCGACGACAATTTCAGCACCGCTGATGCTTCGCGGTAGAGTTCGGCAAAGTTGTCGCGCAGCAATTTCGTCGTGCCGCTGGTGTAAGGATATTCGGGGGGAAAGATGATGATCGGATCAACCGCAAGCCCGAGCTGGACCAGTTCGCATCGCGGACAATGCAACAGCTCGGTGGGAAACCAAGATTGTTGGCGCGCAGGCTGCCCCACCGGCACCATCTGATTGACAGGAGGCATATAGCCTAGGGAAAGCGCCTTGCTCAAAGGCGCATGCCCACACACCTGGCAGCATTCGACCGGCACGCTTGCGCCGCTCCCGGCGGCCCGGGCAACTCTTTCCGGAAGCAAGGCGCGCCTCCTCAAACTACAACGGGCTCGGCGGTGGCATGCGCCCAATACCAATCGAGGGTGGGCACCAGCCCGTCATCGAGCTTCACGCGGGGTTCGTATCCAAGCGCAGCGATCTTCGAAATATCCGGGCAACGGCGCGGCGCGCTACCCTGCGGCGCTGCCGAAGGCTGGAGAATGATTTCCATGCCGGCGATGTTCGCCATGCGTTGGGCGAGCGCAGCAATGGGGACCTCTTCGGCGGTTCCGATGTGATAGATCCCCAAGTGCTCGCCGTTCTCCCGCACAATCATCACACCCGCTGTGAGATCGTCGATGTAGCAGAAGCTGCGGGTCTCAGTCCCGCTTCCCTGAATCGGGAACGGGCGGGCTCCACTAGCGCCTTTCTCACGTAATTTGTGCAGCCGAACGGCGAACTGCGGAATCACATGGTCGAACCCCATGTCGGGTCCATACACATTATGCGGGCGAAAGATCAGGACGCGCTGCAAATGCTTGCGTCCATGATTGATCGCCATCATTTCGCTGATGATTTTGCCCGCGCCATAGGAAAACCTGGGATTGAGCGGATCAGGAACAACGAGGGGCGCGCTCTCGTCAGTCGGCACCACCGCAGCCGACTGATAGACCTCGGAACTGGAAGCAAGCACGAGGGTGCCCACACCATGCCGCCTGCAGGCATCGATCACATTGACGATGCCCCGCACGCCGACGTCCAGAACGAGATCGGGCGCGCTGTAAAACGTCGCCGTGCCATTGATGAAGGCGAGGTGGTCGACCTCTTCCATGCCGCGCGTCGCCTCCTCCACCGCTTGTGCATCGCGAATATCCCCATGGACGAACTCGATATCATGCTGAACTTCGGCCAGGCGGCGCAGCGAGCCGCGCGAATTGTCGTCCAAAACGCGCACCAGGTCGCCCCTCCTGAGCAACGCCTTCACCAGCGCAGAACCGATGAAGCCACTGCCGCCCGTTACAAGAACGCGGCGGCCGCTCATGATGCATGCTCGGATACCGCCACATCGATCCAGCGGCCGGTGCAATGGGCTCGCCATGCCGCATCGATGAGGTATTGCACACGATAGCCTTCGACAAAGCCGGGCGCCACGGGCTTGCCGTCGATGCACCCATCAATGAAGCGCCCGATCAGGCGCGAAACAGGGACGACACGTGAATCTGTTCCAGCGGGGACAGTGTCATCGGGAATCGGCGCGACTCGGAGTGAGCTTGCGCCTCTGCGAGCATGCATCAGCTTGAAGCCGCGGAAATAATCGGAGGTCGGATTGTTCAGAACGAGAGTGCCATCCTCGCCATAAAGTTCGATGCGGTGACCAGATCCCAGAAACGACGCGCAGCTCATCTGCAGGCTTCCGCCTGCACCCGACGCGAAAACAAAAGCAAGCGCGATGCTGCCTTGTGTCTCGCCGTCCGACAACGTGAAAACCCGCCCACCGAGCCCGCAGATCGGACCGCAGAACCATTCGAGATAATGGAAACAGTGGGATACGAAATTGCCCAGAATGCCGCCCCCCCGGCTGGGCGTCGTCTTCCAGTTCCTCACGCCCATGCGCACCGCCGCATTTTCCATATTCCAAGTCGCCACCACGTGACGGAGGCGCCCAATCTCGCCGCCTGCGATCATGTCCTTTGCCCGTTGCCAGGTGGAGAGCTCTGGGAAGTTGAAATCGATCATGTGCGGGCGACCGCTGCGCTGCGCGGTTGCGAGCAGGTCGCCTGCAGCCGCAAGATCGGGCGCAAGCGGCTTTTCTACAAAGACGGGCTTGCCGCGCTCGAGCGCGCGGCGGGCCATGGCGGGCTGCAGGTCCGGCGGCACGGCAATTGCGACCGCGCTGACGGAGTCGTGGTCCACAAGTTCCTCCCAGTTTTCAAAGGCCCGGGCAATGCCGCTTGACCGCGCAAGCTCGCTCGAACGGGCCTCAGTACTTGCGGCAAGCGCCGCCACTTCGCACCTGGGATCGCTGCGAAACGCGGGCAGCAACACGTTGCGTCCGTAATTCGCACCGATGATGCCGATTCCTAACATCAACCGCCGGGTTTTTTTGCCGCTCAAATCGCGCAGATATCACATTGCAACCAACCCGCGCCATAATCGTATGCTTTGCGTGGGTCGACCATTTTTAGCGCCGGGGCGAAACGCATGAATACGATACGCAAGCCCAACCTGTTCATGATCGGTGGGCCCAAGTGCGGCACGACTTCATTTCAGGAATATCCGGCGGGGCATCCACACATTTTCATGTCTGAGCCGAAAGAACCTTGTTATTTCGACAAGGATATTCCGTTTCCATCCTACCCACGCAACGACGGCGAATACATGCGTTGCTTCGCGGGCGCTACCGAGCGGCACATGATCATCGGCGAAGCCTCTACCAATTACCTCTATTCCAAAGTGGCGGTCGCAAATATCCTCGCGTTCAATTCTGCAGCGCGTTTTATCGTTATGTTGCGCAATCCAATAGATAATGGCGGCGTCGTTACACTCGGAGGCGGTGAAGACGTTGACGGAAGACGTGTGCGATTTCCGAAAAGCGTGGGGATTGCAGGAGGAACGCCGGCAGGGTCTCTCATTGCCTCGCCTCTGCTACCAGAAAGACTTCGCGCTCTACGGGGATTTTTGCAAGCTGGGCGGCCAGCTGCAACGATTGTTCCGTTTGGTGGATCGTGAACGCGTGCATGTCATCGTGTTCGATGACCTAAAAAACCACGCCCGCCGGGTGTATCAGGACACACTGCGCTTCCTGCAATTGCAGGACGACGGCCGTACCGAGTTTCCGATTCGCAACGCCTTTCAGCAGCCGCGATTGGGATTGATGCGAGACTCCGCCATGCTGCTTGGCGCCATCCGCAACCGGATTCCAATCCGCAGAGGGCTCGGGATCATGCGCGGCATCACGCGTTTGACGTCAAAGGCTGGCCAGCGGACGCCCTTGCCGCTCGATTTTCACCAGGAGCTTACGGATTATTTCCGGAGCGAAGTTGCCCTGCTTGGCGAGCTTCTGGATCGAGATTTTTCTCCCTGGCTCAGTATTCCAGTTGAGAATGACATCGCGCGTAACCGGGCATACGCGTAACGCCAAGCGCAGAACTGCTCGTCGTCTCCTCGTCAGTTGCGCAGCTATCTTTAAATCCGCTTGCGCGGCAACGTTTCGAAAACGTCGTTCACGCTTTCTCAAGCGCAATACGCACTTACGCGCGCAGCCGATGCGGAGGCGCGAGCTCGCGCCGCACCACCTCCACCTCATTGAGCGTGGGCAATCCTGCCTCGTTCCCGAGATACTGAATCTTGTGGGCCGATGCCGCCTGCGCGAACTCGAAATGCGCTTCCCATTTCCTACCCGGATGCGCCAGGTAGGAATAGATGTATGCGCCGTGCAACACATCGCCGGCCCCGCTGGTGTCGATAACGCGTCCCGGCGGCACTTTCAAGTGCAGGCTGTAAGCGCATGACGCCGGTCTCGTCATACCAGGCAAGTCCCCGCTCCCCCATGCTCACACCGCCGATGCGACAGCCGCGATCTTTCAAATACTCGAGCATGGCCGCGGGACTGAACTTCATCTGCTCACACAGTCGCTCGGCCACGATGGCCACATCGATGTGCTCAAGCAATTCATGGGTGTTCGCCCGCACCCCCCCGCCATCGAGCGAGGTTAGAATGCCCGCGGAGCGGCAGAGCTTGGCATAATGAATGGCGGCATCTGGCTAGTGCCCATCAATATGCAACGCGCGGCAGCCGGAGAGGTTGAGGTGAGGAAACGGATGCAGGTAATCGGAATCACGGCAACGCACGATGGCGCGCTTGCCCTCGTGGGGCATGATGAAGGAAAGCGAGGAGGATCTGACCAGCCGCGGGTGCACTGGAATTCCATATTTCGCGGCCATGTCCAGAAACATGCGCCCGAGCCAATCTTGCGCCATCGTCGTGATGAGATCCGGCACGACGCCAAGCTTGGCGCAGCAGAAGGCGGCCGTCACCGCGTTCCCGCCGAATGACACCGCATAGGCGGAGGCGACGTGCTTCTCATCCCCGACCGGCAGATGATCGGTCAGGAACGTCACGTCGATGTAAGTCTGTCCAATGAACAGTGCCTGCACGAACGTGCCCTCCAACCAAGACCTTCACAATTTCCTGCGAACGGATCAGTTCCATACGCCTGTCACAAGCGACCTCGCGCGCATGCTTCAGGCGCGGGTTTTTCCACATTGACCAGGGAGGCGCAATTTTCCGGTAAATGCCAAGGGCCAAGCCGGTTCAGCTGCGTAATAACGCGAGGCCATTGCTGAGCACCAGCGCATCGCGCTCGACGACGCGGCACCGAAACGAAATATGCTGATGCGAACGCCATATCTCCGTGCGGATCGTCTCGCCCGGGAAAATGGGGCGTGAGAAGCGCGACTCGATTGTCGCGAGCCGCTCGGCATCATAGGCGGCACAGGTACGCAGGATGGCGTGTGCCGCAATCCCGAAACTCGCCGCGCCGTGCAAAATCGGCCGCTCGAATCCCGCAAGTTTAGCGCGCTCAGGATCGGCGTGAAGCGGGTTGTCATCACCATTCAGGCGGTAAAGCAGGGCGAGGTTCGGCGAGGTCGGCAAATCACAAATGAGGTCCGGCGCGCAATCGGGCACTGCAGCAGGGCGCGGGCCCTCCTTCATGGGGCCGCCGAAGCCGCCGTGTCCCCGCGCAAAGGTGCTGCTGTCCACGGTCGCTATGACCGTACCGTCTTCCGCCACGAGGTCCCGCGTATTGAGAACGATCGCGGCGTTGCCCGGCCCCTTGTCGATGACCTCCCTTACGCGGGCGCGACTGAGGAAGCAGCCCTGCGCTGCAAGAGGCTGGTGCAGCGCGACTTTCAGGTCGCCCGCGACCACCCGGGTTTCGTCGATGCCGAAATCGGGATTGGTCAGCCGGCCGGGCCAACCAAGGACGGCCGCCATCGTTGGGAAAGCCGTGAGACCTGCGCCCTCGTAAACGAATTTGAGTTGGCCGCGATCGAGTGGATCAAGCCCGAGCCCAATCCCGAGGGCGTACAGAATGCAGTCCCGGCTGCCGTAGCTCACCCGAATTTCGGGGGGGCGAAAGGCAATTACGCGCTCGTAATTCAAAGGCATGGGCACCTGCTGCTCTGTACTGGCTGCACAAGCGGATCTCAGGAAAATAACCGACAGAATCACCTGGGTTAATGAGCGTGGGTAGCCTTGTGCGAAAGTTCCGACCGGAGCGAGGAAATGTCCATGGGCGTTTTGGTCTTTCGGTGTCCGGCGACAGGTGAAAGAATCGACAGCGGGGTGCACACGGACGAAAGCAGCCTGGCGAAGGTCCGCTCACTTTCGGTGAAGATTTATTGCCCAGCATGCAAGACGATGCATCTGATGTGTGCCGGGGACGGGCAGGTCGACGTGGTGGTTATGCCAGCGACAAAAGTAGCGCTCGCCACGGTTTGAAGGTGTCCACAGATAAGCGCATAGCCAAGGGTATTCCGGCGAACCAATAAATCGGAGGAATGCGCCAGCGCTATTGCGCCGGTGCTGCCCTGAGCATTAAACCTGACATAGGAACACAAGTCGACCCAGCGCATTAATCAGTCATGCGTTCATTCGTCACGCTCAAATTCCTCTGTCCTACGACGAAGGGAGAGATCGAGTATCAAGTGAAGGCGGATGCGAGAATTCTCGTCGAAAGGTGGCGCAAGAGCGTCAGATGCAAATGCCCCTATTGCAAATCTTCACATAACTTTGCGTTCAGCGCGGGATACGTTGAGGGGGCCATAGCTCACGTTGGGTTGAGCGACATTAACATGCAAGCGCCAGGGCGCTTTGTCTCCGGCTAGCAGAAGCGACGAAAACCCGACCGGCATCCGCGATGCACGGCTTCGGTTACCCCATCGCGTTGAGTATCCGAAGCAGTGTCCCGGAACCATGCGCCGCGAGCGCGGTTAGGGGGCCATGGAAAGCCCCGCCAAACTCCTCATCACCCCAGAGCTGCACTTGCGCGACGGCCGCACCATCCGTTCAATTGCGGATGCCATCGCACTGCTGCGCGAGCACGAGGCGCGGCCAGGCGTCGATGCACGGGACGAAGTGCTGCATCGGCTGGAACGCGCTCGAAACGAGCAGGAGGTACAAGGGGCGGCCACAGCATTCTTTGGATGGGCCAAGGAACTCGATCTCCTCGCACCAGCGCCCTAGGCAGCGCGCCAACGCGGCTGAAGGCGATCAGAGTTGCGCCTGGCTGTGCGATCTCTGACCCGTGTCATCTCCAATTGCCATCCCGGCGCGACATGCTTGCAGGCGCCGCCGCTTCATGTTTCACCAATGCATTCAGTAATCCAGGAAAGAGCGCGCCTGGGATGAGCCACATTGTCCTTCTCGGTGATTCAATCTTCGACAACGCTGCCTATGTGGGAAACGGCCCCGATGTCATCCGGCAGCTGCGTGCGGTCCTGCCGAAGGGCTGGCGGGCGACATTGAATGCGGTGGATGGCGCCACGACCCGGGACATTGGAGAGCAACTGAGCCGTTTGCCGGCCGATGCGAGCCACCTGGTAGTGAGTATCGGGGGCAACGATGCGCTTCTCGAGGCGGGAGTCCTGGAGGAGAGGGCGGGCTCGGTGGGCGCCGTTTTGGACAGGCTTGGCGCCGTGCGCGACCGGTTCGAGCATAACTATCGCTCCATGTTATCGAACGTACGCTCGCGTGTGCTGCCGACGGCGGTCTGCACGATCTATGATGCGCGTTTTCCGGAGCCCGATCTCCGCAAGCGAGCAAGCGTTGCGCTCACCATGATCAACGATTGCATCACCCGCGAGGTGTTCTCGCATGCCATCACGCTAATCGATCTGCGGCTCATCTGCGACAGGGACGAGGACTTCGCAAATCCTATTGAGCCTTCAGTTGCGGGTGGCGCGAAGATCGCAGGCGCCATAACAAGATTTGTTGCAGGCTCATCCTCGCAAAGCACCGTGATCGCCCGTTAAGCCGGGGAAGAACGCGCCGAGACACACCGCCCGGAACTCGAGCGACGGCAGCGCGTTTATCAGCATGGTAGCGTGAAGCCGAAGGAGACGAACAATGACTTTTGGACGCGGTGCACTGCTTTGGCTGCTTGGAATTCCGCTACCGATCATCATTCTGCTGGCGCTGTTCTGGCGCTAACAAACTGATCGGAGCGGATGCCGGACCCCGGGAGGAGTAGCCCCGGGGTCTTCGTTGTGGCCAGCCGGGCGGACCGGACGAGCCTGCAAAAACCAAGCCGTTGTCCTCGGGACGCTCCCAGCGGATATCCAAATGGAGTTGGCCGGGACAAGCCCCCGGCCAGAAACAAGTATTAGTGCGCTCGGGTGCCGTAGGCAGCCTACGGCATCGTCGGCGAACGGCCGCGGACGAGGGCGAAAATGGCCGATATCAGAAACAGAACGATGGCCACATAGAAGATGATTTTCGCAATCTCTATTGCGAAACCCGCAATGCCGCCAAAGCCTAGCACCGCAGCAATAAGCGCAATGATCAGAAACGTCAGGGCCCATCCAAGCATGGTCCGGCTCCTTCTTTTCGGTTATCGTCAACGCGTGGGGGGGCTTGAGGTTCCCCTCTCGGAAGATGCAGTTCTTAGCTGATTTGTAATTTTGCGACGCGATAAGCTGGTCGAAGCTTGGGCGAGACGATCCGATGCTGCTTTCCGTTGCACTTGATGACTATCCCAACACGGTCCCCCTTAAGCGCGGGCAAATACAACAACCTAGCGATCTGAAATTCACTTTCTCGGACATCAAACCTGCTAACCGGTTTTTCAAGCTGATGGTGCGCGAGCAAAGGTTTGATGTAAGCGAGATGGCCATCGCCACATATGTGCAGGCCAAGAGCTATGGCAAACCGCTCGTGCTGCTGCCAATCACCGTCATGGGCCGCTTTCAGCACGGCACGATTTTGTGCAGTTCCAGCAATCCGGTCACGCCGGAGCGGCTTGCGGGCAAGCGTGTGGGCGTGCGCTCATATAGCCAGACCACGGCCATGTGGGTGCGGGGTATTCTGCAAAATGATTACGGCGTGGATCCGAAGCGCGTACAGTGGGTCACGTTGGAGGACGCCCACGTTGCCGAATACCACGATCCGCCGGAGGTCCAGCGCGCGTCAAACAGCAAGAACCTGCTCGCAATGCTTCGGCACGGCGACATCGATGCGGCGATTTACGGGGCAGAGCTTCCCAGCGACGCGACACTTATTCCTGTCATTCCGCAGCCACTAGCCGCGGCGCAGCGGTGGTACGAGCACCACAACACCGTGCCCATCAACCATATGCTGGTCGTAACCGAGAAACTCGCGACCTCGGCTCCGGAAGCGATACGCGAGATTTACCGCCTGTTCGTCGCGAGCAAGCAGGCGGCTGGAATTCCCAAGCCTGGCGACATCGATTTTCTTCCATGCGGGTTTCACGCCTGCCGTCCCGCCTTGGAGATGGTCATCGGCTATGCGTTGCAGCAAAGCCTCATCGAGCGAAAAATCGCAAGCGAGGACTTGTTCGACGATGTGAGCCGGACGCTCGAAGGCTAGCTCCGGGGCTTTCCGGCGACCGACGATTTCCCCTTTAACCTCAATGGGATGAATTGATGGTGGGGAGGCCTCCCGTCGCTTAGATTTGTTTACCGAATCGGTTCAGATTCCTCGGGGGGCGATGCCCCGCCGCTTGTCATAACATTATCGACTTTGCGCGCGCGGCGCGCATATTGTGCAGCGTGAATCAGCGAGCATGAAAGCAGCCGGAAGGGGTAATCCACGGACACGCTTTGCAGGAAAACCGAACGCGTCCCTCATCACAGAAAAGCGGAGAGTGTCTTGGTGAATTCCCTCTGGCCAGCGCCACAATTCGGCTACGGCCGTAAGAACAGCCAGCGTGCGGCCCTCGCTGCGGGCGTGACCGTTGCGGCCTTACTGAGCCTTTCGCAATCCGCCGAGGCGCGAAGCCTGCGTTACTACGGGTGGCAGGCCAGCTATGGCAATTATTACGTTCGCAGAGTACGGCCCGTCAGCCAAGTACGTCACGAAGGCAGCGAAGCCAAGAAGGAGCCCAGGAAAGAAGCGGGTTTCGGCGAGATGCCGAAGGGTCCTTTGCAGATCGTGGTCAATGTCGGGATCCAGAAGGTCACACTCTACAGCAACGGCCAGCGCGTCGCGCAGGGCCCGGTTTCGACCGGCGTACCCGGACATCCCACGCCCTTCGGCGTCTTCAGCATCATCGAAAAAGACCGCTTTCATCATTCGAACATTTATAGCGGCGCGCCCATGCCTTTCATGCAGCGCATCACCTGGTCGGGCGTGGCCATGCACGAGGGCGTGGTGCCCGGGCATCCGGCTTCGCATGGATGCATTCGGTTGACGCACGATTTCGCCCAGAAGCTTTGGCCAGTCACGAAACTCGGCGTGCGCGTCCTGGTTGTGCACAACGAAGTCGTGCCGGCCGATTTCGATCATGCCAAATTGTTCGCGCCCAAAGCCAAACCCGGGGAGCCGCCCATTGCCATGATCGGCCCCACAGACGGTCAGGGCGGGTCGCATGCGATAGTGCTGGCACAGACGGAAGAAAGAGGTGCCAAGGACGTCGTCCCCCTAACCGCGAGCGAAGAGCCGCAACACCGCATCAATGCCAATCCCGAAACAATCCAAGCCGGCCAATCCGGCGAGGGCAAAATCGGCGAATCCGCACGCGTTGAGCCGATTGAAGAACGCAATCTTTCCAAGCCGGCGGCTGCCGAGAAGACGCAGGAAGCAAAGCCGGCAGAGCCCGGCGTAAGTGGAGCGGAGCTTCGCAAATCGGTCGAAGTCCCGAAAGAGCCCGCTGGTTCAACCGAGGTCACATCCAGCACGGTTTCGCCGGCGCCCGCAGAAGCATCGGCGAACGAGGAAAGCGTCAAGCCTGCCCCGACGGATGAACCGCGCAAGCCGATCACGCCGCGGTACAAATCAGTCGATCAGCCGGCCAAGCGGGCTGGCCAAGTCGCAGTCTTCGTCAGCCGCAAGGAAAAGAAGATCTTCGTTCGGCAGGGATTTATCCCGGTTTTTGAGATGCCGATCACGATCGAGGAGCCCGATCGGCCCCTGGGCACACATGTTTTCACCGCCATGGGCGCGCAGGAAAACGGCAGCGGCATGCGCTGGAATCTAATGTCTATTCCGACGGACGGCAGCAGCGTCGAGCCAGGCGTGCGCAGGGGGCGATTCAGGGAGCCGCCGAGGGTGATCCCGTCGGCCAAGCCGCCATCCGGTCCTGCCGAAGCGCTCAATCGTATCCAATTCCCTAAAGAAGCGATCGACCAGATTAGCGAGCTGCTGATCCCCGGCTCTTCGCTGGTCGTCTCCGACGAGGGACTGGGTCGCGAAACGGGGCGCGCCACGGAATTCATCGTGCTCACGCGTTAAGACGTGTTTGAAGGCTTCACCCGGGCCGAAATTCAGACTTCAGGCGCGCGCATTACGACGCTCTACGGCGGACAAGGGCCGCCGGTGCTGCTGCTGCACGGCAACCCTTTCTCTCATGTCTCGTGGCACAGCGTTGCGCCGCCGCTCGCGCGCGAGTTCACCGTCGTCGCAACGGATCTGCGCGGCTATGGGGATTCCGAGAAGCCACCGGGCGGCGCTGACCATAGCGCCTACTCATTCCGCTCCATGGCCAGTGATCAGATCGAAGTCATGGCGAAGCTCGGCTTTAGGCGATTCTACTGCGCCGGGCATGACCGCGGCGCTCGCGTGCTGCACCGCATGTGCCTCGATCATCCGGAGCGCGTCGCGCGCGCCGCAATCCTCGACATTATGCCGCAGCACCACCTGCTCAACCATGTGACCCGCCAGTGGGCGACGTTCTCCTGGCACTGGTTCTTCATGATTCAGCCCTACGATTTTCCCGAACGGCTGATGAGCGCCGATCCGGACTACTTCATCGAAAAGAAGCTTTCGAAGACGAGTCAGGGATTGAGCTTCTTCAGTCCCGAAGCGCTTGCCGAATACAAGGGCTGCTACCGCAATCCCGCAACAGTGCATGCGATCTGCGAGGATTATCGCGCCACGCACGGGGTTGACCTTGCGATGGACGAACAGGACTTCGCCGCCGGCCGCAAGATCGAATGTCCCGTGTTGCTGTTATGGGGCGCAACCGGAGGCGTAGGGCGCAATCACAAGCCGGCCGAGGTGTGGACGCTTTATGCCTCAAACATCGTGCGCGGCGCGGCACTGCCCTGCGGTCACTATCTTTCCGAAGAAGCGCCACAAGAAACCTATCGTGAGCTGCGCGAATTCTTCATTGCGGAGGATCCACCGCAACCGGATCGGGCGCGGTGAGGAAAGCGTGGGTTGCATGCCATAAAAGGTGGCGGTTCTTGGCGAAGTCCGGGCTGTGTGCCGTGTTGGGCAGCGTAATAAACACGCGGTCCCCATTGCGGAGTTGGCGATAAAAATCGAACAGATCGTCAAAGCTTGCGATGCCGTCGCGTTCGCCGCGGATCAGCGCGACCGGGGCTGAAATCTTGGTCGGATCGACGAGCGGCAGATTGGCCGTCATATCCAGATAGGTGCCGGTGGGCACTTCTTCCCCGAACTTCAACTCGACCTCTGCGATGGCGTCGGCTACGGCTGCATCGTAGCTTGAGACGAGATTGTCACGCGTGAAGATCGAACGGATCATGGCGCGGTCGCGCCGGCGACGAGTGTGGGTGCGATAGAATTCCACCTGCTTGGCGCGATCCTGCAATGTAGGCGATCCGGTACACTTGTACGTGAAGGCCACGAGCACGAGCCGGTCCACGCGTTCAGGCTGGGCCTGGGCGAATGCAGCGGCGCGGATCGCGCCCGACGAAGTGCCGAAGAAGTGAAACTTGCTGCGGCCGGTCTCGCGCATGAGCACCGGCACGGCCGCTCGGAGATCCTCAACTCCGCTTGCAATATCCGAGTTGTTACCCGAGCTACCCGAGCGCCCGTAGCCGTCATGGTCCATGGTCCAGGCGTCAAAGCCCAGGCGCGCGAATACGTTCATGAGCGAATATTCGCCGCCGTCAGGCACGGCGAGATCGTAACTCGTGCGCGACGACAGAGACGAGCCGTGCACGAAGACGACCACGGGCAGCGGCACCTCGCCGGCTTGTGGTGCGCCCGCGCGCTTGCGCCACAGGTTGAGCTGGATCGTGCCCTTCTGAGCCCAATACTCGGCACTCCAGATCGTGGGTCCTCCGACTGCCGCTTCGGCTCGAAAGCCGATTGGAACCACGGCGCCGCTTACGCCGGCCGCCACGGCTTTGAAGAACGCGCGGCGCGACTGAGAGTCTTGTAACATTATTAGCCCTCTCTGAGGCGAGGAATTCAGCGTTTCAGAAGATCTCTAATTTCCGTGAGAAGCTGCAATTCCGGCTTGACGCTCGGGGGAGGCGGTTCCTGGACATACAGTTTGTTTATGCCCTTAATCGCCAAAAACAGCACCCAGGCAACGATGAAGAAATTGAGCCCAACGGTAACGAACTGTCCCCAACCCAGCACAGCCCCTTCCTTCTTCGCATCCGCATAGGAGAGACCTTTCTGCACATGGCTGCTCAGGCCGAGGTAGTAGTTCGAGAAATCAAGCCCGCCCGTTACCGCGCCAATGACGGGCATGATGATATCATTGACCAAAGAAGAAATGATGGCGCCGAAGGCTGCTCCGATGATCACGCCTACCGCCAGATCCACCACGTTTCCTCGCATCGCAAACTTCTTGAACTCTTCCCACATCGCGCTCTCCTGTCGAACCGGGGCTCGCGTGCATCTTAAGACAGGTGCAATGAATGAGGGAAACTTGTCTTCGCGTCACGCGCAGCGGTAACCTCACGGCAGGGGAGAGATGGGATGTCAGAGGTCGCGCTCCGCAGCGTTTCGAAGTACTGGGGGGCGGCACGTGCGGTCGAGAGCATTAGCCTGAATGCTGAGGCGGGCGAGCTGGTCGTTCTGCTCGGCCCTTCGGGTTGCGGTAAATCAACGACGCTGCGTTTGATTGCAGGCCTAGAACAAGTCGATACTGGAACCATCACCATTGGCGGCCGGGACGTCACGCATTTGCCGCCAGCCGAACGGCGCATTGCCATGGTGTTCCAGTCCTATGCGCTGTTTCCGCACCTCACCGCGGGCGAGAACATCGTTTTCGGATTGCGCGCACGAGGGGTCCCGCGCAGCGAACGCCGTAGCCGGCTCAAGCGCGTTGCGGAAATCGTAGGCCTCGACGCTCTCCTCGACCGCAAGCCGGCGCAGCTCTCGGGCGGCCAGCGCCAGCGCGTCGCACTCGGCCGCGCCATTATTGCAGAAGCGCCCGTGTGTCTCATGGACGAGCCGTTGTCCAATCTCGATGCGAAGCTGCGACACGAGATGCGCACCGAGATCCGCGCGCTGCAGCAGCGCCTCGGCATGACCATGATTTACGTCACCCACGATCAGACGGAGGCAATGACCATGGCCGATCGTATCGTGCTGATGCGCGAGGGGCGCATCGAGCAGAGCGGCCCGCCACAGGACCTCTATCACCGCCCGGCAAGCACTTTTGCCGCGCGGTTTATCGGCACGCCGGCCATGAACCTCCTCCCGTGCGGGGACGAGGTGCTGCTCGGCATCAGACCCGAGCATCTGCGCGTCGTGGCAGGCGGAGGCATGCGGGCAACAGTTACCGCGGTTGAACATCTCGGCGCTGAAAGCATCGTCATATGCGACGTCGACGGACACCCTGCGGCATTTCGCCAGGAGGGATTCAGTCCATCGCGTCCCGGCAACGTGGTACAGCTCGACTGGTTACCGGAGCATGTGCATCGGTTCGACAGAAAAACCGGGGTGCGGATCGAGGACCGGAGAGAAGCTGTCGTGGCGGTCGCCGCTCGCCTGTAGCGCTCCATTATTCACTCGCGAGGAATTCCATGAAGATCGATCTATGTAGAGCCGCATTCGTCTGTGCGCTGGCCGGGAGTTTTGCGCTGTTTAGTGAACCGGCCTCCGCCGTCGATCTCGCCATGTACTATCCGGTGGCAGTGGGCGGGCCGATCCCGAAGATTGTCGATGATCTCGTGGCGCGCTTCCATAAAGATAATCCCGAGATCAACGTGCAGGCGATCTATGCGGGCAACTACACCGACACGATGACGAAAGCGATGACGGCAATGAAGGGAGGCCAGCCTCCGCAGCTGAGCGTCCTCCTGTCCACGGATGCCTTCACGCTCATCGACGAAAACGCCATCGTCCCTTTTGACGACCTCGTTGCCGACAAGAGCTGGTTTGCGAGCTTCTACCCCGCCTTCATGGAGAACGGGCGCATCGGCGGCAAGACCTGGGGTATTCCATTCCAGCGCTCCACCATTGTGCTCTACTGGAACAAGGATGCATTCGGCGAGGCGGGCCTCGACCGCAACAAAGCGCCGGGCACCTGGGATGAGATGCGCGAGTCCGGCAAAAAACTCGTGAAGAAAGATTCGGTGGGTAATGTCATCCGCTGGGGAGTGGAAATCCCGAGCACCGGTTATCCGTATTGGATGCTTCAGGCGCTGGCGATTGAGAACGGCCAGAAGCTGATGAACGACGCGGGTAACGAAGTGCACTTCGCTGCCAAAAAAACCGCCGAGGCGCTCAAC